>JBDGUH010000057.1:12182-16506 GCA_042216055.1 Haloarculaceae archaeon
CGCCCCGACCAGCAGCGCTCGTTCCGTCGCTGTCGCCCCGACCAGCAGCGCTCGTACCGCTGGCCTCGAACGCCGCGGGTTCGGCCCCGCTCCACTCGGCCAGCGACGCGCACAGGGCCTCGACCACGTCCGCCCGCGAGGCGTCGACGTACTCGTCGACGGCGCCCACCCGCTCGGCGAAGCGGGACTCCGAGAGGTCCGCGGCGAAGGGAGCACAGTGGCGCCCGGGGGCGAGCGAGACCGACAGCGAGCCGTGCTGAACGACGGCGTCCTTCCGGCGGTACTGGGCGTTGCCCGAGAGCTTCCGGCCGTCCGGGCCGACCACGTCGTGGGCGGGGTGCAGCGCCCGCAGGTAGCAGGCCGGTTCGTGGACTGCCGGGCTCTCCTCGGCGGCGAAGCCGGCGTCGACGCCCAGGCGCGCGAAGGCGTCGAGGACGGGCGCACAGAGCAGTTCGTAGGCCGCGAGCAGGTCGCCCGGGACGGCCTCGGCCGGCACGACCACGGAGTAGGCCACGTCGCCGCGGGCGTCGTGGTAGATGGCCCCGCCGCCGGTGGGTCGACGGGTCACCTCGACGCCAGCGCGCTCACAGTACGCCCAGTCGACGGTGGCGGGGTCCTGCGCGTAGCCCAGCGAGAGCGTCGACGGGTCCCACCCGTACACCCGGGCGGTCGCCGGGCCACCCGCACCGGCCGTCTCGGCGGCCGCGGCGTCCAGCGCCATATTCGTCGCGCCGTCGCGGGTATCGGGGCCGAGCAGGCGCCAGTCCAGCCCCCCGAGGTCGGTCATGGCGTCCCGTAACCGCCTGACCCCGAAAGCGGTTGTGGGACGGGCGAGCGCGCCGACCCCGAGGACGATGCCCGGGTGACGCGGGGCGACGACTTTAGAGGGGGCCGGCCCGTAGCGCCGACGATGACCGAGACAGCGACGTTCGCGGGCGGTTGTTTCTGGTGTACGGAAGCGGTGTTCGAGCGACTCCGGGGCGTCGAGTCGGTGACATCGGGGTACGCCGGCGGCCACGTCGCGGACCCGACCTACGAGGAAGTCTGTAGCGGCGAGACGGGCCACGCCGAGTGCGTGCAGGTCGAGTACGACCCCGAGGTGATCGACTACGAGGACCTGCTGACGGTCCACTTCGCCACGCACGACCCCACGACGAAAAACCGGCAGGGTCCGGACGTGGGCAGCCAGTATCGCTCGGTCGTGTTCTACCACGACGAGGCCCAGCGCGAGGCCGTCGAGGCGTTCGTCGCCGACCTCGAGGGGCAGTACGACGACTCGATCGTCACCGAGATCGAGCCCCTCGAGGCGTTCTACCCCGCCGAGGACTACCACCAGAACTACTACGAGAACAACCCCGGCCGGGGGTACTGCACCGTCAACATCGACCCGAAGGTGCGGAAACTCCGCGAGCGCTTCGCCGAACTGGTCGCATGAGCGGCTTCGAGACGGACGTGCCGGTGCGGTACAGCGACCTCGACACCTACGGGCACGTCAACAACGCGACCGTCGCCACCTACTGCGAGGAGGCCCGCGTGGACTACTTCGAGGCGGTGCTGCCCGCCGACGCCGACCTGACGGGGACGGAGGGCGCGACGGGCGTCGTCGTCGCCAACCTCGAGATCGACTTCGAGCGCCCCGTCGGGCCCGTCGACGCCGTGACCGTCGGCGTCGAAGTCCCCTCGCTGGGCGAGTCGAGTTTCCCCATGGCCTACGAGGTGCGCGCCGACGGCGCGGTGGCGGCCACGGGCGAGACGACGATGGTCGCCTACGACCGCGCCGAGCGCCGGTCGGTCCCGATCCCGTCGTCGTGGCGGGAGGCGATCGCCGCGTACGAGGGACTGTAGGCCACCGCCCGGGCCGCTGGCGGTCCCCCCAGGTGATCGCGGCTACCCGAGCAGTTCGGTGAATCGGTTGACGCCGGCGTCGGTGCCGGCGACGATCACCTCGTCGCCGTCCTCGATCCGGAACGTCGGCCCGAGATCGGTGAGCACGCGCCCGTCGCGCTCGACGGCGACGACCGTACAGCCCGTGCGGTCGCGCACGTCGGCCTCGGCGAGGGTCTGACCGGCGAGACCGGGTGCCGCCGTCCGCACGACCTCGACCTGGGTGTCCATCGCCATCACCTCCTCGTCTAGGACCGCCGAGGCGATCAACCGGCCGCTGATCGTCGCCAGCGCCAGCGCGTAGTCGGCGCCGGCGCGGTAGAGCTTCCGGACGGCCTCCGGTTCGGTCGCGCGGGCGATGATCTCCACGTCCGGGGCGAGGTCCCGCGCGACCAGCGTGGCGAACTCGGCGTCGGTGTCGTCGGGGAGCGCGAGGATCACCGAGCGGGCCTCGGGGACGCCGGCGGCGCGCAACACGTCGGGGTCGGTCGCGTCGCCCACCACGTCGACGCCGGGCGCCTCGCGACGGTCGACGACGGTGTAGGGGAGGTCCGCGGACGCGAGGTTGTCGACGACGGTGCGCCCGACCTCGCCGTAGCCGACGACGACGGTCGTCCCCCGCGCGTGCTGGCGCAGCGGCGCGACCGTCAGCTCCTTCAGGCGCTCGAGCTGGGTCTCCCGGCCCGAGACCAGCAGAATCGTCCCCGCCTCCAGCGGGCGCTCGGGCGGGAGCGGCGACTCGAACTGGCCGTCGAACCACCCGCCGATGACGTTCACGCCCGCCCGCTCGCGCAGGCCGCTGTCGGCCAGGGTCGTCCCCGCGAGGTCGCTGGCCCGGTGGACCGGCAGTTCGGCGATGTCGAAGTCCTGGCCAACCGCGACGGCGTCCCCGAGGTCGGTGGTGACGGCGGTGGTCACCTTCCGCGCGAGGCTCTCGCCGAGCAGCGGCCGGGGCGAGAGCACCGCGTCGGCGCCCGCGAGTTCGTGGTAGGTCGCCCGGTCGGGGTCCTCGACGACGCTGACGACGCGCGTGTCGGCCGCGGCCTCCCGCGCCGCGAGGACGATGCTCGCGTCGACGCGATCGGACACGTCCGCGACCAGCGCCCGGGCCGCGCCGACGTTGACCGCCTCGAGGTCGGCCACGCTGTCGGGTTCGGCGTGGACCACGTCGTAGCCGTCCTCGTAGAGCCGGATCGCCACCTCGCGGTCGGGTTCGACGACGACGTAGGGCACCCCCCAGGAGTCCAGTTCCGCGATCAGCGTCTCCGCTCGCTGGGTGAGCGTACAGACGATCACGTGGTCCGCGAGATCGGCCGCGGTGGGCACCGTCGTCGAGAGCGCGTCCTCGAACAGCGGGAAGACGAGCACCGGGAGCGCGAGGAAGATGAGCGCGACCCCCGTCAGGTCCATCACGATGATCAGGGCGTTCATCTGGGGGCTCGTCCAGGGGGCGTCCGACCCGAAGCCCGTGGTCGTGAACGTCTCGACGACGACCTGCAGCGAGTGGAGAAACGACTGGGGGCGCCCCTCGAAAACGCCCATTCCGAGGTCATAGAGGACGGCGTATCCGACGACGACGGCCACCAGCAAGAGGAGATAGCGCGCCGTCCGCCGCTGCCAGCTGTCCATGCGCGGAGGTGTGCCAGGACCGTCAAAGGCGTTCCGGCGGACCAGTCAGGGCGGTCCGGCGGGATCTCAGAGAGGAGCAACGAGGCCACAGCCTCTCAATCCGAGATCGAGACGCCGCCGAACGCCGCGAAGCCGGTCACGACCAGGTCGGTCTCCTCGTGGTCGCGCTCGGTGCGCAGGCGCTCGTCGTCGGCCCCACCGAGGACCGGGAGCACGTCGAACTCGACGTTCCAGTCCCGGGGGACGACGATGTCGACGCCGCCGAACAGCGCCGTCGCGTCGATCCGGGCGGGGCGCTCGCGCGGGGTGGCGTCGCGCAGGTCGAGTTCGACGCCGCCGAACAGGGCGACCAGCGACCCGCCCTCGAAGTCCTCGCCGGTCGCGCGACGCTCGACGCCGCTGAACAGCGCCAGACTGTTCACCGTCGACGCGTCGGTCGTCGGGACGGAGCGCCGGTAGTGGCCGGTCAGCAGCGACACGCCGAACACGATGAGAAAGACAGGCCACAGCGCCGCGAGGTCGCTCCACTCGAGGTAGTCGAGCGCGACCAGTTGCGCGCCGCCGGCCAGCAGGATCAACACGACGGGGCCGGTCACGTTCCGGAAGCCGCTCGCGACCAGCGCGTACACCCCCGCGAGGACGAACAAGAGCGGGGCGAAGCGCAGCAGGGAGCCGGTGTCGTAGAGGCCGGTCGTGTCGAGCAACAGGACGGCGCCGAGCAACACGATCACGAGGCCGACGACGACCTGCGTGGGCGGTCTGCGGTCTGCCATAGTCGGGGCGACGCCGGCCTGGACCATAAACGTCCACC
>JBDGUH010000008.1:0-10279 GCA_042216055.1 Haloarculaceae archaeon
TCCGATGCCGGGGCGAGCACGGCCGTCCGATGCCGGGGCGAGCACGGCCGTCCGACAGGCTAATGCACGGCCACGGGCATGCACCGGCATGGAGTTCCACGAGGCCGCGAACTTCCTCTTCGATCTCCGCCGTTTTCCCCTGCGGCCCGGCACCGACGCGACGCGTGATCTGCTTGCCCACCTGGGCGACCCCCACGCCGACCTGCGCTGCGTGCAGGTCGCGGGCTCGAACGGGAAGGGCAGCACGGCCCGCATGCTCGAGCGGACGCTCCGGGAGGCCGGCCTGGACGTGGGCCTGTACACCTCGCCCCACCTCGAGGACGTGCACGAGCGCGTCCGGGTGAACGGTCGGTACATCCGCGAGGCGGCGCTGGTCGAGTTCGTCGAGACGGTCGAGCCGTACGTCACCGACCGCGGGGCGGCCGGCACCTCGCCCACCTTCTTCGAGACGCTCACCGCGCTCGCGCTCTGGGAGTTCGATCGCCAGGACGTGGACGTGGCCGTCCTCGAGGTCGGCATCGGCGGCCAGTACGACGCGACCAGCGTGATCGACCCGGCGGCGGCGGCGGTCACCTCGGTGACGCTCGAACACACGGGCATCCTCGGGGACACCGTCGCGGAGATCGCCCGCGACATGGCCCACGTCGCGCCGGCGGACGCCCCGCTCGTGACTGCCGCCGAGGGCGAGGCGCTGGCGGCCGCCCGCGAGGTCGCCGGCGACGTGGTGACCGTCGGCGACGACGCGGACGTGTCGGTCACCTACCGGGGCCGCGAGGGTCTGGAGGGCGCGATCACTGCCGCTGGCCCCGACTGGTCGATCGAGGCGCGGCTCCCGCTGCTGGGCGCCCACCAGGCGCGCAACGCGGGCGTCGCGGCGACGCTCGCCCGACAGGTCGCGGACGTGGACGCCGACACGCTGGCCCGCGGCCTGCGGAACGCCCACTGGCCCGGTCGGTTCGAGGTGCTGGGAAGCGACCCGCTGGCGGTGCTCGACGGCGCGCACAACCCCGCGGCCGTCGACCGCCTCGTCGAGACGCTGTCGTCGTTCGACTACGACGACCTCCACGTGGTGGCGGGCGCGATGGTCGACAAGGACCTGGCCGGCATCGCCCGGTCGCTCCGGGGGGCCGACCACGTGATCGCCTGCCAGCCCAGCGTCGACCGCGCCCAGACGGCGTCGGTGGTCGCCACCGCCTTCGAGCGCGAGACCGACGCGGCCGTCGAGACCCACCGCGAGGTGACCGAGGCGCTGGCGACGGCGCTGGCGGCCGCCGGCCCGGACGACTGCGTGCTTGTCACGGGATCGCTGTACGCCGTCGCCGAGGCCCGCACTCGGTGGACCCGTTCTATCGTGCCGGCGGCCGTCGAGGCGACCGACGACGCGGCGACGACGCTGTCGGCGGCCAACGTCCCCGGCGCGGGCGACCGGGAGGTCCGCGAGCGGGCCGTCCACCGCGTCCTGCGGACCCGCGTGAAATTGCCCCAGGCCCGCCGCCTGCGCGAGGAACTGCTGGCGCTGGGCGGGGAGTGTGCCATCTCCGGCGTCGAGGCCCAGGACCGCGAGAACCGCGCGGTCGTGCTGATGGCGACGCTGGACCAGTACCGGCGGCTGGCCGACCGCCTGGCGGCCGATCACGGCCTGGCGACGCTGGCCGAGGACCTCCGGGGAGCGTTGGGCATCGACGGCGACGGCGCCTCGCGGGGCTACCCCTGGGAGGACGGCACGGCCGTCATGGGCATCCTCAACGTCACGCCCGACTCGTTCCACGACGGCGGCGAGTACGACGCCCTCGCGGACGCCGTCGAGCGGGCCGAGGAGATGGCCGCGGCCGGCGTCGACGTGATCGACGTGGGCGGCGAGTCGACCCGGCCGGGCGCCGACGTCGTCCCCGTCGAGGCGGAGATCGACCGCGTCGTCCCGGTGATCGAGCGTCTGGCCGACCTCGACGCGCTGGTCTCGATCGACACCCGGAAGGCGCCGGTGGCGCGGGCCGCTCTCGAGGCCGGCGCCGACATCCTCAACGACGTCTCCGGGCTCGCGGACCCGGAGATGCGCCTCGTCGCCGCCGACCACGACGTCCCCGTGGTCGTGATGCACAGCATCGAGACGCCGGTCGATCCCGACACCGAGGTCGACTACGACGACGTGGTGGCCGACGTGATCGCCGAACTCGAGGAGCGGGTCCTGCTGGCCGAGAAGGCCGGCCTCGACCGCGAGCAGATAATCGTCGATCCGGGTCTTGGCTTTGGCAAGGACGCCGCCGAGAGCTTCGAGTTGCTGGGTCGCCTCGGCGAGTTCGAGGCGCTTGGCTGTCCGATCCTGGTCGGGCACTCCCACAAGTCGATGTTCGGGCTGGTCGGCGAACGACCCGGCGACTGCCTCGAGGCGACCATCGCCGGCACGGCCATCGCCGCCGACCGCGGCGCCGACATCGTGCGGGTCCACGACGCCCACGCCAACGTCGCCGCCGTCCGGGTGGTCGCGGCCGCCCGCGACCCCCGGCGGTTCGAGTAGCCCGTCACGACCGGTCGTCCGACCGGTCCGGAACGACACGCTTTTTCGCCGGCCTCGCGCACACTCGCCCATGACAGACCGCGGTACGCTGGGCGCCGTCTCGCCGCTCGACGGGCGGTACGCCCGCTACACCGAACCGCTCGTCCCCTACGCCAGCGAGCAGGCGCTCATGCGGGCCCGCGTCCGCGTGGAGGTCGAGTACCTCATCGCGCTGGCCGACCTCGAGGCGACGCCCCTGACGCTCGACGACGCGGACCGGGCGGCCCTGCGGGACTGTTACGAGTCCTTCGACCGCGAGGACGCCGCGCTCGTCAAGCGCATCGAGACGGAGGGGTACGGCGAGTACGCAGCCACCAACCACGACGTGAAGGCCGTCGAGTACTTCGTCCGCGTCCGCGCGCCCGAGGGGCTGTCGGTGGACAACTGGATCCACTTCGGGCTGACCAGCGAGGACGTGAACAACCTCGCGCACCGCCTATTGGTCGGCCCGGCCGTCGCGGAGGTGCTGGTGCCGGCGCTCCGGGACCGCCGGGACGACCTCGTCGAGATGGCCCGCGAGTACCGGGACCTGCCGATGCTCGCCCGGACGCACGGTCAGCCCGCGACGCCGACCACCTTCGGCAAGGAACTGGCCGTCTACGCGAGTCGCCTGGGTCGGGCCGTCGGCCGCATCGAGCGCGCGGCCGACGGCCTCTCGGGCAAACTCGCCGGCGCGTCGGGCACCTATGCCGCCCACCACGCGGCCTACCCCGACGTGGACTGGCGGGCGTTCGCCCGCGCGTTCGTCGCGTCGCTCGGCCTCGAACACGAACCGCTGACGACGCAGGTCAACCCCTGTGACGACCTCGCGCGTCTGTTCGACGCGCTCCGGGGCGCGAACAACGTCCTGCTGGACCTGGACCTCGACGCCTGGCTGTACGTCTCCGATCGCTACCTCGGCCAGGAGGTCGCCGCGGGCGAGACGGGCTCCTCGACGATGCCCCACAAGGTCAACCCGATCGACTTCGAGAACAGCGAGGGGAACCTCTCGAAGGCGAACGCCGACCTGACCTTCCTCGCGGACTACGTGACCACCTCGCGCCTGCAGCGTGACCTCTCGGACTCGACGGTCAAGCGCAACGTCGGCGCGGCCTTCGCCCACTGTCTCATCGGCTACGAGAAGTGCGGCAACGGCCTCGGGAAGGTCGTCCCCAACGAGCAGGTGATGCGCGACGCCCTCGAGGCGACGCCCGAGGTCATCGGCGAGGCCGTCCAGACCATCCTGCGCCGGGAGGGCCACGGCGACGCCTACGAGCGCGTGAAGGACCTGACCCGCGGCCGCGAGGTGACGCTCGCGGACTTCCGGGACCTGTTCGCGGAACTCGACGTGGACGAGGACGTGCGCGCGGAACTGGCGGCACTGACGCCGGCGGGCTACACCGGCCTCGCGGACGCGATGGTCGACGACGTGCCCGAGTGACGGGGCGCCCTCCACCGGCGTCGCGCCGACGCGTCCGTTCCCGACGTTGCCCCGATCCCCTCTCCGCCGGCGTTGCGCCGACACGTCCTTCCTCGACGTCGCGCCGATCCGTCCCATCGCTCGATGGTGAAGCGACTAGTTTTAACCGCTCGGGCCATCGGGTTGGTGTATGGCTGAGTCAGGCGTCCCAGAGGCCAGAGACACCGCCGGAACGCCGCTGGCCGGCGTCGCCGACATGGAACCGATACTCGTGCTGGTCGGCTGTGCGGCCGTCGCCGTCGGGACCTTCCTCCCGTGGGCGTCGTTCCAGGGCGTCTCCGTCGCCGGGTACGAGAGCTCCTACGGCCTGCTCTCGCTGGCCATCGCGCTCGTCGTACCGATCCAGGGAGTCGTGCTGGGCTGGAGCAGGCGGGCGATGCTCGTCGCGGCCGTCATGGGCGTCGTCCCGTTCGTCCTCGCCCTGTCGGTGCTGCCGGTCGCCTCGGTCGGCGCCTACCTCGCGCTGCTCGGGGGCCTCGCGATGAGCATCGGCGGCTACGTCGGCTATCGCAAGTGGGCCGTCCACGGAACGGAGGACGCGCAGTGACGCGAGAGACGGTGTTCGGCGTCGACCGGCGGGTGCTGACGCTGGCCTTCGCCCGCATGGCCGACGCGCTGGGCAACTCCTTTCTGATCATCGTCCTGCCGCTGTACATCGCCAGCGGGCAGGTCTCGCTCGACGGCATCGCCGGCGCCCACGTCTTCGGGTTCGTCCTCCACGAGGAGACGCTGATCGGGCTCGTCCTCTCGCTGTTCGGCCTGCTCAACAGCTTCGGCCAGCCGTTCACCGGCCGTCTCTCTGACCGCACCGGCCGCCGCCGCCGGTACGTGCTCGTGGGGCTGCTGATCTTCGCCGTCGGGAGCGCCACGTATCCGCTCGTGGGGAGTTACTGGGCGGTGCTTGGCGCCCGCGCGCTCCAGGGGATCGGCGCCGCCTTCACCATCCCCGCGACGGTTGCGCTGGTCAACGACTACGCCGCGAGCGACCGCGAGCGCGGGGGGAACTTCGGCGTGTTCAACACCTTCCGCCTGCTGGGATTCGGCTTCGGCCCGATCATCGCCGGCGTCGTCATCACGGGCGGGATCAGCAGCCAGTCCGTGATGACCTACCACTTCCCCGTGTTCGGGGCCGTCTCGGGGTTCACCGTCGCGTTCGCCGTGGCCGTCCTCGGGGCGATCGTCAGTTTCGGGCTGGTCTCGTGGTTCATCCACGACCCGCCCCGCACCGCCGAGGACGCCGGCAAGGACCTCTCCATCGCGATCCTCGACCGGGAGGGACGGGGCCTCGACCCGGTGTTTACCCTCGGCGTCGGCACCTTCTTCATGGCGACGACGATCGCCCTGTTCGCGACCCTCGAGGGGCCGATCCGCCTGCGCCTGAGCGAGTCGACGTTCCTCTTCTCGGTTCAGTTCGCCGCCGTCACCATCGGCAACGTCGCCCTCCAGACTCCCGTCGGGCGGGCGTCCGACCGGTACGGCCGTCGCCCGTTCCTCCTGGGCGGGTTCGTCATCCTGATCCCGTCCGTGCTGGCCCAGGGCTTCGTCACGAACGCCTGGCTGATGCTGGCCGCGCGCCTCGCTCAGGGCGTCGCCGTCGCGATGGTGTTCGCGCCGGGCCTGGCGCTGGCGGGCGACCTCTCCCGCGAGCGCGGGACCGGGACCACGCTGTCCGTGCTGACGATGGCCTTCGGCCTGGGCGTCGCGCTCGGGCCGCTGGCCTCGGGCGTACTCTACAACCTCGGCGGCTTCGTCGCGCCGTTCCTCTTCGGCGGGGCGCTCGCGGTGTTCGCGCTCCTGTTGACCTACAGCGAGGTCACCGAGACGCTTGACACGGGCGAGCGCGGGGCGGCCCCGAGCGATTGATCGGCAGGACCGTCCCGACCGCCGGACTGGTCGGTTCGGGCGGCCGCTTCGGCGGGCCCGTCGTGGCCCTTCCGTTCCACCGTCGCCACCCACCGCGCCCGCCTCCCGCCTCGGGTCTCACTCGTTTGGAAAGAGACTCCTCGCGAGGTACGCCGAGACCACCCAGTTCGGCGTATCGACTACCTCGTTGATCTTCAGGTCCGCTGCGACCGAACAGAGGACGTACGCCTCCTCCCTGGTGAGACCGTGGCGCTCGTGGAGATGGTCGATCAATCGACTGACGGCGTCCTTCGTCGCGTCCATGAGGTCGTCCCGGATGCCCGTCGTCGCGTACATCTCTTCGTCCCGGCCGGCGGGAGTGAACGGACCGGTGGTCTCGAACTGCGGAGCGTCGATGTCGAGGTCCGTCCGGAGCGTGAGGCGGGCCGTGATCTTCGTGGGCGTCTCGATGGCGCTGACACACACCTCGCCGTCGCCCTGCGCGGCGTGGCCGTCGCCGATACTGAACAGCGCGCCCTCGGCGGCGACCGGCAGGTAGACGACCGACCCGGCAGTGAGGTGTTTGATGTCCATGTTCCCGCCGACGTGGCGCGGCGGTCCGGTCTCGTGTTCGCCCGCCTCCGCCGGGGCGACGCCGACCACGCCCGGGAACGGTGCGGTCGGGACTTCGATGCCGTGTTCGAAGTGCGCGGCGTCTTCAGTCAGGTCCCAGTGGTAGAGATAGGGGTCCGGGAACGACTCGGGCAGCAGGCCAGCGTTGCGGTCGGCCGAGCGGATCAGCGTGTACCCCCAGTCGTCGTGCGTAACGTCGCGGATGTCGACCTGCAGGACGTCCCCCGGTTCGGCGCCTTCGACGGCGACCGGGCCGGTGAGATGGTGCCCGACGAACTCGATGTCCGGGAGGTCAGACGACTCCGTCTCCGGGGTGATCCGAGGGCCGCTGTCGTTGAGACAGTCGAACGCGACGACTGTCCCGGACTCCACGTGGAGCGCCGGCGGAATATCGTTGTTCCAGGACGTGTGCAGCGCCGATTCGTGACTGAGCGTTTCGTCGACGTTCATCGAAGTACGTTCAGAGTTGGGAGTCTTAGAGCTTTGGACGGGCCGCCTCGCGGATCACCATGCCACCCTGTCCCGCCACCACACACCGCGCTTAACTCCCGCCGCCCCGTAGGACGTGGTATGTTCACAGACCGCACAGACGCCGGCGAGCGCCTCGCCGCGGCCCTGGCGGACGCGGGCGTCGCGGCCGACCTGGTACTGGCGATTCCGCGGGGCGGCCTGCCGGTCGGGCGGGCCGTCGCCGACCGACTGGGCGCGCCGCTGTCGGTGGTCGTCGCCTCGAAGATGGGCGCGCCCTCGAACCCGGAACTCGCCGTCGGCGCCGTCGCCGAGGACGGCACCGCGTGGCTCAACGAGGGCCTCATCGCCGAACTGGGCGTCCCCGACGAGTACGTCGAACGCACCCGCGAGGCGGAGGCCGCAGTCGCCCGCGAGAAGGCCGAGCGCTACCGGGGCGGCCCGCCGCCCGAGATGGCGGACAAGCGTGTGGTCGTCGTCGACGACGGCGTCGCCACCGGCGCGACGATGCGGGCCTGTCTCGCCCGCGTCCGGGCGGCAGATCCCGCCCGCCTGGTCGTGGCCGTCCCCGTGGGTCCGGCCGACACCGCGGCCGAACTCGCCGACCTGGCCGACGAGGTGGTGTTCGTCGAGACGCCCGTCGCCTTCCGGGCGGTCGGCGCTTACTACCGCGACTTCGGGCAGGTCAGCGACGAGGCGGCGATGGCGTACCTGGAGTGACCGCCGGGCCGACGTGGGCAGTTCGCTACAGCGACGCGAGCGCCGTCTCCAGCATCTCGGCGGCGTGCTCTACCCCCTCGCGGCGGACGTACTCGCGGTCGCTGTGGGCGACGGCGCCCGCCTCGTCGGCGAGGGCGCCCGGGCCGAACACCACCGTCGGCGCCTCGCCCGCGAAGTAGGACGCCTCGGTGGCGGCGCCGAACGGCCGCGCTTCCCCCGCGCCGGCCGCCCGGAGCGCCCCGACGACGGCGGCGTCCGTCTCGGTGGCGAACGCCTCGGGAAAGGGCGTGTCCGGGCGCACCAGGTCGACCGACAGCGAGAACGCGCCCGGGAGCCACTCCCGGAGGTGGGCGGCGAAGTCCGCGAGGAACGCGTCGCTGGTCTCGGGCGGGACGCTCCGCCGGTCGAAGGTGATCGTGCACTCGGCGGGCACCTGATTGGGGACCTCCCCGCCCTCGATCATCGCGGGGGTCAGCGACGGGCGCCCGAGCGTCTCGTGGGCGCCCGGCCCCCGCGTCTCGTCGTAGCTCTCCATGGCCTGCAGGACGGGCGCGGCCGCCCGCACCGCGTTGGCTCCCTTGCCGCTGGCGGCGTGGGCGCTCTCGCCGCGGATGTGGACCTCGCCCTCGAACTGCCCGCGGGCGGCCGTGCAGACGTCCAGGCCCGTCGGCTCGCCCACGACGACGGCGTCCGGGTCGAGGGCGTCCGCGAGGTGGGCGCCGCCGGTCTGGGTGGTCTCCTCGTCGTGGGAGACGGCCAGCGTCACCCGCCCGGACGGGTCGGCCCGCAGGAAGGACGCCACCATCGCGGCCAGCGGCCCCTTCGCGTCGCAGGCCCCGCGGCCCGCGAGCACGTCACCGGGCGGAGCGTCGATGCCGGCCGCCGCGAACCCCGGGGGCGCGTCCAGCACCTCGGGCGCGACGTGGGGCGGCACGGTGTCGAGGTGAGTGTTCAGGACGACGTGGAGGTCGCCCGCGCCCCGCGTGGCCCGGACGGTGCCGCGCTCGACGGTCGCCTCGTGGCCCGCGTCCGCGAGCGTCTCGACCAGCAGGTCCCGCATCGCGTCGACGGACTCGTGGGAGGGCGTGCCGACGGCGGCCTCGTGGAACGCCGCGAGGTCGAAGGCCACGGTCACGCCCCGCCGTCCCCGGCCGCGCCATCGGTCGTCGCGTCCCCGGCCGCCCCGTCGGTCGTGTCCTCGGCCTCGTCCTCGACGCGGATCACGTCGGCGAGGCGCTCGCGCCGGCGGACGACCCGGGCGTCGTCTCCTTCGAGGGCAATTTCGGCGGGGCGGGGCTGGGAGTGGAACTGGCTGGTCAGTTCGTAGCCGTAGGCCCCCGCGTTGCCGATGGCGAGCAGATCCCCGCGCTCCGGGCGGGCCAGCGGGCGGTCGGTGCAGAACACGTCGGCGCTGGTACAGCAGGGGCCGCCCACCGACACCGGTTCGGGGTCTCTCTCTGGCGCGGAGACGTTCGCAATCGGGTGGTAGGCGTCGAACATCGCCGGGCGCACGAGCGTCGCCAGCGAGGCGTCCACCCCGACGACGGTCGCCTCGGGGGCGACCTTCCTCGTGTTCACCTCGGTGAGGATGAGGCCGGCGTCGGCGACGACGTACCGGCCGGGTTCGAGGCGCACCTCGGCGTTCAGGTCGCCGATGGCGTCCGTGGCGCGGTCGGCGACCGCCGGGAGGTCCAGCGGCGGTTCCTCCTCGCGGTAGGGGACGCCAAAGCCCCCGCCGAAGTCGACGAACTCCAGGTCGACGCCGGCCTCGGCGGCGGCCTCGCGGGCGATGTCGGCGACGACGCCCAGCGCCTCGCAGTGCTCGGCCACGTCGTCGGTCAGGACGCCGCTGCCCACGTGGGCATGGACCCCCACGAGGTCGAATCGGTCGGCCACGTCGGCGGCCACGTCGGCCACCGCCTCGCGGGGAACGCCGAACTTGGCGTCCTTGCCGGTGGCGACCTTCTCGTGGTGTCCGGTGCCGATGCCGGGGTTGACACGGATGGCCACGCGGCCGTCGTACCCGCGGTCGGCGAGGCGGTCGAAGGTGTCACGCGCCCCCGCGGTGATCGTCAGCCCCGGGTAGTCCGCGCCGAGTTGCGCGGCGTAGTCGAGGTCCCGATCCGGGGGGTTGACCGCGGTGTACTGGAGGGTATCGGGGTCCGCGCCGGCGGTTATCGCACGGTTCAGTTCGCCCCGCGCCGCGCACTCGATGTCCGCGCCCGCGTCGAGTACCGCCTCCAGCACCGCCCGGCCGGTGTGGGCCTTGGCGGCGTACATGACGTGGGCGTCCTCGAAGGCGGCGTCGAACCGCCGGTAGTTGGCCCGCACGCGATCGAGGTCGGTGACGTACAGCGGCGTGCCGTGTTCGGCGGCCAGCGCCGTCAGGCGGTCGAACTCCCAGTCGGTGACCCGCCGGACGGGCGGCGAGTCCGTGGCGTCGCTCATTGGCGAACACACGGCCGCGCCCGCTAACAAGGGTTGCGCTTCGGCGGGTACCGGGTCTCGTCGGCGCCGCCCCCGGCCACAAGGGTTCCGCTTCCGCGGACGCCGGCGCGCCGATCCCGCGGCGCTGGCTCCCGCGGCGCTGGCTCCCGCGGCGC
>JBDGUH010000008.1:10379-16449 GCA_042216055.1 Haloarculaceae archaeon
TCCCGCGGCGCTGGCTCCCGCGGCGCTGGCTCCCGCGGCGCGGTCGTTCCCACTTCAGGTGCTGTCCGGTCCCACGCACGTCACCCTCTAGTAGATACATTCAATATATCGCGGGTCTTTACGTCCCGCCAGCATGAGTCAGGCATCAGCACGCGGATCGGAGTCCGATCTCACGTGGTCACAGCGCCGGTCCGTCCTCCGGATCGCCGCGCTCGCGCTCGCGCTCACGCTGGCGCTGCCGCTCTACTACGCGCTCGTCGCCGTCGTCCCGGCGGTCGAAACGGTCGCCCCGCCCTTCCTGGCCCGCGCGGCCATGGCCGCCGGCCTCTGTCTCGGGTTTCCCGCGGTGTTCGTCTCCGCGCACGTCCTCGCCCGGCGCGACGGCGAGGGCGCGTCCCGGCGGATTCCGGAGTACGGCGTCGACGACCGCTGGGAACGCCAGAACCTGTAGTCATTCCCGGAGCGCGTCCTCGCGCTCTGTGGCCTCCAGCGTCTCGGCTTCGAGGTCGGTGGCGACGACGGCGGGTTTGTAGGCCCCGCCCTCGAAGAGGTCGTGGTCGCTGACGCTCGACTCGACGAACCGGGTGAACGCCCGTCGCTCGGGCGGGAGTTCGCCGTACAGGATCTCCTCCTCGACGAGGTCGTAGATTGGTATGCGCGGCGTGAGCAATGTGTTCTCGCCGACGACGCTGTCCTCACCGACGACGAACCCGGAGGTGACCCGACACCCCGCGCCCAGCGAGACGCCGTCCTCGACGACGACGGGCGTGCTCTCGACCGGTTCGAGGACGCCGCCGATCAGCGTGTTCGCGCCGAGTTTCACGCCGTCGCCGATCTGGGCGGCCGATCCGACCGTGTCACAGGAGTCGACGAGCGTCCCGTCGCCCACGTGGGCACCGATGTTGACGAATGCCGGCGACATCAGGATGGCGTCGCTGCCCACGTAGGCACCGCGGCGGATCACGGTCCCGTTTGGCGTGTTTCGGGTGCCACGCTCGCCCAGGTCCGCCGTCTCGCGCAGGGGGAGCACGTCGTGGTAGGTCACGCCGCCGTACTCGCGGGCCGCGGTCTCGCGCAGGCCGAAGTTCAGCAGGATCCCCCGCTTGACCCACTCGTTTGCCGCCCACTCGCCGCCGGACTTCTCGGCGGCCCGGATCTCGCCCGCCTCGAGGGCGGCGAGGAACTCCTCGAGGACGGCGCGGTGGTCGTCGGTCGCGTCGGCGGCCGTGAGGCCGTCCTGCTTTCGCTGCCAGAGGTCCCGCACGTCGGCTTCGAGGCTCATGCGTCGTCGATGACGGCCCCGAAGGAATACCATTCCGGATTCCGGCCGGCCAGCCACGCCGCGGCGTCGAGCGCCCCCGCCGCGAACACGGCGCGGTCCTCGGCGCGGTGGGACAGCGAGAGGACCTCGTCGTTGCCGGCCAGCAGCAGTTCGTGCTCGCCGCGGATGTCGCCCGCGCGGCGGGCGAACACGCCGATCTCGTCCTCGCTTCGGGGGGCGTGGCCCTCCCGACCGTAGACGGGTTCGACGTCGCGCTGCTCCTGGACGGTCTCGAGGATCGTGTTCGCGGTGCCGGAGGGCGCGTCGACCTTCCCGTTGTGGTGGGTCTCGAGCAGTTCGAGGTCGTACCCCTCCAGCGCGCCGACGGCCTCCCGGACCGCCCGCAGGAGCGCCTGGATGCCCCGCGAGAAGTTCGTCGCCTTCAGCACGGGAACGGAGTCGCTGACCGCGCGGAGTCGATCGATGCCGTCGTCGTCGAAGCCGGTCGTTCCGATTATCATGCCGACGCCGGCCTCGACGCAGGCGTCGGCCAGCGCGAGCGTCGACTCGGGGACCGTGAAGTCGACGACGACGGCGGGCTCGTACTCGGCCAGCGCCGCGGCCACGTCGTCGGCGTGCTCGACCGGCACGCCCCGTACCGCGTCGACGTCGGCCACGTCGAAGCCGACGACGACCTCGAGGTCCTCGCGGTCGCTCGCCGTCTCGACGACGGTCCGGCCCATCCGCCCGGCGACGCCGTTGACGGCGATGCGGGTCGCGCTCATCGCTCGGCCTCCGCGTACTCCTCCTCGAGGTCCTCCTCGGCGAGGTCGGCCAGGACGGCCTCGAGGTCCTCGATGTGCTCCTCCGAGAGGCGGGTCAGCGGCGAGCGCACGTTCGCGGGGCCGTACCCGCGGATCCGCATGGCCTCCTTGACCGGGATGGGGTTGGTCTCGGCGAACAGCGCGCGGAACAGGGGGCCGAGTTCGTGGTGGATGGCGCGGGCGCGCTCGTAGTCCTCTGCGAGGGCCGCCCCGACCATCGCGCAGGTGCGCTCGGGTTCGATGTTCGCGGCGACGCTGATACAGCCCTGCCCGCCCACGGCGAGGATGGGCAGGGTCATGCCGTCGTCGCCCGACAGCACCGCGAAGTCCTCCTCGCGGGTGCGCTCGACGATCTCGGAGATCTGGTTCATGTCGCCGCTGGCGGCCTTGAACCCGGCGACGTTCTCGTGGCGGGCCAGTTCGACGGCGGTGTCCGGTTCGATGTTGCGCCCGGTGCGGGAGGGGACGTTGTACACGATCTGGGGCAGGTCGATGGCGTCGGCGATAGCCCGGTAGTGATCGAGCAGGCCCCGCTGTTCGGGCTTGTTGTAGTACGGCGAGATGAGCAGCAGGCCGTCCGCGCCGGCGTCGACGGCCCGGCGGGACAGCGACAGGGCCTCGCGGGTGTTGTTCGAGCCCGTGCCCGCGATCACGGGCACGTCCTCGACGGCGTCGACGACGGCCTCGATGACCTCGACGTGCTCGTCGTGGGTCATGGTGGCCGACTCGCCGGTCGAGCCGACCGGGACGAGGCCGTCCACGCCCGCGGCCTCCAGTCGCTGCGCGTCGGCTCTCAGCGTCTCGAAGTCGATGCTGCGATCCGCGTCGTTCTCGAACGGCGTGCACATCGCGGGGAACACGCCGGTGAAGTCGATGGCTGTCATTGCTGTAAGTTCGTTGGGGGCAGTGTGCGCGCGGTCGGGAAAAGTGATCCGACCCGGGACGGGGGTGCTACGCCCGCCGCGAGTCGCGGGCCGCGCGTTTCGGTTTCGTGACGGACGCGCCGCTCGCAGCCGGCTCCGACGAGCGGGACGCGTCCGTGCGCATACTTCCGATCCCGCTCGCGTCGGCCTTCAGCGTTGTGTTTTCTCCCCGGCGCTCCCGGAACGCCGGTTCCTCTCACTCTTGATACTCGGCGCGGAAGCGTTAGGTGGGTGGCTCCGGGACTCGTGGGCATGCGCCTGCCGGACGTGGCGGAGATGGACCTCGAACGGAAGGTCGGACAGCTGTTCGTCATGGGGTTCGACGGGCACGAACCGACCGACGAGATACGCGACCTGATCACCGATCGGGAGCTGGGCAACGTCATCTACTTCAGCCGGAACGTCGACACGCCGGCCCAGGTGGCCGCGACGACCCGCGAACTGCAGGACCTGGCCCGCGAGTCGGGCCCGGGCATTCCGCTGTTCGTCGCGGCCGACCAGGAGGGCGGCGTCGTCTCCCGGACCGACTGGGGGACCGAGCAGCCGGCCCAGATGACGATGGGCGCGGCCGGCGACGCCGACCTGGTGCGGGCCGCGGGCGCGGCCGTCGGCGCGGAGCTGTCGGCCGTCGGCGTCAACTTCGATCTGACGCCGGTGCTCGACGTGAACAACAACCCAGACAACCCCGTCATCGGCGTCCGCTCGTTCGGGGAGGACCCGGACCTCGTCGGCGACCTCGGCGCGGCGATGACCGAGGGGATGCAGGCCGAGGGGGTGCTCGCGTGTGGCAAGCACTTCCCCGGCCACGGCGACACGGGCACCGACTCCCACCACGAACTCCCGGTGGTCGGCCACGACCGCGAGCGACTGGACGCCGTGGAGTTTGCCCCCTTCCGGCGGGCCATCGACGCCGGCATCGACTCCATCATGACCACGCACGTCTCCTTCCCGGCGATCACGGGCGACGACGCGACGCCCGCGACCGTCTCGCGGGCGGTCCAGACGGACCTCCTGCGCGAGGCCTTTGGCTTCGACGGCCTGCTGGCCACCGACGGGATGGAGATGGACGCCATCGCGGGCGACATGGGCACCCCCGAGGGCTGCGTGCGGGCCCTCGCGGCGGGCTGTGACCTCCTCCTGGTCTGTCACACGCCCGAAGTGCAACACGCCTCGATCGACGCCGTCCTCGAGGCCGTCAGGTCCGGTCGGATCGAGGAAGCCCGCGTCGACGACGCCGTCGAGCGCATCCTCGCGGCCAAGCGCGAGTACGTCCTCGGGACCGAGGCCGCGTCGGGCGAGCGCTGGGAGGCCACCGCGGCGCGGTCCCGCGAAGCGGGACGGGACGTGGCGGCGGCCGGCGTCACCGTCGCCCGCGACCGGGACGGCCACCTCCCCCTGTCTAGCGAGCGCCCGGTCCACCTGCTGGGCTTTCCCGGCGGGCGGGCCTCCTTCGCCGAGGACGACCGCTACGAGTCGTCGATGGTCGCCGACGCGCTCTCGGCGGCGGGGCTTGACGTGCGCCACCACGCCGTCGAGACGGTCGCGGATGCCCCCGAGTTCGATGACGGCGAGCAGGTCGTCGCGGCCGTCTACAACGCCGCGAACGAACCCGAGCAGGCCCGCGCGGTGAGGGACCTCTCGGACGCGGACCTGCAGTTCGTCGCGCTGTCGGTGCGCAACCCCTACGACCTCCGCGAGTTCCCCGACGTGTCGACGGCGGTCGTCACCTACGACTACACGCCGTCGACGCTGTCGGTGACGGGCGAACTGCTGGCGGGCGCCCGCGGGGCGCGGGGCCGCCTGCCGGTGACGGTGCCGGGCTTCGAGAACTAGACCGTCGCGACGGCCTCGATCTCGACCTTGATGTCGACCGGGAGCTTCACGACCTCGACCGCCGCGCGGGCGGGGTAGGGCTCGGTCATGTACTCGCCGTACACCTCGTTGACCGCCTCGTAGTAGCGCATGTCCGAGACGTAGACGTTGGTCTTGAGGACGTTGTCCAGCGAGGAGCCGCCGGCCTCGAGGATGGCGCCGACGTTCTCCAGCGTCCGCGCGGTCTGTTCGCCCACGTCCTCGCTGACGACCTCGCCCGAGTCGGGGTCGATGCCGCCCTGTCCGGAGACGTAGATGCGGTCGCCCTCCCGGATGCCCTGCGAGTACGGACCGATGCTGGCCGGCGCGCCGTCGGTGCTGATCTCCTCCATGACGGGCGAGGGTTCGATGCAGGCGCTGTTAAAGCTACTGAGGGCTGCCCGGCGCGACGGTCACAAGACCTAACCGGACCGGTTTCGAAGCGGGAGCATGCCAGTCACGCAGTCGGGCCAGCGGGTCGCCGTCCAGGCCGACGCGCAGAACCTCTATCACACGGCCCGGAGCCTCCACTCGCGAAACATCGACTACCAGGCCCTCCTCGAGGACGCCGTCGCCGACCGCCGGCTGACGCGGGCCATCGCCTACGTCATCCGCGCCGACGCCCCCGAGGAGGAGAGCTTCTTCGAGGCGCTGGCCGACATCGGCTTCGAGACCCGCGAGAAGGAGATCAAGACCTTCGGTGACGGCTCGAAGAAGGCCGACTGGGACGTGGGCATGAGCCTCGACGCCGTCTCGCTGGCCCCCCACGTCGACACCGTCGTGCTGTGTACCGGCGACGGCGACTTCGCCCGCCTCTGTCGGTACCTGCGACACGAGGGAGTCCGCGTCGAGACCATGGGCTTCGAGGAGTCGACGGCCGAGGAACTCGTCGAGGCCGCCGACGCCTTCCAGAACCTGAGTGAGACGCCCGAACGCTACCTGCTCTAGACCGGTCGCGCGTCGCCCGCGGTGCCGATCAGCAGCGTGCCGGCCGCCAGACCGAGCGCGCCGACCGACGCCAGGAGGGCCGGGAGCCCCGACCCGAGCTGTCCCGTCCAGAAGATGATCGCGCTGCTCGCGACGAGCAACAGCGCGCCCAGCACGACCTTGCGTGTGTCCGTTGCCATGTACGTTCCTACCCACTCGTCCGGTATAAATTTCCCCAAAACCACCGGCAAGACCCACGATAAATAGTGATGTATTTGCCACGC
>JBDGUH010000061.1:0-16036 GCA_042216055.1 Haloarculaceae archaeon
CGGTGACGCTCATGTAGTGGTCGGCCTCGACGTCCCGCGAGCGGTCGGCCTTGTTACAGACGGTCAGCAGCGGCGCGTCGAACTCGGCGGCGAGCGCGTCGCGCAGTTCGAGTTGCGCCGCCAGCGGGTAGCCACACGCCTCGCTGGCGTCGACCAGCACGAGGACGGCGTCCGCCAGGTGCTCCAGCGCGCTGGCGGCCTGGGACTCGATGGCGTTGCGCTCTTCGGGCGGCCGGTCGAGCAGACCCGGCGTGTCGACGAGCTGGTACCGCACGTGGTCGCGCTCGACGTGGCCGACGCCCATCTCGGTGGTCGTGAACGGGTAGCTGGCCGTCTCGTTGTCCGCCCGCGTGACGGCGTTGACAAAGGAGGACTTCCCGACGTTGGGGTAGCCCGCGACGACGATGGCGGGCTCCTCGGGCCGCAGGTCCGGCAGGACCCGCAGGGCGTCCCGGGCGGCCGACACCGCCGCGAGGTCGCCCTCGACCTCCTCGAGGACGTCCGCGATGCGGGCGAAGGCCTGCTTGCGGAGCTTGCGGGCGGTGTCTGGATCGCCGGCCAGGCGGCCCTGATACTCGTCGCGGATCTCGGCGGCCTTCCGCGAGGCCCAGGAGACCGTCGAGAGGTGCTGACGGAGCGCGTCGATCCCCGTCGAGCCGTCGTCGGGGCCCTCGGCCCGGAGCACGGCATCGGCGAACGCGACGTGGAACGGGTCCAGCGCGTCGATGTCCGGCCAGGCCGTGACGACGTTCTCGAGGTTGTCCGAGACGATGTTCGTCGCCGTCTGGAGCATCGACTGCTGGGCCTCGAGGCCCTGTTTGGCGCGCCCGGCCCGGGCCGCCCGCGAGAAGGCCTTGTCGAGGAGTTCGTCCGACGTGGGCGTCGTCGGCAGGTCCTCGAAGGGGTGACTCATTGCTCCCCGGTACTCGGCGACCGCGTAAAAGGCGTCCGTTCGAGGCCGAGCGCGGCGCTCGAGCACCGATCCCGCGGTGAGGCCGGCGCCTGACGGCGCCGTCACCGCCGCTCGCGCAACGCCGCCCGCAGGTCGTCGAGGTCCATGTCAGTACCACCGTTTTCCGCTCGGGTGCCCGTCGGGCACCACTCGCGCAAAACCGTGGGCGAAAAAGCGGCGCCTGACGGCGCCGTCACCGCCGCTCGCGCAACGCCGCCCGCAGGTCGTCGAGGTCCATGTCGTACAGCGCGAGCAGGACCAGCAGGTGATAGACCAGGTCGGCGCCCTCCTGGGCGATCTCCTCGCGGTCGTCGTCCTTGGCGGCCAGGACGAGTTCCGTGGTCTCCTCGCCCAGCTTCTCCAGCACCGCGTTCTCGCCCTTCTCGTGGGTGAACAGCGACGCGGTGTAGGAGTCCTCGGGGAGGTCGGCCTTGCGCTGCTCGATGACGCCGAACAGCTCGTCGAGTACGTCGTCGCCCATACGTTCGCTGGCGGGGCGATGGACCTTCAGGCCGTCGCTCCGCCGGGCGGGGGCTCGCACCGACGCGGATCGGGTGCATTTATATAGCCCGGTGACGGCGACAACCGCTCAAACCCCCGCGAATACCGGCGAGAGCCGTCCGTTTCAGGAAAGTATTTAAGCATCCCACCGGAACAGCGGGCTGTATGGCAGACCTGATCGTCAAAGCCGCCGTGAAGGAATCGCTCGATGACATGAACGTCGCCTCCGACTTCTACGACGCCCTCGACGACGAGGTCGCGGAACTGCTCGAGGACGCGGCCCGCCGCGCCGAGGCGAACGACCGCAAGACCGTCCAGCCGCGCGACCTGTAAGGTCGCCCGGCCCCCGTTCTTTCGACGCCGGCCGGACAGCGACGGCTCCGGTCCAGACCCAGATCCGGAGCGCCCAGCGACGGCTCCGGCCGGCAGAACCCGATTTCGACCGCCCAGCGACAACTACGGTCGGTGGAGCGCGTTGTCGATCGGCAAACGACAACTACGGCCGGCGGATCTCGACGCCGTCGGCCGTCCCGACGTGGACCTCGTCGGCCAGGCCGACGAATAGGCCGTGCTCGAGGACGCCCGGGAGCGCCGACAGGTCGGCCGCGAGCGCCGCCGGGTCCGCGATGGCGCCGAACTCACAGTCCAGCACGAGGTTCCCGTTGTCCGTGACGACTGGACCGCTCTTTCGCTCGGCGCGGCGCAGGGTCGGATCGCCCCCCAGGTCCCGGACGGCGTCGGCGACGGTCGTCCGGGCGGCCGGCAGCACCTCCACCGGCACGTCGTGATCGAGCGCGTCCGCTTCCTTCGAGGGATCGACGACGATCAGCAGGCGGTCGGCGTTCGCGTCGACGACCTTCTCGCGGGCGTGGGCGCCGCCACCGCCCTTCACGAGGTCGCCGCCGGCCACCTGGTCGGCGCCGTCGACGGCGATGTCGACGCTGGCCTGGTCGAGATCGACCAGCGGAATCGCGGCCTCGACGGCCAGTTCGCGCGCCTGAAAGGAGGTCGGGACCCCCCGCACGTCCAATCCGGCGTCGACACGGCGCCCCAGCGCGCGGATGGCGTGAGCCGCGGTGCTGCCCGATCCGAGGCCGACCACCATTCCGTCCTCGACGGCCTCGACGGCGGACTCGGCGGCGGCCCGCTTCGCTCGCTCGACGTCTGTCATGGGGTGGCCTGTGCGCGCCCGCGGGAAAACACTCCCGGCTCGAACCGACCCGGCGCGAGACGGGAGCGGCGATCAGTCCGCCGACCGTCCCGACAGGGCGCGTTCGCCCGCGTAGTACAGCCCCCCGATGACGAGCGCCCAGACGAGGTGGCCGACCAGCGGCGCCAGCCCCAGGTTCGGGATGGGGGCGGCCAGCCCGACCAGCCGGAGCCACACCGGCATCACGACGCCGGCGGCCACCAGCCACAGCGTCAGCGCCCACGCGACGGCGACGGCGAGGTACTCGCGGAGATGTCGCGTCCGCGAGCGCGGGAGGCCCGCGATCAGACCCGCGTACACCAGCCCGAAGACGACGCTGTGAAACTCGTGGGTGACCAGGCCGACCACCGGGTTGGCGACGCCGTACAGCGCGCCGATGACCGGGATCACGTCGGCGATGCGCTCCATGGCCGCGGCCATCACGGCGCCGGCGGCGAGCGCGGCGCCCGCGGCGAGGAGGAGCCCCCGGACGGACACGCCCCGCGCCCGCGGCCCGCTGACGTCGAACGCGTCGCCGGTGCGGTCCTCGGCCCGCCGGAGGCGCAGTTCGATCCCGTCCGCGTCGGTGACGCCGACCCGCCCCCGGTAGCGCTCGACCAGCAGGCGCACGATGTCGAGTTCGACGCCGGTCTTCGGGTCGCCGTAGTCGGCGTCCCCCGAGAGGGCGGCCCGCTGGGCGTCCGTGAGTCCCCCCCTCGTCTGTCGTGACGGTGACCCGAACCTCCCGGCCGTCGACGGCTGTCTCGACCCGCACCGTCGTCGCCGCTCGCCCGCCGACGACGCTCTGGAGCAGGAGTACGAGCGCGTGCTCGAACATCTCGTCGGCCCACACGTCGACCGGCGCCGCGTCGACCGCGACGGTGGCGTCGGGGTACTGGGTTCGCACCGTCGCGGCGCTGGCCGAGAGACACGCCGCGAGGTCAACGGGGCGCGGGCCGCTCGCCTCGTCGGCGTCACGGGTCAGGAACTTCAGGTCCTCGACCGCCCTCTCGATCCCGTCGGCCCGCCGACGGATGGTCTCGACGGCTTCCTCGCCGTCGTCGCCCGTCAACGCGTCGGCGCGGGCCCGGATGACCGTCACGGCGTTGAGCACCTCGTCGCGGATGACGTGGTTGAGCAGCGCGAGGCGGTCGGCCTGGTGGCGCAACCGTTCGCGCTGGCGGTTCGTCCGGGCGGCGTACACGCCCGTCAGGGTCCCGCCGACGGCCCCGCCGATCGGGAAGTTCGCGAGGTAGACGTCCGACTGCCAGGTCGCGACCATCCCGCTGCCGGCCGACTCGCCGACCAGTGTCAGCAGGACGAGTACCCCCATCGCGGCGGTACCGAGCAGACACCAGCGCGCGGCCGTCCGGGCGGCCGCGCGACCGAACGGCCCGAGCGCCAGCGCGACGCCGAACACCGTCAGCGCCAGGCCCGCGAGCAGCGGTACGACCCCGCCCAGCAGGAACGGCACCGCCCCCTGCGTCGTCGCCAGCGTCACGGTGAACCGCGTGAGCAGGAAGCCGACGGCCGCGACCACGATCCCGCCGGGCGCGATCCGCCCGACGAACGCCCGTCCCTCCCGATCCATCGACCACCCGGTTGCAGTGGTGTTGACAAATAGCTAGGGGATCCCCGCCGCTCGCCGCGTTACGGAGGGAAGTCGGGCACCCCTCACCTGTCACCGAGGACGATTATCGAGACACGCCTAAGGCGATCGGGTCCTTCCACCCGCTGTGAACGAGAGTTCGACCTTCGACATCGGCGGCGAACTGACGGTCCACCGACTCGGCTACGGCGGCATGCGGATCACGGGCGAGAACATCATCGGCCCGCCCGAGGACGAGGACGAGGCCCGCGCGGTACTGCGCCGCGCCGACGAACTCGGCGTCGACTTCATCGACACGGCAGACGCCTACGGCCCGGGCGTCAGCGAGCGTCTCATCGGGACGACGCTGGACGTGGACCGCGAGGACCTGGTGGTCGCCACCAAGGGGGGCCTGCTGCGCCACCCCGACGGGGAGTGGCCCCGCCACGGCGACCCCGAGTACCTCTGGAACGCCGTCCTCTGTAGCCTCGACCGCCTCCGCACCGACCAGATCGACCTCTACCAGTACCACCGGCCCGACCCGGACGTGCCCTTCGAGGACTCCGTGGCGGCGCTCGCGGAGATGAAAGAACGGGGCCTGGTTCGCCACGTCGGCCTCTCGAACGTCTCCGTCGAGCAACTGGAGACGGCCCGCGACATCGTCGACATCGCGACGGTGCAAAACGAGTACAACGTCGCCAACCGCGAAGACGAGGACGTCCTGCGGGCCTGCGAGGAGTACGACGTCGGCTTCATCCCGTGGTTCCCCATCGCGGCGGGCGAACTCGGCGAGAAGCGCGCCGTCCTCGAGGACGTGGCCGCGGCCCACGACGCCAGCCTCTACCAGGTGGCGCTGGCGTGGCTGCTGGGCCACTCGGACGTGATCCTCCCGATCCCTGGCACCTCCAGCCCCGAGCACCTCGAGGAGAACGTCGCCGCCTCGCAACTCGAACTGACCGACGACGAGATGGCCCGCCTCTCGGAGTAGGCGCTGGCTCCGGATTCGCGCCTCGCTACGCTCCGGGTCCGCGCCTCACTCGCTACGCCTCGGCGGCCCAGGCGACCGCGTTGCGCAGGAGTCGCCGGAACCCCTCCGTCTCGAAGGCGTCCTCGGTGTGGCCGAGCGAGACGTAGGCGACCCGGCCCGCCGCGGGGTTGGTCCAGACCACGGGGTACTCCTCGAGGTCCGGGTGGGCCATCCGCGCGAGCACCGCGACGTCGTCGTCGGCGGTCACCTGGTAGGGCTCGTCGAACACCCGGAAGTCGTCGACGCCGTCGGTGATGGGGTGGTCGGCGACCACCTCGACGCCGAACTCGGCCTGCTCGGGGTGGTTCAGGAAGTGCCCGCCGACGATCTCGCGCAGCTCGGGCACGGGCTCCTCGCGGCTGGCGATGAGTTCGTCCGGGTCGTCGGGCGCCCGCGAGGTGAGGTCCGCGGCGCAGTGGACGCCGACGTACCCCCCGCCGTCCGCGACGAACGACTGGAGGGCCGCCGTCTGCTCGTCGGTCAGCGTGCTGTCGGTCAGGTAGTCGACCAGCACGTCGTACTCCGATAGCTCGAGCAGGCTCGCCCGGTCGCCGCTGACGGTCACGTCGGCGTCGGTCAGCACGGCCAGAAAGCGCGGGCCGACCTCGTCGATGTCGTGGAACGGGAACGTCGTCTCGCCGAGCACCAGCACGCGGGGCGTGTCGGTCATGGCCGGGCGTTTCACTCGCCGTGGCAAGTATCTTCGCCCCGCGGCAGGCAACTCGTCCCGTCGAGCGGGCCCGCACGCCGCCGGCAGGCACTTATACGCGGCCCCGGAAACCCGGGGTATGACCGAGCGCACGGCGGCGCGGACCCGCGAGACCGCCGAGACCGCGATCGAGGTGACCCTCGACGTCGACGGCGACGGCGAGGCGACCGTCGACACCGGCATCGGCTTCTTCGATCACATGCTCGAGTCGTTCGCCACCCACGGGCTGTTCGACCTGACGGTGCGGTGTGACGGCGACCTCGAGGTCGACGACCACCACACCGTCGAGGACGTCGCGATCGTCCTGGGGGAAACACTCGACGAGGCGCTGGGCGAGAAGCGCGGCATCGAGCGGTTCGCCGACCGGCGGGTCCCGCTCGACGAGGCGGTCGCGTCCGTGGTACTGGACGTGTCCGGCCGGCCGTACTTCGTCTTCGACGGCGCGTTCTCCCAGGACCGGGTCGGCGACCTGACCAGTCACATGGCCAAACACTTCTGTCGCTCGCTCGCGACCAACGCCGGGCTGACCCTCCACGTCGCCGTCGAGGGCGAGAACGCCCACCACGAGATCGAGGCGCTGTTCAAGGGGCTGGCGCGGGCGCTGGACGACGCCACCCGGATCGACGAACGCCGCTCGGACGTCGCCAGCACGAAGGGCGAGCTATGAGCGAGGAGCCGACGGGCGCGAGTTTCGAGGCCATCCTCGGGAAGTTCGACGACTCGCCCGGGCAACAGCGGGTGATCCGTCTCCTCCTCGAGCGGGGCTTCTCGGTCAACGAGGAGGGCCGGGTGGTCTCGGGCGGCATCGAGATTCCCAACACCGGCATCGCCCGCGAGGCCGACGTCGACCGGCGGGTCGTCAACGCGACCACCACCGCTATCCTCGAGGACGAGGAACTGCGGCGCATCTTCACCAACATCTCGGCGATCCCGAGCCTGATGGATCTGGCGCCGGTGCTCGACCTGACGGTGCTGACCGTCGCCGTCTCGGATGCCGAGGAGTCGGGCATCGTCGCCCCGGTGACGGGCGCCATCGCCGACCGCGGCGTCTCGATCCGCCAGGTCATCAGCGAGGACCCCGAGTTCACCGACGAACCGGTGCTGTACGTCATCACCGACGCGGAACTGCCGGGCGACCTGATCAACGAGATCCGCCGAATGCCGTTCGTCCGTCGGCTGGAACTGGCCTAGAGAAAGCGCTATCCCGCGCCGCGACGATCTCTCGATCGTGAGCGAGTACCGGACCGTCGCCGGGCGCGGGCGAGCGGCGTTCGAGGTGCGGGGCTCGGAGTTCGTCGGCCACGTCGCGCCCGCCCGTGACCGCGAGGCCGCCGAGGCGTTCGTCGCCTCGGTCCGCGAGGAGTACGCCGACGCGACCCACAACGTCCCCGCCTACCGCGTCCGGGACGACCCCCTCCGGGAGTGGGCCAGCGACGACGGCGAGCCCGCCGGGAGCGCCGGCAAGCCCGCGCTGAACGTCCTCCAGCAGCGCGGGATCGAGAACGTCGTCGCCGTCGTCACCCGCTACTACGGCGGGACGAACCTCGGCGTGGGCGGCCTCGCGCGGGCCTACTCCCGGGCGGTCCGGGACGCCGTCGACGACGCCGGCGTGACCGTCGAGTCACCCCACGAGCGCCTGCGAGTCACCGTCGACTACGACGACTCGGGCACCGTCCGGTCGGTCCTCGAGAGCGAGGGCGTCGAGTTCTCGGCCGCCTACGTGGAGCGGGTCTCGTTCGCGGTGCGCGTGCCCGTCGCCGACGCCCCCGGCCTCCGCGACCGGATCGCCAGCGCTACCAGCGGCCGGGCGACGATCGAGGCCGACGACGACAGTTCGTCGTTCGACTAGATCAGGTCCGCTCTCGAGGCGTTCGCGGCCGCCTCCGTGGTTCCTCTGGAGATCGAAACCCACTGCTATACCGCGTATCTCCACCCGAAAAGACGGGGTTCGACGATCGGCGAAAACGGAACTGTTTGCATCCGGTGGTTCCGCGGGGGACACTTAAGCCGTGCGGAACGCCCTGTCGCCGGCGTCGCCGAGTCCCGGGACGATGTAGCCGTCCTCGTCCAGTTCCTCGTCGATGGCGACGGTCACCACGTCGACGGCGGGGAACGCCTCGCCCACGCGGACGAGACCCGGCGGGGCGGCCACCGCCGAGAGGACGATCACGCTCTCGGGGTCGGCGCCCGCGAGCACCTCCGCCAGCACCGCACACATCGTCGACCCGGTCGCGAGCATCGGGTCGGCGACGATGACGGTGTCGTCCGGTTCGATGTCGGGCAGTTTCACGTAGTCGACCGAGATGGGGAACTCGCCGTCGGCGTCCATCCCGGCCGTTTCGTCGCGGCTGGCCGAGATGACGCCCTGGCGGGCCCGCGGGAACGCCTTCAACAGCCCCTCGACGAACGGCGTCGCCGCCCTGAGGACGTTGACGATCACCACGTCGTCCAGCCCCCGGACGCGCTCGCCCATCGTCTCGGTCAGCGGCGTCCGGATCTTCACGTACTCGGTCTCCATGCGGCCGTCGATGATCTCGTAGCCACAGATGCGGCCCAGGCGGACCAACCCCTTCCGGAAGGCGACCTGCTCGGTCTCGACGTCCCGCAGGGTCGAGAGCTGATCGCGCGCCAGCGCGTGCGTGACGACGGCCGCGTTGCCCCGGTCCTCGATCGGCATACCCCCGTTTGCGGGGGCGGGGACAAAGAGTTCACCCCTCGGGCGGCGACGCACGGTCGCCGCTCGCCTGCGGGCAGGGGGGCAGGCGGCTTCGCGACGGGACACCGACCAGAAGGGTTTACCCGTATCGCCTCGTAGCGTGATGCAGATGGGCCACCTGGACCGTTCGAGCGGGGCGGTGCCCACCGACTTCTAACAATGGATATGGAGGAGAGCGTCTCCGGGTTCAAGGTGCGCGGCGGCTGGGTCGACGTGGTCGAACACGGCGAGCGGCTCACTCACGCGCTGAAGGAACTCGCGGACGACGAGGACGTAGACGAGACGGTCGACGCGGACGCGCTGGCGGCGTTCGACGAGTGGCGGCCAAAGAGCCACGAGCGCCTGGATCAGGACGTCAACGAGAAGACGGCAGAGCAGGCAAGCGTCGCCGAGGGCGAGGGCGAGAAGGCCGGCAAGGGCCCCGACGAAGACCTCCGCACGGCCGGCGAGAAACTCGCCGACTCCTACGAGCACCTCGACGACCCCGACGAGGCCGTCGAGTCGTGGGGCGAGAGCATCGACTACGTCGCCCGCGCGGCCGACTCCGCAGCCCGGAAGGCCGTCCGCGCCGTCGAGGACCGGGTCTACCGCAACGTGATGACCCGCATCGCGCCCTACTACTTCGACAACGACCTCGTCAGCGCCAACCTCCAGCGCATCGAGGGCGAGGACCGCCCCGAGTACGTCTTCGAGGTCAACGTCAACGACGACGACCTCAAGGAGCGCGTCTCGAATCGCCTCGCCGACTACGAGCAGTCCGTCGAGCGCTGGCACGTCGACACCGAGAAGGAGACCGAGGCCGTCGAGGCCGCCGAAGGGGTGGACGCGGTGGAACCGGGCGAGGAGACCGACGCGAAGACGAACTGAGGCGCGTCTCGTCGCGCCGGTCGTGGGCTTCGCGTCGCTGAGCGAAGCGGAGGGCGCGTTCCCGCGAAGGCGGTGTTCAGCTACGCAGCGGGCGCTGGAGCCGCGTAGCTGAACACCGCCCCAACGGCTCCCCGAACGCTTTTTCCCCGCCGCGACGCTGGTGGGTCCATGGACGAACAGCCGCTGGGCCGTCGTGCCTTTCTGGCCGCCTCGGGCGCCGCGTTCGCCGCGACCGCCGGCTGTCTCTCGCTCGGGGGCACTCCCTATCCCGGCGAGACGACGCTGCAGGACCCGCCGACCCTCGAGCCCCATCCGGACGCCGACAATCCGGTGATGACCGCCGAGGACGTGTCCGACCGCGCGTTCGTCGACTTCGTGGCCGACCCCTTCGTCGCCTACGCGGACGACACCTTCCACCTGTTCTTCGAGGTGGACTACGAGGCCGACGTGAGCGCCGACATCGGGCACGCCACCAGCGACGACGGCCTCGAGTGGACCTACCAGCAGATCGTTCTCGACGACCCCTACCACCTGGCCTACCCCCACGTGTTCCGCCACGGGGGCGAGTGGTACATGACCCCCGACAAGGCGACTTACCAGTACAACGGCATCCCGGAGTTTCGCATCTATCGGGCCGATCCCTTCCCGGACAACTGGGTGCTCGAGGAGCGGGCCGTCATCAACCAGCACTTCGGGGACCCGACGCCTGTCGAGTACGGCGACACCTGGTACGTGTTCTCCATCGAGCAGGAGACCGTCTTCGGGACCCGCCTCCACTACGCCGACTCGTTCGTCGACGGCGACTGGACCGAACACCCCGACAGCCCCATCGCCACGGCCGCTCGCAACCGCCGTCCCGCGGGCCGCCCCGTCGTCCTCGAGGACGGCCTCTACTTCTTCTTCCAGGACGTGGAACGCACCTACGGCGACAAGGTCCGGGCGTTCCGCGTCGACGAACTCACCCGCGAGTCCTACAGCCACCACGAGATCGACGAATCCCCCATCCTCGAGGCCACGATGGACGGAGGCTGGCGCGACGACGGGATGCACAACGTCGATCCCGCGCTCGCCTACACCGGGGTCGAGAACGTCGTCCCCGTCGACGGCAAGACCGACGACGGCGTCTGGAGCATCGGCATCTATCGGCACTGACCGGACGTCTTCGATATCAGTGAAATCCCCGATCCGAGCATCAAAGACGGTATGTACCGCCGTCGAGACGGTTTTCAGCTCCGGAGAGGAACCCGGAGGTCGCCGGTGGAACCCGGAGGTCGCCGGTGGAACCCGGAACCAGTCACCCGACGGGGAGTATGGGGTACCGTGTCGGATCAGTAGCGGACGTCGACGGGTTCGCCGCGTTCGGCGGACTCGTAGGCGGCCTCCATGACCGCGACCGACTCGACCCCGGTGTCGAGCGTCGCCCGGGGCTGGCGGTGCTCCTGGATGGCGACCACGAAGTCCCGCAGCAGGCCGACGTTGGGATCTGCCCCCCAGTACACCGACTCGGTCGTTCGCGCACGGGACTCCTGGACGTGCGAGAGGCGCTGGCCGAACGTGTCGGCGGCGATGGCGTCGTCGGTGCCGACGAGTTCAACGGTGGCGTCTCCCCAGAACGGATCCTCGTCGGGGGTACTCCAGGAGCCGTCGAGGACGAACGGCGCGCCCCTCTCGAGTTCCATCGAGAGGAGGTTCACGTCCTCGACGGGAATGTCGTGAAATCGGGTCGCGAGGTCCGCGTACACCTCGACCACGCGCTCGTCGAGCAGCCAGTGGACCGTGTCGACGATGTGTTCGGTGTGGTCCATGACGGCGCCGCCGCCGGCCAGGTCGGGGTCGGCGAACCAGCCGCCGGGCATCCGCCCGCGGTTGATCGCCGACACCGCCACGAGGTCGCCGAGACGCCCCTCCCGGTAGGCCGCTCGCGCCCAGTGCATCGACCGCGAGAACCGGATGGGATAGGCCATCCCGGCGAGCAGGCCCGCCTCGCTCGCCCGGTCGCGGATGCGCCGCGCCGTCGCGACGGTCGTCGCCAGCGGCTTCTCGGTCAGCACCGCCACGTCGTCGCCGATGGCCTCCTCGAAGATGGCCTCGTGATCGACCGTGGGCGAGCAGACCAGAACGCCGTCGGCCGCGTCGAACAGCGCCGACCGCGACAAAAGCGGCACCCCGACTGCGGCGGCCCGCTGTCGACCGCGGCCTGGGTTCTCGTCCGAGATGCCCACGAGGTCCACCTCGGGCATCTCCGAGAGGAGCGAGCCGTACACCTCGGCGTTGGTGTGGGCGGTCGAGCAGATGCCCACGCGGACGGTCACTCGATCACCTCCGGGACGACGGGACGGCCCTCCTCGAGCGACCGCCGGGCCGCGAGGACGGTTCGCGTCGTCGCGGCGGCGCCCTCGAACCCCGATTCCGGGCGCTCGCCCGTCCGGCAGTGCGCCGCGAACGACCGACAGAGCCGAGCGTAGCAGTCGTCGGCGGGAACGTCCGGGTCACTCGCCCCGGGGTCGCTGGCCCGCCACACCGGGGCCACGTCGTCGTCGGTCAGCCGGATCCGGCCGCGGTCGCCCGACACCTCGGCGGTGAGCCGGGGGTCCGGGCCGGCAGTGTCCCGTCCCGCCGACCGGTCGCGCGCTGCGTCGGCGTCGACGGTCACGTCGACCTGTCCCCGCGCGCCGTCGCGGAACTGGACCAGCAGATGAAGGTGAGCGTACGCGTCGCTCTCCCCCCGTCGGGCGAACACCCGCTCGATGTCGCCACAGGTCCACCGCAACACGTCGAGATCGTGTGCCGCCGCGACGAGCGCGTCACCCGGCGCGACGTACCAGGCGTTCCACCCCCAGCGCGGGCCCGGGATCGTCCGCGCGAAGCGGACGACGCCCACCTGTCCGACCGCGCCGTTGGTGACCTTCTTCCGTAGGCGCTCGTAGAACCGGGATTCGCGATGGAGGCTCCCGTTCTGGAGCCACGCCCCGCTGGTCGCGACCCGGTCGGCGAGGTCGGCCAGCGCCGACGGGCTGGTCGCCAGCGGCGGCGGCGCGAGCACTGGCAGCCCCGCGTCCGCGGCCGTCGTGATCGGTCCGGACGCCGCCGGTATCGAGACGTCCACCGCCGCCACGTCGTGGGCGGCCAGCGCGGCGGCCAGGTCGTCGTACCGCTCGGCGTTCGCCAGCGGCTCACCCGCCGGTTCGGGCGTCGTCCGCGCCCCGTCGGGGACACCGGTATCGAGCGCGATATCGCCTGCGGTGGGCACGACCGGCTTCTCGGGCGCGACGACGGCCGGCACCGTCACGTCGGCCAGCCTGGCGTACCGGACCGCGCGGAGTCCGACCGTCGGACCGGAGCCACAGAGCGCGATGGCGGGCATCGGATGCCAGATACCGCGGGCCGCGGCGGTAAATATCCGTCGGGGGCGACAGCGGGGCCGTGCGATCCCGTCCGTCGAGCGCGACCGACCGCCCGGGAGCCACAGTTATCTGCCCGGACCGCGAGAGACCGAGACGTGCCCGACGCGCCCGCGGACCCGCCGGACAGCGCCCCCGAGAACGGGACCGACCACGGGACCCCGACGGAATCCCGTCCGGACGACACACGTGAAACCGGTCCGGGGACCGAAGAGACCGATGCGGGCCTGACCGCGCCGTCGCTCGGCGAGGACGAGGACTCGCCCGCGGAGGCGTTCGGGATGCGCGTGGGGATCCTGCTGGCAGCGGTCGGCGTCGGCGGCCTGTTCGTCGGCCCGGCGCCCCCGTTCGCGCTCGCCCCCGGCGACAGCCCGTTCCTGCTGGCGCTCCGGGACGTACCCGATCTGGGACCGTTCCCGTCACTCGCGGGGGCGGCGCTGGTGACGGGGCTGCTCTCGGGGCTCCTCTACACCGCGACGGCCGACGACCGCGACGCCGCCTACCGCGGGGAACTCGCGATCGGCCTCGTGGTGCCGGCGGCGATGCTCGCGCTGGCCGTCGTCGCCGTGGTCGCGTTCTCGCCGGCGGTCCACTACGCACTGGCCGGCCAGGTCCTCCTCGCGCTTGCAGCGCTGTTCGGGGCCAGCGTCCTCGCCGCCGCGGCGCTCACCTTCTTCCGGGTCACCGCGGCGGCGACGCTCGTGGCCCTCCTGTATCTCGCACTGCCCGCGTACCTGGGAGTGTGGCTCGGAAGCCACCTGGCCCGTCTCGCCGGCCAGGGCTAGGGCGCGCCGACGAGGACGAGCGTGCTGGCCTCGTCGGTCTCGATCTGTCGCGTCGCTTCCGGATCGATCCGGACGGCGTCGCCCGACTCGAGGGCGACGGCCTCCCCCTCGACGGTCACCGTCGCCGCCCCGTCGACGAGCAGGTACACCTCCTCGTGGTCGTCCTCGGCGTGATCGTGGGGCTTGCCCTCCCACTCACCGTCCGTGTCAAGGACCGTCACCCCGACCTGCTCGGCGTCCAGCGGATCTCGCAGGAAGTGCATCGCCTCGGCCACCGCGTCCACGTCCTCGTAGTTGACTCGCGTATGCGACATCGGCGGGGGTTGGGCCGCCACTCACTAAGGCTTGACCCGCGTTCGCGGTCACCGCGTCCGAACCCGATTCGCGGCCATCCGACTCGGTGTCGGCTCTCGACCACCCGACTCGGGACCGGATGGCGGCCACCGCGATTGTGGCCCGGGTCGGCGGCGACGCGAGGTTTTTCGCGCCGCCGCCCGTACCCGGACACATGGCAACGGAAGACACCCCCGACGCGACAGGCGAGCGCCGCCTCCGGACCGTCACGGGCATCGTCCGCGGCCGCCCCGACGCCGAGATGGACGCCATCGGATGGCTCATCCTGGTGGTGCTGGCGGTCCTGTTTCTCCCCCTGGCACCGTTCGTCCTCCTCCTGTGGCTGCTCTCGCGGCTCAGCGGGTAGGAGCGGGGCTCACAACAACGCCGATCAGTAGTCGGTCCCCACCAGCGGGAACGCGGTCCCGGCGCCCGCCGTGTCGGCGCCCTCGTAGGCGACGTGGGACGCGGCCACGTCCTGGATAGCCAGCCCCGTCGAGTCGAACACCGTCACGCCGTCGCCGTCCGCGCGGCCCGCGGCGCGGCCGATCACCACGTCGCCCAGTTCCGCGTGGATGTCGGCGTCCGAGAGCGCGCCCCGCGACCACGGGACGTTGATCTCGCCGGAGTGGGTACACTGCTCGTAGTCGTCGATGACGAGCTTCGCCGACTGCAGGATCGCGTCGTCGATCTCGTGTTTCCCGGCGGCGTCCGCGCCGATGGCGTTGACGTGGGTGTGCTCGCCGACGGCGTGGACGATGGGCTCCTCGACGGGGGTGATCGTCGACACCACGTCGCAGGCCGCCGCCTCCTCGATGGTCCCCCCGCGCACGTCGAACCGGTCCGCGAAGCGCTCGACGAACGCCGTCACCCGGTCCTCGCTCCGGTCGGCGACGACGACCGTCTCGATGTCCCGGACGTGACTAACGGCCTCGAGTTGCGTGTAGGCCTGCGTGCCCGCGCCGACCAGCCCCATCGAGGTCGCGTCCGCGCGGGCCAGGTAGTCAGTGGCGACGGCCGCGGCCGCGCCCGTCCGCTTGCGCGTGACGTGTGTCCCGTCCAGCAACGCCAGCGGGAAGGCGTTGCGCGGGTCCGAGTAGATGACCGTCCCCAGCACCGTCGGCAGATCGTACTCCCGGGGGTTATCCGGGTGGACGTTCACCCACTTCACCGCCGCCGCGTCCCAGTCGCCGGCGTCCACGTAGGCCGGCATCGACCTGAAGTCGCCGTTGTACTGGGGCAGGTCGACGTAGGACTTCGCGGGCATGATCACGTCGCCCCGCGCGTACGACGCGAAGGCGTCCTCGACGGCGTCGATGACTGCCGGCAACGGCGTGTACTCGTCGACGACCCCCGGACCGAGCAACAGCGTCTCCATGTCCCGCGTTTCGGTCGCCCGACACTTATAAACCGCGGCGGGGGCGAGCCGCGTCCGGTCCGATGCGACGTTTCGTGGCTGGTTCGACCGCGCACGTGCGGTCGAGACAAGAGACTCGCACTACTCCGACTCAGCGCGAGCGCAGTTCCGACAGCGCCGCGGCGGCCTCGCGTGCGGCCTCCAGGTGCTCGACGGCGTCGCGCGGGCGATCGGCGTCGTGTGCCTGTCGGGCGAACTGCCGGGCGGTCGCCGCGAGCAACTGCTCGGTCGCCGCGATGTCGTCCGCGTCGGCCCCGGGGGCGGCGTCCGTGTCCGCCGCGGGGGCGTCGTCAGTCGCGGAGACGTCACCCACCTCGACCGGGGCCGACGTGTCGCCGCCCGCCGGTTCGACGCCGGGGACGGACTCGCGCCGGCCGTCGCTCCGTCCGGGCGTCGACGCTGCGCCGTCGGCCGCGCCCGTCCCGCCGGCCGCGGGCTCTCCCGCCCGGCTCTCGGCAGGCTGGCCCTCAGCGGGTCGGCCCTCGTCGGGTTGTCCCTTGATCTGCTCGCCAGCGGCCGGTTCACTGTCGGCCGCCTGGTCGTCGGCCGCC
>JBDGUH010000048.1:0-15855 GCA_042216055.1 Haloarculaceae archaeon
ACGATCCGCAACCGCTACCAGGAACAGATCGAAGCCATGGGCATCCACTGACGGACCTGGGGGACGGACCCGGGGCCTTTTGTCGTTCGATGCCAACACCCGACACAGTGTCGACCACGCGCCGGTTCGAACGCGCGCTCGGCGTCGACCGCCTACGCCTGCTGGCCGACGCCTGCCTGGCGGCCCTCACTCTCGGGGCGCTCTGGCTCATGCACGCCACGGGACTCCCCCTGGTCGGAATCGCGGCGTTCGTCCTCGCGGCGACGGCCGTCGAGACGGTCGTGAGCGGCCGCGTCCGCGACGCCATCCTCGACGCCGTCGAAGACGACGGAGCGGTCGCCGACGTGGCCGGGGAGGACGCCACCGGTGCGGCGCCGGGAGGCGGGGACTCGACCGCGGGACTCGTCGCAGAGGTGGCCGACGCGATGGGGCTCGCGCGGCCGACGGTCGTCACCGACGGGACGGGCGCGTGGGGGATCACTGTCTTCGAGGGCCGCGGGAGTCCGACGGTACTGGTCGCCCAGCGGTTCCTCGCGGACCTCGACCGCGAGGCCGCTCGGGGCGTCGTCGCCCACGAACTCGCCCACGTCGACCTGGGGCACCTCGGACGGCTCTCCTACCGCGAACCGGCGGCCCACGTCGTCGGGTTCGCAGTCACGTGGGCGCTGGTTCTCCACGCGCTCCCGCCCCACGTCGTGATCGTCCTCGCCGCGGTCTACCTGTTCGCCGGCGCGACCCACCCCAACGCCCTGCTGTCTTTGACCTACCTGCTTTCGAGCCTCGGCGTCGTGCTCGTCCCCATCGCGCTGGGGGCCTACGCGGGCCGCCTCGAGGAACTGGCGGCCGACGACCGGGCGGCCGCGCTGGTCGGCCCCGACGCCTACTGCCGGGGGCTGTACCGGTGTGCGGCCGCGACCGACGTGCAGGACGACCTCGTCGGGGACCGCCCGTTCGCCGGCCGCCGGGGGCCGCTGGCCCGCCTGACCGCCGGCCACCCCACCGTCGAGCGGCGCCTCGCGCGTTTTGGCTTCTCGGTGGCGGACTTCGGGTGATACTGCCGGACAGAATCCACTTCCAGTGTGCGCTCGAACGTGACATCCGGGAGGAGAGACCCCCGGCAAACCTGGGAGACACTGCTCCGTCCGGCAGTCTAACGCGGGACAGATTCAAGCCCACCCCCGACGAAGCACCGACGAATGCGGCTGGACGAGTTCGTCGAGGGGTTCGAGCGCGACGAGGCCGCCGAGCGCCGGCGCCTCGCACAGGAGAAGTCCTACGCCGTCACGGACTACCTCGAGGACGTCGAACGACAGTTCGAGCAGGCGGTGCAGGGCGACGCCCTCTTCGGGTCGACCGCACCGGAGATCTTCGTCGGGCGCTCGGGCTATCCGGACGTGTCGGCGGGGGTGCTCTCGCCGATGGACCGCGAGGCCGACGCCGCCGACTTCGCGACCAGCGGCGAGTGGTACCAGCGGGGCCTCTCCATCGACGACGTGCTCCGGCGCCGCACCGGGATGCTCAACTCCGCGCGCACCACTTCCGTCGAGGTGGCAGACGCCTGGGACGGCTTCGTCGGCGTCCAGCGCGAGGTGGCCATCGCCGACCGCCCCGTCGACGTGGAGGTGGGCCTGGACGGGACGCCCGACCTCGACCTGGGGCTGGACGACGTGCGGACGCCGACCGGGCCACGGGCCCGCGCGCGCTCGGCGGACCTGGCGGAGAACCCCCACGTCCCCCGCGCCGTCGAGAAGACCCTCGAGGACGACGACTGGCGCGCCGAGGGCGCGATGACCTACCTCTACAACCGCGGGTTCGACGTGTACGAGGTCAACACCATCCTCTCGGCGGGCGCGCTCGGGCAGACCCGCGAGCGGAAACTCGTGCCGACGCGGTGGTCGATCACGGCCGTCGACGACACCGTCTCGCAGTTCCTCCGCGGAGGAATCCAGAACCGCGAGACGATCGACCGGACGGAGGTGTGGTACAACGAGTTCATGGGCAACCGCTACTGGGTCGTCCTGACGCCGGGGCGCTGGGAGTTCGAACTCGTCGAGATGAAGGCCCCCGAGAGCGTCTGGAACCCCGACGCCGCCGACTACTATCTCGCCAGCGCCAGCGAGGGCTACGAGGGCCGCACCGGTTACGTCGAGGAGACGGCCGGCGCCTACTACGCCAGCCGCCTCGGCGTCCTCGAACACCTCGCCGACCGCGACCGGCAGGCCAAGTGTCTCGTCCTCCGCGAGGTCACCGACGACTACTGGGCGCCCGTCGGCGTCTGGCAGGTCCGCGAGGGCGTCCGCAACGCCTTCGACGGCGCTGCGGGCGTGGATTCGGAGGAGGGTACCGCGGCCGCGTCCGCCGATCAGCCGGCCGTCGCCGAGAGCTTCCGGGCCGCCGTCACGGGGCTCACCGACGCGCTCCCCGTGTCGCTGACCCAGTTGCGGCGCAAGTCGACCATGGTGGCCGGCCTGCAGGCCCGGCTCTCGGACTTCTGATACGGATTGTTGCGAGTCTCTCGTCTCGACCCCGGACCGGCGAGGCCCACGGACCCGGCCGCCGGAAAGTCACCCTCGCAGGTCCTTCACGAACCCCGTCTTGGCCTCGCGGTCGAAGCCACACGTCTCGTAGAACCGGCGCTTCCACTCGCGGTCGGTGCCGGTCAGCAACATCACCTTGTAGCAGTCCCGCTCGCGGGCCATCTCGACGGCTCCCTCGAGACACAGCGACCCGAACCCCTCGCCGCGGTGGGCCTCGTGGGTGACGACGTTCTCGATCACGGCCCACGGCCGCGCCCCGCGAGTGAGGTTGGGCGTCACCGACAGCACGCACGTCGCCACGGGGCGGTCCCCGTGTTCGACGACGACCACCACGACTGAATCGTCCGCCCGGAGTCGCTCCCACTGCTCTCGCACTCGCTCGGTGCGCTCAAGCGGGGCTTCCTCGGGATTGAGCATCCCGTACAGTTCCAGCAGGTCGTCGAGTTCGTCCCCGCGGGCCGTCCTGACCGTGGGCATCGTGATCGAGGCGTCTCGGACCGCCGGCAAAGGTGGTCCGGTCCCGCCCAGCAACGGTGGTCCGGTCCCGCCCAGCAACGGTGGTCCGGTCCCGCCCGAACCGTCATGTACGCCCCACGCTAACACCAATCACATGGCGAACGAACTGGCGATCGTCGCGATCACGCTCGGGGCGACCGGCGCGGTCGGAGCGATCCTGTGGCTGCTCCACCGTGAGGTCCCGGACGCGGAGCGCGACGAGCGCCTGCGCTCGCAACTGGGCGCGATCCGCGAGGAACTCGACGTCGTTGCGGCCGACGAGTCGGACCGCCGGTCCAGGAACCGCCGCGACTAGAGGTTCGCGAACGCCTCGCCGACCCGACTAGAGGTTCGCGAACGCCTCGCCGACCCGACTAGAGGTTCGCGAACGCTTCGTCGACCCGACTACCCGTCTCCGCGACGATGTCGGTCCACGCCTCGTCGTCGGGCGCCAGCCCCACGAGCCGAGCGACGCGCATGATGGAGACGTGATACACCGTCTGGACGCCGGGCTCTTCCTCCCAGATCACGACGTTGCAGGGAAACAGGGCGCCAATCCGGCCGTCGCTGGCGTCGAGCGCCCGGTCGGCAACGGCGGGGTTGCACGCGCCCAGCACGTAGTAGGGGTCGCGGTCGGCGTCGACTCTCTCGTTGAGCAGTTCGGCGGGGGAAAATTCGACCGGGACGCCGAAGCCGGCCGCCTCGAACGTCTCGCGGACGTGCTCGATCGCGGCCTCGTGATCCATCTCGAGCGTGGCGCGCTGCTCGCCCACGTCCTCGTCGGTGAGTCGTTCCGGGTCGATGGGAAGGGACATACCCGCCGGTAGCGGGCGGGACGGGAAAAGTGACGCGGCGCTCGCGTCGGACGAGTGTGTCGGGAAAAGTGACGCGGCGCTCGCGTCGGGGCGAACGCGCTGGACGGGGCGCCAGGCGAGCGTCCCGGACCGACCGGGCGAGCGGGGGACTACTCCTCGGCGGTGGGGACCGGCCCTTCGCCGATCACGTCGTGGACGGCAGACTCGAACTCCCGGCGGTGGGCGAAGTACGGCACGTCCACCTCCTCGAGGATGTCCGCGAGTTCCCGCGGGCCGTCGGGCGTCCGGACGACGCTGTCGCCCTCGCGCTCGACGACGGTGCTGTGCTCGATGCCCCAGGAGAGCCGCGAGGCCACGCGGGCCAGCGGCGCCCCCTCGACGGGATCGCCCTCGCCGAGTTCGACGGCGGGTTCCGCCTCTTCCTCCTCGTCGTCGCTCATGGGGAGGGATTTTGGCCCCCCGCGATTAGTGCTTTCGGAACGCGGCGGCCCGCGCGAGTCCGACGGGCGTCTGACGGGGCCTTTTGACGGGGCGGAGCCTACCCGGGCCTATGACGAGCCTCACCGACGTGTACGAGGGCGACGCCGGCCGCGTCGCCACCCGGCGCCAGCGACTGGTCGGCACCGGCCTCTTCCTGTGTGGGGCGGCGGCGCTCGTGGGCGCCATCGCCGTCGCGACGACGACGGTCGGGAACGCCGCGCTCGGGCGGGTCGCCGCGCGGGAACTCGCGGGCGTGCTGGGCGGACTCGGGCTTCCGGCCGTAGTACTTGGCGCGTTCGCCGTCCAGCCCGCGAACGGCCGGACCCGGGCCGCGGCGATCATCGGCACGGGCGTCGCGGTGCTCGGCGTCGCGCTGTTCACCGCGGTGTACCCCCAGTCCTGGGTCGACACGGCGCCGCTGGTGGCGCTTGGCACGATGGTCGTGTACGCCGCCGGCGTCGGGACCACCTTCTGGTGTCTGTTCCTCGCGCTGGCGACGTTCGACCCGCGAGCGGCCCCGGGCGGGACCGCGCGCATGGAGGTCACCGAGGAGGGGCGGATCCGCCTGGTCGAGAACGCCTCGATTCCGGGATTCGGCAGCGTCGGCCTGTTCGGTCGGGGGCCCGACGGCGACGTGGCGACCCAGACCAACCGCGCCGACGACCCGCCCGTCAGCGAGGCGACCGACGGCGACGGGAGCGAACTGCTCGCCGGCGGTCCGGTCGAGCGCGAGCAGGAGTCGAACGCGGCGGACCCGGGCACCACGGCGACGCCCGCGCCGACGGCCGACGGGGGATCGGCGGCCGTCGCCGGCCCCAAGGAGCACACCGACGCGGAGTTTCTCACCGCCGCCGACGAGCGCGGCCGCCCCGACGCCTACTGTGGCAACTGCGCCCACTTCGAGTACGTCCTCTCGGAGGGCGACATTACGCCTTACTGTGCCCGCCACGACGAACTGATGGACGACATGGACGCCTGCGAGGCCTGGACCGAGACCGACCGCGCGGGACGGTGACCGGCCGGCAAAGCTTAAAGAGGGCGCTCTCCGACCAAGGAGCATGGAGACGGCCGGCATCTACGCCCGGGCGATCCCGTACCTCGAGCGGTACGTCCAGTTCGGCCAGGCCGGCGAGAAGGTGATACGGCTCTCGTTTCCGGACGCGCCCGACCCGGAGGCGGGCGAGGACCACCCGCTGCTCGACCGGATCGAGGCCTACTGCGACGGCGACCGGGAGGAGTTCCGCGACGTCGAGGTGGGGCTGACGGTGCCGACCGACCAGCGGGCGGTGCTCGAGGCGGTCCGCGAGATCCCGTACGGCGAGCAGGCGTCGGTCGAGCAGGTCGCCCGGATGAGCGCCGGCCTCGACGCGACCGACGACGACGCGCTCGTGACGGTGCGGGCGGCGCTGGCGGATAACCCCGTGCCGCTGGTGATCCCCGACCACCGCGTCCGCGACGGGCCGAGCGCGGCCCCGCCCGCCGTCGAGCAACGCCTCCGGTCCATCGAGGGACTCTAGCGTCGCCGATACAGATAGAGGAAGAAGCCGACCAGGAGCGCCAGCGACCCGCCGGCCTCGACCGGCAGGACCCGGGGGAGGTCGCTCAGCCCCGAGACGCCCTCGTAGCCGATGGCCGCCCCCGCGAGCAGGAACGCCGCCAGCGTCGCGGCCGTGACCGCGTCGAACGCCTCTCTCCTGGCGGCACGGAGCGAGAGCGCGCCCGCTCCCACCAGGAGGCCGACGCCGAGCACCAGATCGGCGAGCGCCCCGACCCGCGGCGCGGACGCCAGGAGGTCGATCACGCTCAACACGAGATACGCCCCGAGCACGAGCAGGAGGAGCGACCGTTCGCGACCGCGCAGTGCCAGCGGATCAGCCATGCCGGTCGGTCGGCCCCCTCCCTAAAAAAGCCGTTCGACGCCGAAGCCCTCGTGGACCGTGAGTTCGACGGCGTTGACGAGGTAGTGAGCGACGACGACCACGAGCAGGCTCCCCGTGAGGACGAACGCGGCCGCGAGCGCGAGCCCGAGCGTGCCGGTGACGGCGACGCCGACCCGGCCCTGGGCGCCGTGGGCGGCGCCGAACGCGAGCGCGGAGACGACGGCCAACGCCCACGGGGAGACGCCGGTGCCGGCGGCGACGGCGCCGATCAGCGCGCCCCGGAAGATGAACTCCTCGACGAGCGCCACCGTCGGGAGGACGCCGCCGAGCAGCAGCGCCCACCCGCCGGGGGAGTCGGGGGCGAGCAGTTCGCGCAGCGACTCGTCGAAGCCGACGCCGGCCGCGTCCGCGAGCGCCCCGGCGAGTTCGTTGCCGATCCAGAGGACGATCCCGAGCCCGGCCCCGACGGCGACGCCGGCCATCTCGCCCGCGAGGGGCGCGTCGCTCACGCCGACCGCCGCGGCGGGGACGCCGAGCAACAGCGCGCCGGCCAGCAGGATACCGCCGAACACGCCCTGGGTGAGCGCGACGTTGACCAGCAGGTACAGCGTGGTGAACTCGGCGTCGCGGGCCCGCAGTGCGGGCGGATCGCGGGCACGGGCGTGATCGCGCGCCCGACCCGGCGGCTCGAAGCGGGGAATGCGGGGATCGCCGATCGCACCCGGCGGGCGGGAGCGGCCGGCGCCGTCAGTCCTCGACCCGGCGCTCGCTTCGTCGCCGTCGCTCACGAGTCGCTGTGAGAGGCGCGCGAGAACGAGTAACAGCGCGACGACGGCGGCGGTGAGGCCGACGAACGCGGCCCACCGGGGCACGGTTCTACTGGGGGCTGGGACTGCCGCCGCTGGCCCCGACCTCGTGTTCGAGGGCCTTGCCCGTGATGGACTTCAGGCGGTCGACCAGCGAGTCCTTCTCGGGCTCGCCGGCCAGGGCCACCTCGAGCACCTCGGAGATGTGCGAGACGGGAACGATCTCGATCATATCCTCGTATTCCTCCTCGATCATCACGTCCTGGACGTTGGCCTGGGGGATGATGACCTTGTCGAGGCCAGCCTTGGCAGCGGCCTCGATCTTGTGGGTGACGCCGCCGACGGGGAGCACGTCGCCCCGGACCGACAGCGAGCCGGTCATGGCGATGTGCTGCTCGACGGGGACGTTCTCCAGCGCGCTGATGACGGCGGTGGCGACCGTGATCGAGGCGGAGTCGCCGTCGACGCCGCCCTCGCCGGCCTGGACGAACTGGATGTGCACGTCCTTCTGGGAGATGTCCTCGTCGGAGAACTTCTTGATGATCGCCGAGACGTTCTGGACTGCTTCCTCGGCCATCTCCTGGAGCTGGCCGGTGGCGATCACCTCTCCGGGGCCCTGCGAGGGCGTGACCTCGGCCATCACGGGGAGGACGATGCCGGAGTCCTCGCCCATCACGGCCAGGCCGTTGACGCGGCCGATCACGTCGCCCTCGCTGACGGTGAGTTCGTAGTCCTTGCGGCGCTCGATGTAGTCGTCGGCCAGCTGCTGCTCGATGGAGCGCGAGCGGTGCTTGGCCTGGAGCACGTCGGCGCGGGTGGTCTGGTCGCGGTCCTCGGCGCGGGCGATGTCACCGGCGACCCGCACCAGGCCGCCCAGTTCGCGCAGGCGCAGCGTCAGGTGGCCCTTCCGGCCGGCCCGGCGGCGGGCCTCGAGGATGACCTCCTCGACGGCCTCCCGCGAGAAGTGGGGCAGGCGCCCGTCCTTCTCGACCTCCTGGGCGACGAAGCGGGCGAACTTGCGCCGCATCTCCGGGGAGTCCTCGATGGTGTCGTCCATGTACACCTCGTAGCCGTAGCCCTTGATCCGCGAGCGCAGCGCGGGGTGCATGTTCTCCATCGCGTCGAGGTTCCCCGCCGCGATCATGATGAAGTCCGTCGGGACGGGCTCGGTCTGGACCATCGCGCCCGAGGAGCGCTCGGACTGGCCCGTGATGGAGAACTCGCCCTCCTGGATGGCCGTCATCAGCTTCTGCTGGCTGCGGATGTCGAGCGTGTTGATCTCGTCGATGAACAGCACGCCCTTGTTGGCCTCGTGGATGGCGCCCGACTCCACGCGGTCGTGGCTCGGCGTCTCCATGCCGCCCGACTGGAAGGGGTCGTGGCGGACGTCGCCAAGCAGCGCGCCGGCGTGGGCGCCCGTGGCGTCCTTGAACGGCGCCGTCTTCTGGTTGGCGTTGTTGATCAGGAGGTTCGGGATCATCGCGTCGTTGCCACGCGAGCCATAGCGGAAGGCGAGGTAGATGACCCCCGCGGCGAGGATGCCCAGCAGGATCTGCTGGACGATGATCAGCGAGTAGCCGATCACGATGGCGATGATGATCCACATCAGGAAGGTCCGCATCTGGTTGCGCTTGCGGGCCTCCTCCTTGTGGGCCTCGACGATCTGCTCGCCCTTGCCCGCGGGGACGGTGCGGACCTTGGGCTCGTTGCCGTCGTCGGGGTTGTGATAGACCAGTACGTCCTGTAGTTCCTCCTTGGGGAGCAACTGGCTCATCGCCTTCGCCAGCATCGACTTGCCCGTCCCGGGCGAGCCGATCATCATGACGTGGCGGCGCTGCTTTGCGGCCTTCTTGATCACGTCGCGGGCGTGGTCCTGGCCGATGACCTGATCGACCAGGCGGTCGGGGACCTCGATCTCGGCGGTGCTGTCGACGGCGAGGCCGCCGAGGATCGTCTCCTCGTCCTCCTCGATGGCGTCCTCGCCCTCGACGACCACCTCGCTGCCGAGGTCGGTGCCGTCCTCGGCGGGCTCCTCGGCGGGCTCCTCGACCGGCTCTTCGACCGGCTCGTCGCCGTCGCTCGCGGCCGGCGGCCCGTCACCGGCGTGATCGTCGGCCGGCGTCTGCCCGTCATCGGGCGGCGCGTCTGACGCCCCCGGTTCGGGCACGTCGTCTGACTCGGTGTTGTCGCTCATACAAACGTCGTTGACGGTAGAAGGGAAGGACTGTCCACTGATATACTTTCTCCCCCCGGGATCGGCGCCGAGGCGACCGCAACCGCAAGACTGCGGGGGGGCAGACGCGTCCCACGTCGCGGAATACGACGAGAGTGGTGGGTAGCCGACCCGTCCGGCCCGGTCGGGCCTGTGGCCCCTCCGACTCGGCGGTTTTATGCGCTCGGCCGCTGGACGTAGGGGTATGCGCGGGTTCTACATCGGCCGGTTTCAGCCCTATCACAACGGCCACCACACGATGGTCGACCGGATCAGCGAGGAGGTGGACGAACTGGTGCTGGGCATCGGGAGCGCCGGGGACTCCCACACGGCCCACGACCCCTTTACTGCGGGCGAGCGCATCATGATGATCACGAAGGCCGTCCGGGAGTTCGAGCGGGAGAACGGCCTCGTCACGTACGTGGTCCCCATCGAGGACCTGGACCGCAACGCCGTCTGGGTCAGCCACGTCCAGAGTATGTGTCCGGACTTCCAGGTGGCCTACTCGAACAACCCCCTCGTGGTCCGCCTGTTCGAGGAGGCCGGCATCGAGGTGCGCCAGTCGAAGATGTTCGACCGCGAGCGCCTGGAGGGCAGCGACATCCGCGACTCGATGATCGACGGCGACGAGTGGGAGGGGCGGGTGCCCGACCCCGTCGTCGAAATCGTCCGCGAGATCAACGGCGTCCAGCGCATCCAGACCGTCGCCGAGACGGACGTGGTCGAGCGCTGGGAGGCCGCGAACGGCGACGCCGGGTGACGATGCTCACGCTCAGTTCCGACTTCGGGTCGCCGTATCCGGCCGCGATGAAGGGCGTCATCCTCCAGCAGACCGACGCCCGCCTCGTGGACGTGGCCCACGACTTCCCCCGCCAGGACGTGCGCGCGGCGGCGTTCTGGCTCCGCGAGGTGCTGCCGTACTTCCCCCCGGCGGTCCACCTCGTCGTCGTCGACCCCGGCGTGGGCACCGGCCGCGCGGCGCTCGCGGTGCGGGCGGGCGACCACGCGCTCGTCGGCCCGGACAACGGCGTGCTCGTCCCGGTGGCCCGGGCGCTCGCGGACGGCGACCCCGCGGTGTTCGAGGTGAGGATAGAGGACCCCGAGAGCACGACGTTTCACGGCCGGGACGTGTTCGCCCCCGCCGCGGCGACCGTCCACGAGGCCGGCGTCGACGCCTTCGACGCCGACCCCGCGTTCGCGCCGACCGACGCGTACGAGCGACTCGCGTTCCCCGACCCCGAGATGCGTCCCGACGGTGCGACCGGCGAGGTGCTGGTCGTCGACGGCTTCGGCAACGCCGTCACGAACGTCCCCGGCGAGGCGATCCGCGAGCGGTTCGGCGGGACGGTCCGCGTCGACGGCGAGGCCGTCCCCGCACGGCACACCTACGCCGCCGTCGACCCCGGCCAGCGCCTCGTCACCGTCGGCAGCCACGGCAACGCCGAACTCGCGGTCAACCGCGGCCGGGGCGACGCGGCGTTCGGCGTCGCGGCCGGCGACCCCGTCGAATTCTCCTGGTGAGGCTGTCGCCGGTCCCGCGGGGACCGATGGCCGGCACACCACGTTGACCGACGGATCGCGACCACGGATTAGGCCGACCAAAAAGTCGACGCCTTTTTGTACTTTAGGCTGGCCTAAACGAGTGCATGCAGACCAGACGGGACCTCATCAGCGTGATCGGACTGACGGCGAGCGGCGCGCTCGCGGGCTGTCGCGCGCTCGTCGGGAGCGAGACGCCAACGGATGGAGGCGGCGACGGAGCGGGCACCGCAGACGGGAACGACGGAGCGGGAACCCCCGGTGTGGGGAGCGACGACGGCGGGCAGGCGTCGTCGACCCCGGCCCACAGCGTGGGCCCGGAGACGGCGGTCGCCACGGGCTATCTCACGTACCGCGGCCAGGCCCGCGACGCGGTCGCCCTGGGACGGGCCGGAGCGGGCGAGGCCGGCGCGGCCGTCGCGGAGGCGGCGTTCGCCCGCTTCGAGCGGGCGACCGGCGAGTACGGCGCTCACGAGGCGCTCGAACACGCCGACGGCCGGGCCTACGAGACCTTCGAGGGCGGGCTCACGGATCTGGAGGACGCGCTCGCCGGCGGCGACCAGAACGCGGCCGACGACACGGCGACCACGGTGGGCGGCGCACTGTCGGGCGTCCAGGAGACGCTCGCGGGGACCGGGACGGCCCGGGCGATCGACCTGCTCGCCGTCGGGGAACGCGCGACGAACGCCGTCTTCCTGGCGGCGGCCGGGGCCGGCGACGCCGCGGCGACCGTCCTCCGGGACGCGCGGGCGGCGTTCGCGGCGACGCCGGCCCACGACGCCCTCGAGGACGCGAACGGCGACGCGTACGAGCGCCTGGAGGACGCGCTCGACGCGGCCGTCGACGCCGCCGATGCGGGGAACGCGTCGGCGGTCCGCGAGCAGTCGCGGGCGGCCCTCGCGGCGACCGTCGACGGTGCGTACGCGCTGGCGCCCGAGCGCGCCGCCCACGCGGCCCACCTGGCGACGATGGGCACGCGGGCGCTCGACGCCGCGGCCGCGACGCGTCTGGACGGTGTGGCTGACGCCGCCACACTCGTCGAGGACGTGTTCGCGTCCTTCGAGGGGGCCGCGGTCCACGACGCTCTGGAGGATGCGGATCACGACGCCTACGAGGCTTTCGAGGGGGCGCTCGGTGCCTACGCGGACGCGCTCGCCGACGGATCGACCGACGGACTCGGGGACGTACTGGCGGCGGTCACGGCCGGCCAGTTCGCGCTCGTCGGCGCCGCCGGGGACGCGCCGGCCGGGCGAGCGGACGGCGGGAGCGAGGACGGCGGGACGGTCACCGGGCTGACGGGCGGCCCGAACGTCGTCGACGGGATCCCCGACGAGGCCGACCACGTCGTTGCCGTGCAGTCGGTGTCGTTCGCCCCCGCGGAACTGTCGGTGTCGGTCGGCGACACCGTGGCCTTCCGGCACGTCGGCGGCGAGTCCCACACGGTGACGGCCCGGGGCGACGGGCTCCCGGACGGCGCCGCCTACTGGGCCTCCGGCGGATTCGAGACCGAGGCGGCCGCCCGCGACGGGTGGGCACGCGGCGAAGGCGCCGTCCGGGCGGGACAGTCCTACGTCCACACCTTCGAGACGCCGGGCGAGCACCCGTACTTCTGCATTCCTCACGAGGCTGCCGGAATGGCGGGCACGATCGTCGTCGAGGAGTGAGCGACCCGGGCGTGATACGGATTCTTGCGAGTCATTCACGTCTCGACCGCACGACTGCGTACGGTCGAACCGGTACACAGTCACAATACTCAGTATCAGTCGGTCTCGGGCGGGAGCGACTCGTCGGGACCCAGCACTGCCGACTCCGCGGCGTCGACCTCGCTTTCGACCCAGTCGCGCTCGAAGTACAGCAGTTCCACCGCGATCACGGCGACGGCGATGCCCGCGACGGTCAGGAACACGCCGAACTCGGCGCTGTAGAGATGCCACAGCAGGAGCGGAATGGTGATCAGCGTCCCCGCGAGGCCGACGATGGGGACGACGACCGAGAGGTCGGTCGAATCGCGCTGGGTGATCGCGAGGTAGTTCATCCCGCCCATGATGACGATGAAGGTGAGCGAGGCAAAGGAGGTGATGCCCTGGAGCGACCCGGCGACGGTGAACGCGGCCGCGAGCAGGCCGACGACGAGCAGTTCCCGGACCGGCTCGCCGTCGCCCGAGGACCGGTCGAGCTTGTCGGGCAGGAGGTCCTGCTCGGCCATCCGGCTGGTGAACCGCGCCGTGCTGAAAAGCGTCGCGTTGATCGCGCTGCCCGTCGAGAACAGCGCGGCGACCGAGATGAGCGCAAAGCCCAACTGGCCGAAGAACGGCTCCGAGGCGATGGCGAGGGCCGTCTCGGCGTGCTGCTGGATCTGGGCGGGCGTGAGCAGGTCCGTCGTCACCACGGCGATGAGGGCATACAGGACCGTCGCCGACACGACCGAGATGTAGATCGCCTTTCGGACGGTCGCCTTCGGGTCGCGGATGCTGTCCTGGTCGTACAGCAGGAGCTCCCACCCTTCGAAGGCGACAAAGGAGATGGCGGCGGCGATCAGCGGGCCGACGCCGAGCGCCCCGAAGCCGGTGGTGAGCTTGTTCGACACGAAGCCGTAGTACAGCCCCGCGAGCGCGAACACCACGAGGATGGCGACCTTGAGGCCGACGAGCACGTCCTCGGTCCGGCCGGAGGCGTGCGCGCCGAGAACGTTGAGGCCGACGAACGTGGCGACGACCGCTGCCGAGACGATCGGTCGCGCCGGGACGCCCGCGACGGCGTGCAGGCCGACGAGTTCGGTGAGGTAGCTCCCGAACGCGTAGGCGTACATCGCCGAGGTGCCGACGTAGCCGACGGTGAACGTCCACCCCGCCATGCCCGCGAGCGTCGTCCGTTCGGTGAACCGCTGGATGTAGGTGATCGGACCGCCGTTCTCGGAGAGTTCGTCGTTGAGCGCGATGTTCGCGGCCCCCGAGCACAGCGCGATCACCCCCGCGGCGACGAACGCCATCCAGGCGGCGGTCCCCGAGGTCGACGCGACGACGCCGAGCACCGCGAAGATGCCGCCGCCGATCATGCCGCCCAGCGCCATCGAGACCGATTCGAACAACCCGAGTCCGTCGCTCGCCATGGCGGGGCTATCTCGCTCGACGAACTTAGAGGCGGTGGCAGGGGGCAGTTGGAACCGGCGCCTGCGTCAGCGTCGACCGCGAACGGAGTCCGAGACCGGAATCCCGGGTCGTGGATAAAACGTGTCGGGACGGAAAGAACCGGCCAGCGGGTCGGAAACCGATCGGCCGATCCGTCTCAGTTCGCGGAGATGACGTCGTCGATGCGGACGATCATCGTCGCGGCCTCGGTGGCGCTCTCGACGGCCTCGTGCTTGACGGCCGTGGGGTCGAGGATGCCGTACTCGAGGGGGTCGCCGACGACGCCGGTCTGGCCCTCGCTGATGAGGCCGGCGATGCCCTCGGACTCGTGGCGGGACCGCAGGTCGACCAGCGCGTCGATGGGGTCCATGCCGGTGTTCTCGGCCAGCGTCCGCGGCAGCACGTCCACGGCGTCGGCGTAGGCCTCGACGGCCAGTTGCTTGCGGCCCTCGATGCTGGCGGAGGCCTCGCGGATGTGGTCGGCGACGGCGATCTCGGTCGCGCCGGCGCCGGGGACGACGCCGCCCTGGTCGAGCGCGGCGACGACCACGTCGAGCGCGTCGTTGAGCGCGCGCTCGAGTTCGTCGGTGACGTGCTCGGTACCGCCGCGCGCGAAGACGGTCACCGACTCCGCGTTGGCGCCCCCGCGGATGAAGGTGAGTTCCTCGTCGCCGTACTTCTCGACGGTGATCGACTCCGCCGAGCCGAGGTCGTCGGCCTCGAGGTCGTCGGTCGACCCGACGCGGCTGGCGCCGGTCGCCGAGACGATCGCGGCGATGTCGTCGTCGCTGACGCTCTCGAACCCGAGCACGTCGGCCTTCGCCAGGTGGGCGCCCACGCGGTCGTCGACGTCGCCCGAGACGAACGCCACGTCGGCGCCGGCCTCGACGATGGCGTCGGCGTAGGCCTTCAGTTCGGACTGCTCGGCCTCGATGGCGGCGTTGAACTGGTCGACGTTCGAGACGTTGTACTCGGCGTCGATGTTGCTCTCGCGCACCTCGAGGTCCGCGTCGATCACCGCGATCGAGGCGTCCTCGACCGAGCGGGGCATGTTGTCGTGGAGCGGCTCCTCGTCGACGATGACGCCCTGCACGAGGTCAGTCGCCGAGGAGGAGGACCCGGTCTGGCTCCGGACGACGATGTTGTCGCGCTCGACGCCGTCCTCGCCCTCGGCGTGGCGGACGGCGTTCACGACCGTCTCGGCCAGTCGCGCCGCCGCCACGTCGCCGGTGCCCTTGCCGGTCATCGAGGACTCGGCGACCGCGGCGAGGCGCTCGTCGTCGAGTTCGTCGCCCAGTACCAGGTCGTCGACGGCCTCGTGGGCCAGACTGGCGGCCTCGTAGTACCCCTCGACGATGGTCGTCGGGTGGACGTCGTCGTCGAGCAGGTCCTCGGCCTGCGCGAGCAGTTCGCCCGCCAGCACGGAGGCGGTCGTCGTGCCGTCGCCGACCTCCTCCTCCTGGGTCTGGGCGACCTCGACGATCATCTGGGCCGCGGGGTGCTCGATGTCCATCTCGTCGAGGATGGTCGCGCCGTCGTTCGTGATGACGACGTCGCCCGAGTCCGAGACGAGCATCTTGTCCATCCCGCGGGGCCCCAGTGTCGTCCGGACGGACTCGCTGATCGCCTTCCCCGCCGAAATGTTCGAACTCTGTGCGTCCTTGCCGTGGGTTCGCTGGGCGTCCTCGTCCAGGATGAAGAGAGGCTGGCCGCCCATGCGTCGCTGGCCGGACTGTGACATAGCTATCTACCTCATCAGAAGGATCGTTAGCGGTTCTATATAAGTGTTTCTATCGGCGCGCCGATCGTGTGTCGTTACCTCGAACGACCACAATCTTGATTCGCGTCGAGCGTCAACGCTGTCAACAGGGATGTCTCATCAGGTCCGTCTCGAGGATCACGTGTACGAACGCATCAAGGCGAACAAACGCGACGACGAGTCGTTCAGCGACGCCGTAGAGCG
>JBDGUH010000060.1:0-15477 GCA_042216055.1 Haloarculaceae archaeon
GACTTGTCCCCCGTTCAAATCGGGGAGGGCGGATTCGTTTTGCAAATCCGACCGACACGATGTGAGCTTGTGCGTCGCAGCCGACGAGCGTAGCGAGTCGGACCGTCTCACAGCGTTCAAATCGGGGAGGGAGGATTTGTCCCGTGAGCGAATCGAGCCGTGACGAAGCTAGCCCGAGTCGGTTTGAACGCGGAGTCCACAGCCCGCACAGCGAAGCGTCGGTCTCCCGGCGTTCACATCCGGGCGGCTGGACTGCTGTGTTTGCCGCTCCCGTCGACACAGACGACGCCGACTTCGTCGTCCTTTCGATGACTGGACGAGAAACGTTAACCAGCGAACGCGGTACGGTGACGTATGGCTGGTCGACGACCGATCCGTCGGGATACCACGATTCTCCTCGTGGTGACGTTCGCGGGGCTGTTGATCATCGGTCTGGTGCCGCCGTCCGGTTCGCCCCCCGCAGCGTCCGCCGGGTCGATTCCCCGACATGCCGCGGCCGACCCGACGCCCACCCAGCACGCGGTGTCCACTCCCGCGACCACTCAGCACACGGCGTCGACCCCTACGTCCGCCCAGGGCACTGCGTCCACGCGTTCGGACGGCGGACGAGCGACCGACAGGAGACGGACGGACTCACGGTCCGGTGGCGCGAACGCGGGGACCGCGACTCCGCAGTCCGGATCCCCCCGACAGACACAGACCCAACAGCGGGTCAAACTCCAGAACACGCGGTACGCTCCCTACGCCTATCTCATCTCGAGCAAGAACCTCTCGTCGGGGGCCGAGCGCGCGCTCGACGGCTTCAGGCGCAACCGCACCCGGATCAACGCGACGACGGTCCGGATCACCCTCGACCCCTACGACGCCAACTACCAGCGCTACAGCGTCCTCGTCAGGAACGACCAGAAGCTCTACTTCATCGAGACGAGCCTTGGCGACGACGCGCCCCAACGCGAGACCGGCCTCCGCGACGACGCCCCCGTCAAGGTGGACAACTATGGCTACATCATCCAGTAACCCCACGACCGACCGCACGCCCAGTGTCACGAGCGACGACCTGCCGTACCTCCTCCCGCGCGCGGGAATCGCCCTCGTCTTTGTCGGGTTCGGCCTCTGGGAACTGTTCGTCCCGCACTACTGGATGGCGTACGTCCCGGGCGCGCTCGCCGGTCACGCGTGGACGCTTCGACTCGTCCAGTTCCACGGCCTCCTGCTCACGACGACGGCGACGGCGCTCTTGCTCCCGGCGTTCGAGACCAGCGGTGCGATCGTCGCGTCGCTGGTCCTGTGTGAGATCTGTCTCGACATCCTGACGTCCCACGGCGTCACGAGCATCCTGCTCCGGGACGTGGGCCTGCTCGTCGTCGCCGTCGGCCTCGTGTGGCTTCCGTATTCGCACACGGACTCGGGAACCGAGACGGCCGACGGCTGACGCGGCACTCCCACCGACGACTGCCTGTGGTACCGCGTGGCGACGGCGGATCCGCGTTCCACGTCGCCAGTCGGACCGACGGCGGGACTGGTCGCCGTTGTCGGCAACGAGGATATTCCCGCCACAGCCGACACGACCCCGGTTTCGCCCCACCAACAGTTTACCGGCCAGCGTCGTACGTCGATCCATGAGCGATCCGGAGGAGCCCGACCACGTCACGAAACTGGCCGAGGAGCGGACGCGACTGGCCCGCGAGCGGACCATCCTGGCCCACATCCGGACTGGGTTCGCGTCGTTCCTGTTCGGCGTCGCCGTCTTCGGCATCGTCGGCGGGACGCCGGGGACCGTCGTCGGGAGCGCCTTCGTCCTTGCCGGTGTCGTCTTCCTCGCCACTGGATGGCTCTCCTACGTCAGAAGCAACCGGCGGACCAGGAAGCTGTTGCGGGAGGTCGAACAGCCGTTCCGCCGGCTGTGACGCGCGCGCTCGTCGGCGGGTCCCTGCGAGTGGCGGGTCACGACTCGGGGTGTCCCGGGCGTGTCGACGCCGGGAGATGTCGGGGCAGTGACGCGACGCCCAACGCTTTTCGCGTCGCTCGCTCTCCTGGGGAACGATGCAGTGGGCCAACGAACCGGCGACGTACGAGGCGAGCGACGACGGACTCGAGTTGCAGGTGCCGGGCGGAACGGACTGCTGGCGACACACGCGCCACGAGTTCGTCCAGCACGACGCGCCCTTCTACTACCGGCCGGTGCGCGGCGACTTCACCGCGTCGGTGACCGTCGCGGGCGAGTACGCCGACCAGTACGACCAGGCGGGCCTGCTAATCGAGGAGAGCGAGACCCGCTGGCTGAAATGTGGCGTCGAGTACCTCGACGGCCGCCAGCAGGCCAGCGTCGTCGTCACCCGCGAGGTGTCGGACTGGTCGGTCGTCCAGCTGGCCGACGACCCCGACGCCGTCGCGATGCGGGTCGAGCGCCACGGCCCGGCCGTCGAGGTGTTCTACGCCCGCCCCGGCGAGGAGAACGCGATGATGCGCCAGTCCTACCTCACCGAGGCCGAGACGCTCCGGGTCGGGATGACGGCCGCCGCCCCGCAGGGAGAGGGGTTCCGGGCGCGGCTCACGGGATTCGACGTCGTGGAGAGCGGGGCGGACTGACCGCCGGCGTGGTCCGTCAGCGCGCGAACGCGTCGAAGGGGTTCTCGCGGGTGAGCCGATCGGCCGTCGCGTCGCCGACCCGCGCGCGGAGTTTCGGCAGGAACGTCTCCGGGAGGTACGTGTAGGGGCGCTGCTCGCCGCCGCCGGGTTTCGAGGGGTCGTACCAGCCCCGGTCCTGGCTCACCAGGAGTCGGTCCTCGAACCCGGCCGCGACCAGCCGCTCGATCAACTCGAGGTAGCGCTCGTCGGACTGGTCCTCGCCGCCGATCCAGTCGTACTCGACGTAGGCGCCGCGCCCGGCGACGGCCTCGTGGGCGTCGGCGTCGGCCGCCTGCGCGTGGATCCAGACGAACCGGTCGGCCGCGTAGCCGGCGTCCTCGATCACGTCCAGTTGCCGGTGGACCACGTCCGCGTGGAGCGTGTGGCTGCCGATGACGGCGCCCGTCTCGGCGCCCGCGCGGGCGGCCGCCCGCAGGATCTTCTCCTCGTCGGCCGACAGCCCCTCGGGGTCGTCGTCGTCGGTCGAGACCTTGATCCAGGCGGCACGGACCCCGGTGTCGTCGACGCCCTCGGTCAGTTCCCCGTACAGCCACTCGAACAGTTCGTCCTCGCTCGCCTCGCGGGCCCACGTGGGAATGTGGGGCTCCTGGTAGATCCCCGTCGGGACCACGATGGGGAACTCCGTCGCCTCCGAGACGGCCAGGTCGATGTCCACGCGCCGCCCGACGCCCTCGGGCGTGCACTCGACCAGCGCCGTGACGCCGGCCACGCGGGCGCGCTCGATCTCGGGGGCCATCACCTCGATCACGTCCTCGGCGGTCGCCGTCCGCCAGTTCTGTTCCTCCATCGGCCCGAGGTCGACGAACACGTGCTCGTGGGGGAGGATCAGCCCGATGTCGTCGCGCTCGTAGGCGCCAAGCGTCGTGAGGAGTTCGGCCATATCGGCCGTTCCACGCGGCCGCAAATAACGGTGTGTGTCCGCCGCGTGGCAGGTCACGAAAACCGCCGGATGGCGACGCGGAAAAATGGCGTAAACGATCATCGCGCTTTTTGTCCGGGCCGTTCGTAGTCGTGAGTCGATGGGAGTCTTCGAACGGGCCGAAGGGCGATCGAGCCGGGGGGCACCCGAGCGGGAACCCTACGTCTGTGTCTCTTGCGAGGCTGCCTTCGAGGTGCAGTATCACTCCTGTCCGGTGTGTGGGAGCTACGACGTCCGCCGGGCAAAGTGGCTCGACTCGTAAGTCCGCTGACGCGGGCACCAAGGAGCCGCCCCCGAATCCCCGCTCGCAGGGACCGACGAGCACTCGGTACGACCGGCTGGACCGTTATTGATGCGGAGTATTGCGAGTCACCCCCGTCTCGACTGCGAGGGCGAGGCCTCCGACCGCGGCGAGACGTTCGCCGACCTTCCCGGGTCGACCAGTCCCGAGCACATCCGACAGAACGTGGCCGCCAGCGAGGGTACCCCCCTCGATCATTGAACCCACGGCGCCGTCCGCGACGTGTACGCGGAGTTCGTCTCCGACGTGCATCACCGCTGGTGATCTCTGGCGACGTGTACCACTGCTGGTAATCTCCGGCGTCGTGTACTGTCGTCGGTGATCACAAACTACCAGTTTACGTATCTTTCTTTCACTGCACATACGCCGGCTGGCATCTGCACCGTCTGGCATTCGATGTCGAACTTATGCCCGCTACACACTGCGATTCGCATACGGAAAATGACTGTATACGCTGCCCTCTGTATCAGAAATATGGTATCTTTTGCCGACTTCAGTATCAGAAAAGTGGTAGCTGTCTGACGGTCGGCTGACGGGCGGCCGACGGATAGCCGACGTGGACCCGCACGGTCGACCTGGCGCCCTGTCGACGGGGGTGCCGGCCTCGGTCGACCACCGGCGATCGTCCGTCCCGGGCGGCTGGCGGTCACCGTGAACCGCCCCGCCGACCGGCGCCTCACAGGTCGTCCCGTCGTGTTCGATATCGCTTGAACGACAATTCTGAGTGACGCGTCGCGAAACTATTATCCGGTTGTCTCTCCCTGTAGTAGGCGCTATGGACCGAGACGCCGTCGACGCGCTCCGGGGGGCCGACGACGGCAGTCGCCCGCCCGGGACCGACGCGTCGGGCCGGGTGGCACACGGGGGGACGGAGGATCCCTGGCTGGTGGATTTCAGCGCGAACGTCAACCCGCACATCCCGGACGGAACGGCGCGCGTCTACGAGGCGGCGCTGTCCGCGGCGCGCAGCCACCCGTCGGACGACTACTGCGAGTTCCGCGCGGCCGCCGCGGAGTCTCTTGACTGTGAGGCACCCCAGATCATCCCGACGGCCGGTGCCCTCGCTGCGATCCGCCTCGTGGTCGGGACGGCGGTCGGCGCGGGCGACGCCGTGCTCGTCCCGTTCCCGAGCTTTGGCGAGTACGCCCGCGAGGTCCGCCTGCAGGGCGGCGAGCCGACGTTCGTCCGCGACGCCGACCTGCTCGCGGCCGACCCGGCCGAGCACGCGCTGGCGATCGTCTGCAACCCGAGCAACCCGACCGGCCTGGCCTACGACCCGAGTGAGTTGCGCGCGTTCGCCGACCGCTGTCGGGCGGCCGGGACGCTGCTCCTGGTCGACGAGGCGTTCCTGGGCTTCACCGAACACCCCTCGCTGGCCGGTCGCGAGGGCGTCGTCGCCGTGCGCTCGCTGGCGAATCTGTACGGCCTCCCGGGCCTGCGTGCCGGCTTCGCCGTCGCCGCGGGCGAGTGTCGCGAGCGCCTCGAGACGGCGCGGCTTCCCCGGGCGATCGGCGCGCCCGCGGCGGCCGTCGGCGCCCACTGCCTGGCCGCCGACGAGTTCGTCGCCGACACCCGCGAGCGCGTCCGCACCGAACGTGCCCGAATGCGCGATCAGCTCTCGACCCGCTTCGAGGTCCGCCCCTCGGCGGCGCCGTTCCTCCTGCTCGACGCCGGGACGCCCGACGCCGTCGACGACCTGCTGGAGGAAGCCCGCGAGGCCGGCCTGTCGCTCCGGGACGCCCGCACGTTCCGGGGGCTGGATTCCCACGTCCGCGTGGCCGTCCGCCTGCCCGACGAGAACGACCGCCTGCTCGACGCGCTGGCCGTGTGACGCCCGTCGCCGGGGAGTCCTCGACCACGGCTCCCGCGTCGGGACGGCGTCTCCCCTCGTGGCCGGTCGGATCGTCCGGACGGGAACCGGCTAGGCGGTGAGCGTGTACGTCTCGAAGCGCCGGACTGCGTACCGGTAGGACGCGACCGGCGCGACCAGCAGCGCCGCGAGGACGACGACGCTGCTCCAGTACACCGCGTCCGGGGAGACGGTCAGCCCGAACGGGAGCGCGAACGAGACCAGTGCGGCGGCGACCGTCCGCGCGATCGGTTCGGTCACCAGCCCCACGGCGACCGTCGTCAGGCTCACGTGGAGGCTGAACAGCACGAACGCCCAGCGGCTGGGGACGACGGCCTCCATCGAGCGGGTGACGTTGGTCGCCTCGAACCGGGGGAAGGCCGTGCCGATACCGACCGAGAGCGCCGCGGCGGCGACCATCACGACCGGTGTGGCGACGGTCAGTCCGGCCACGACGGCCGGCGCCAGCGGGCTGAGGACGCCCGCGGCGGCGACCAGAGCCGTGCCGAGCGGGACCGTCACGATCAGCCCCGCGAGGAGGTGCGCGGCGACGAACTGCCGACCCCTGACGCGGCTGATCAGCGTCGTCGACAGCACCGACCCCTGGTCGCCAAGCGGGTTCAGCGTGAACGCGACGCCGGCCGCCCACGCGGCGAACGCGAGCAGGCCGTACGGGAGGTACGCGGGGACCGCCCCGGTCTGGACGATGTCGGCCGCGATGCCGACGCCGAAAAACAGCGGGTAGGCCGCGTACAGGAGTTTCAGCGGGGCCCGGACGGCCCGGCGCCAGGCCAGCGCGACCAGCGCGCCCGTCGGGCGGGCGAGCACCCGCTCGAGGGCCCGCCCGAGCGTGTCGTCGGGCGTCTCGGTCGGCGCCCGGGGGGTCTCCTCGCCGGCCAGCGCGGGGTCGGCGAACCAGTGGGCCCGGGCGACGCGGACGGTCACGAACCCGCCCGCCGCCACGAGGACCGCCGCCGTCGCCAGCGACCCGGCCGCCAGCAGCGGATCGGCCGCGAGGCCGGGCACGCCCAGCAGCGCCAGGTCGGCGAACCAGCCCAGCGGCGAGGCCGCCATCGGCTCGAACAGCGCGACGATGACGTTGTTGAGCGACCCCGTTGTGATGGCGGCGAGGTAGGCGAGAAACACCACGACGATCAGGAGGGACTTGTGGCGCGCGACGAACGGGAAGCGGGTAACGACGTGCCGGACCGTCAGGCCGACGGCGTAGCCCGCGGTCACGGCCGCCGCGCCAACAAGTGCGAGCGCGAGCGGGAGGCCGATCGCGGGCCAGAGCGCACCGGTGCCCAGCGCGAGACCGACGCCGACACCGACCGTGGGGCCCAGCGCCCACAGCAGCAGGTACACCCACTCCGCGGTCAACAGTCCGCCGACGGCTTCTTCGGTCTGGACCACCGTCAGGATTCCCTCGGCGTTGGTCAGCGTCCCCCGCTGGCCGACCGCCCGGACCGCGAGGATGACCCCCGAGACGACCCAGACGACGCCGATCACGCCCCGTGCCGCGGCAGTGGCGCCCGCGGGGTCGGCCGCCACCTCGCCGGCCGCGAGCGCCGACCCGAGGGTGAACGCGAGGTACCCCCCGCCCAGCGTCGACCCGAGGACGAGCAGTGCGTACAGGAGCGCCGCGACGGCGGCGCGGGCGCCGCCCCCGCCGAGTTCGCGCTTGCGGAGCATCCGGGTCACGTCGATCCGGGCCAGGCGGCGGGCGTGGTCCAGACTGCTCATGGCTCCACGTCGGCGGGCACGGCCTCGGTCTGGTCGGTCGTGACCTCGATAAACACGTCCTCGAGGCTCCGCTCGGCGCCGCTCTCGGCGCGGTCTTTCAGGCGCTCGGGGGCGCCCTCCGCGACCAGGCGGCCGTGGTGGAGCACGCCCACGCGGTCGGCCAGTTCGTCGACCACGGGGAGGATGTGCGTCGAGAGGAAGACGGTCGTCTCGCCGCCGGCCAGTTCGGCGACGAGGTCCTTGACCGTGCGGGCGGCACGCGGGTCCAGCCCGGAGGTGGGTTCGTCGAGAAAGAGGACCGGGGGGTCGTGGAGAACGGTGGCGATCATGCCGACCTTCTTGCGCATCCCCGTCGAGAACCCCTCGAGTCGGCGGTCGGCGTCGTCGGCGAGCGAGAACCGATCGAGGTAGCGCTCGATGCGCTCCTCGGCGGCCTCGCGGGGCACGTCGTGGAGGGCGGCGACGTGGCGCAACTGCTCGCGGGCGGTGAGTTCGTCGAACAGCGGGGGCTCCTCGGGGAGGTAGCCGATCTTCGAGACGATATCCCGGCGGTCCGAGACGTCGACGCCGGCGACCCGGGCGCTCCCCGACGTGGGTCGAGTCAGCGTCGTCAACATCCGCATCGTCGTCGTCTTGCCCGACCCGTTGGGGCCGAGAAAGCCGTACACCTCGCCCCGCGGGATCGAGAGGTTCAGGTCCTCGACGGCGACCACGTCGCCGAAGTGCTTCGTGAGATCCGCCGTCTCGATGGCGGGGGTGTCGTGGGCGGCCATGCCCGTCGCTTCGCCCTCGATCGCCTTAGTAGATGGCCCGCCCTCTCTGTGTGAGAGAGCCGGCGAAAGGCTCATCTACCGCGCAACGACGCCACGAGGTCCCGCGCCGCGGCGACGTGCTCGTCGGCCGCCGCGTCGCCGGTCCCGTCGACCGCGGCCAGCAGGTCGGCGACAGTCGCCAGGCGTTCCTGGACGACCGCCTCGGCGGGGTCGCCCTCCGCAAGGTCGCGGGCGACGGCCTCGGCTTCTCCGAGCCACCGGCTGGCCGTCCGCTCGACGGGCCGTTCGGCGGTCGCCGCGAGGTGGGCGTGCAGCGCCTCGAGGTCGCCGGACACGCCCCCCGTTTCGAGTCCGCGCGGCAAAAGGGTCGCCCTCGAATCGCTCTCCGACGTTTTTTTGGCCCGGATCGACCCTAAACTTTTAAGCCGGGGACGGGCCCATCCCGGCGTGATGGTCGAGGCGCTCGCGGTCGCCAGCGGGAAGGGGGGGACCGGCAAGACGACGAGCACGCTCGCGCTGGGGATGGCCCTGGCCGAGGAGTACGACGTGACGGTGGTGGACGCGGACATGGGGATGGCCAACCTCCTCTTTCACGCCGGCCTCGAGGACGTGGGGACGACGCTGCACGACGTGCTGGCCGGCGCCGCGCCCGTCGAGGCCGCCGCCTACGAGCGGTTCGGTCTCCGGGTGGTCCCCTGCGGGACGGACCTCGGCGGGTTCCGGGACGCCGACCCCGCCCGCCTGCGCGCGGCCGTCGCCGACCTCGCGGCCGGGACGGACGTGCTCCTGTTGGACTCGGCGGCGACGCTGGCCAGTCGGTCGGCCGTCCTGCCGGTGGCGCTGGCCGACCGGATCGTCGTCGTCCTCGAGCCGACGATTCCGGCGCTCTCGGACGGCCTGAAGGTCCAGGAGTACGCGAGCACCTACGACACGGGCGTCGCCGGCCTCCTGTTCAACAAGGTGCGCGACGAGGAGCACATCGACCGCATCGCCGACCGGACCGAGCGCTACTTCGAGGGGCCGACGCTGGCGACGGTCCCGGCGAGTGAGGCCGCCCGCGAGGCCCGCCGGGCCGGCCGCCCGCTGCTGGCCCACGCCCCGGAGTCGCCGGCCGCCGCCGCCTTCCGCCGGGCCGCCCGTTCCCTGTCGGTCCGGGACGGCGACTCGGGGGCGGTCGCGGACCGCTTTCGCAGCGCGGTCGTCCCGGACCCGCCATGAAACTGCCCGAGGGCCGCCTCCTGCGGGCGAAGGTGGTCGACGACCCGCGGGACGCGCTCGCGGTGGCGCTCGACCGCGAAGTCACCGGCTACGCCGTCCTCGAACCCCAGGAGACGCTGCTGCTCGACGCCGGCGGTCGGGGCGTGCTGACCTTCCGTGCCGGCGTCCCCGTCCTCGCGTACGACGCCGGCACCGACCGCGGCGGCCCCGCGGCGCTGGCGGCGCTGGCGGCTCCCGGCCCCTACCGCGTCGAACTGTACGCCGCCGACCGGGAGGAACTGGCGCCGCTCCACGAGGCGAGGGACCTGCGCGTGCCGCCCGGGATGCCCGCCGAGCGCCTGGCCGGCGACCCGGCGCTGGCCGCGAGCACGCGCCGGGCCGCGCCCGACGATCTGCCGTCGGTCGACGCCGTCGAGACGGCCGCTGACGGGGACGATCCGGCCCCCGATCGCGGGGCCGTCGAAGCGTTCCTCGCGGACGAGGAGAAGATCGCGGCGATCCGCGAGCGCGCCCGCGAGGAGGCCGAGCGCCGCGCCGCGGAGTGGGGCCTCGAGTGATGGTGTCGCGGTGGTCAGAGTGACGACGTCCTGATTGGTATCGGATCCGAGGAGTGCGCACTGTTATGCTACCGCGTGCACTCTCGCGGGTATGAAGGTCGCAATCGCGACGATGAGTCACGAGACCAACACGTTCGCCGACGGCCAGACGACGCTCGCGGAGTTCGAGACGGCGACCGGCGACGACCTGCTCGACGGGTTCGACGCCGCGCGCTCGCTGTCGGGCATCGTCACGACGCTCGCGGACGCCGGCGTCGAGATACTGCCGACGATGGGCGCGGCGACGCTCCCGGCGCCGACGGTCGCCCCCGACGCCTTCGAGTGGATGCGCGCGGAACTGCTCGACCGACTCGACCCGGACGTGGACGGCGTGTGCCTGGACCTCCACGGCTCGATGTACGTCGCGGACGAACCCGATCCGGAGGGCGCGCTGCTGGCCGCCATTCGGGAGGTGGTCGGCCCCGACGTGCCGATCACCGCGGGGCTGGACATGCACGCGACGATCACCGAGCGGATGGTGACCCACCTCGACGGCGTCGCCGGCTACCGGACCGCGCCCCACACCGACGTGGTCGAGACGGGCGAGCGGGCGGCCGCACTGTTGCTTTCGGCGCTGGACGGCGCGGACCTGGCGCTTGGCTGGGAGCGCCTGCCCATGCTGCTCGCCGGCGAGCGCTCCGAGACCGAGGCCGAGCCGATGGCGACGCTGATCGAGGGCCTGCGCCGGGCCGACGAGCGCCCGGGGATCAGGGACGCGAACTACTTCCTGGGCTTCCCGTGGGCCGACTCCCCGTACGCCGGCTGTCACGCGCTGGTGACGGGCGACCCGGGGGCCGTCGACGGGACGGCGACGGACCTCGCGGCCGAGTTCTGGGAGCGCCGCGCCGACTTCGATTTCACGACCGAGGCCCACCGTCCCGCGGCGGCGCTCGACGTCGCCGCCGCGACGGACGACCGGCCGGTCGTGATCGCCGAGACGGGCGACATCCCCGGCGCCGGCGCGAGCGAGGACCTGACCGACCTGCTGGCGCTCATGTTCGCCCGCGGGGACCTCGGAACGCCGGTGCTGGCGGTGGTCGTCGACCCCGCGAGCCACGAGCGATGTGTGACCGCGGGCGAGGGCGCGCGCGTCGACCTGGACCTGGGCCGGCGGCTCGCCGCCGACGGGCCCCTCGCGGTGTCGGGGACGGTGCGGGCGCTCGATACCTTCGACGGCGCCGGGGTCGCCCGCGTCGACTGCGGGGACGGCGAGGTGCTGGTCGCCGACCGCCGGACCAACTGCCACCGCGACCCCGAGACGTTCGCGGCGCTGGGCATCGAGCCCGCCGAGCGGGACGTGATCGCCCTCAAGAGCGGCTACCTCAGCCCCGCCTGGAAACGGGTCGCGGCCCGGCGACTGTTCGCGCTCACCGACGGCGACACGAACCAGCTCGTCGAGGAGTTGCCCTACGAACGGGTGCCGCGACCGATCTACCCCGCCGACGAGGACGCTACCTGGTCGGCCGACGAGTAGGCGTCGTCCGGGCCGCCGGTCGCCGTCGTGTGTCGAACGGGCCCGACAGGCGGTCTCAGTTCGAGGGTACCCGGATGATAGGCCGTCTCAGTTCGAGGGTACCGGGATCCACCACACGCGGCTGCGCCCGCCGACCTTCTTGCTCGTGAGGTCCGTCCGGTCGGCGAGCGCGTAGAGCTTGTTCAGCGCTGTGCGACGCGAACAGCCGAGCCGCTCGGCCACCTCCGAGGCGGTCAGCGGCTCGGCGTAGTCCGAGCGGTCCCTGAACACCTCGATCACCGCCGATTCCGTGTACTCGGTCTCGCGTCCGGGCGGGCTCATGTGTGGACGGTCGGGGCGCTCCCACTTAGCCGTTCGTGAGCGCTCTTGGGTCGTCTCCCGCCAGGCACTCGCAGGAATCTTGTCTGGTAGTGGCACAACTCTAATATACCAGTTGCGACGTACTCACACACCATGGAGAGAAACGTCGGCGGCTACGACCGGATCGCTCGCCTGGTGCTCGGCCCGCTCGCCCTGCTGGTGGCCGTGGGGATCCTCTCCGGCGTGCTCGACGTGGGCCTCGACGGGACGGCCGGCCTCGTCGTGACGGCCGTGCTCCTGATCGCCGGCGCCATCCTGGTCGTGACGGGTGCGATTCGGACCTGCCCGGCCAACCGGCTCCTCGGCGTGAACACCTACCGGGGCGGCCGCTGACCGTCGTCCCGCGTCGCTAGTCGTCGGCGGGCTGCTCGACGCGCCCGTCGTACTTCTCGCGGAACTCCCCGACCAGTTGCCCCATCTGTGCGTACCAGTCGTTGAGCATCCGCTGCATGTCGTCGGCGACCTCGTCGGGGTCGGTCGGGTAGAAGACGTGGTAGTACCCGCCCTGCTCGTAGTTGACCTGTTCCTTCTGGACGAAGCCGGTCTGGACGAGCCGCTGGACCGAGCGGTAGGCAGTCGAGCGCTCCCGGTCGACGCGGTCGGCGATCTCGTCGACCGTCATCGGCTCGTCGTGCCCGGCCAGCACCTCGAAGATCTCGCGATCGAGGTCCTTCAGCCCGTGGAGACACTCCAGCAGCCCCTCACACTCCATGTCTCGCTTGAGATACTCGCTCATCGACGGCGTCATGCCCGCTCCTACGGGCCGGCGTGCTATAAAACATTTGCATATGTGGCGCAATACCATATCGCTATCAGTTCCGCACTCGTTCCGTCAGTGCGGATGATAGGGGCGTAGCGACCGATGTTTCCTGCGAGTATCGCGCTGCCGATGTGTTCTCATATTCTTGGAACTGGCATACAATACTAATCGCCACGCTCCCTCGGTCCACCTGTGAGGTCTATGTCAGGCTACGCAATCGTCCTCGCGTCGGGACAGTTCGAGCGGTTACAGGCAGTGAGCAACATCGCTTCCATCGCGGCGGCGTCGGACGTACCGGTCGACGTGTTCGCGACGATGAACGGGCTTGAGGCGTTCGACGAGGAGACCGTCGCGGCGGGCGACTTCGAGATGGGCGCGGTCGGTCGTGCGCTGCTCGAGTCGGAGGAAGGGGAGATGCCCCTGTTCACGGAGTCCTTCGAGCGCGCACGGGAACTTGGCCCCATCTCGCTGTACGCCTGCAAGCTGTCGCTGGACCTCCTCGGGAAGTCCATGGACGACTACGTCGACCTGTTCGACGGCGTCCTCGGCGTCTCGGGCTTCCTGGGCCACGCCGAGGACAAGCAGGTCGTCTTCGTCTGAATCGCCACCCGACCACCCGCAAACCCCAACGACAATGACTGACTCAACCCAGATCGAGCCGGACGTGACGATCGACTCCCGGGGCGCGACCTGCCCCGGCCCGCTGATGGACCTGATCGGGAAGGTCAAACAGACCGACCCCGGCACCGTGATCGAACTGCTCACCTCGGACTCCTCGTCGAAAAACGACGTGCCCGAGTGGGCCGATCAGGCGGGCCACGAGATACTGGACATCGTCGAGCACGACGACCACTGGTCGATCTACGTCGAGATCACGTAGCACCACGCATGACAGAACACATCGCCATCGTCGGCGGCGGTACCGGCGGCACCGTGCTCGCCAACCGCCTCACCGACGAGTTACGAGCCGAGATCGACGCCGGGGACGTCGCGATCACGCTGATCAACGACGACCCCGAGCAACTGTACAAGCCGGTCTTCCTGTACGTCGCGTTCGGGCAGAAGACCGTCGCGGACGCCCGCCGACCGATCGCCGACCTGATCGACACCCGGCGCGTCGAGTTCCGGGTCGATCGGGTCACCGGGATCGACCCCGAGGGAAAGCACCTCGAGCTCTCGGAGGATCCGCGCGGGCTCGAGTACGACTACCTCGTCCTCGCGACGGGCGCGCGGCTGGCCCCCGAGGAGGTGCCCGGGCTGCAGGAGGGCGGCCACCACTTCTACGGCCCCGAGGGCGCCGAGCGACTCCGGGACGAACTCGCGGGGTTCACCGAGGGACACCTCGTCCTCTCGGTGATCGGCGTGCCCCACATGTGCCCGGCCGCCCCCGTCGAGTTCGTGCTGATGGCCGACGACTGGCTGCGCGAGCAGGGTCGTCGGGAGGACGTGGAGATCACCTACACCTACCCCATCCAGCGCGCCCACGGCATCCAGTCCATCGCCGACTGGGCGACCGAGGTGTTCGAGGAGCGGGACATCGCCCTCGAGACGTTCACGAACCCCGAGACGGTCGACCCCGACGCGGGGACGCTCCAGACGATGGAGGGCGCCGAGATGGACTACGACCTCCTGGTCGCCATCCCGCCCCACACCGGCGACCCGCTGATCGCCGACTCCGGCCTCGGCGAGGACGGCTGGGTCCCCGTCGACCGGCACACCCTCGCGGCCGAGACGGCGCCGGACACCTACGCCATCGGCGACGCGGCGGACGTGCCCACCTCGAAGGCCGGCAGCGTCGCCCACTACGAGGCCGGCACGGTCGCCGACCGCCTGGCCGCGCAGGTCCGCGGGCAGACGCCGACCGCTACCTTCGACGGCAAGACCGTCTGTTTCATCGAGTCGGGCATGGACGAGGCGACGTTCGTCGAGTTCGGCTACGGCGACGAGCCGACCGTCCGCGAGCCCTCACAGCTGTTGCACTGGAGCAAGCTCGCCTACAACGAGACCTACTGGCTCACCGCCAGGGGGCTGCTGTGAGGTGGTCTCCGTGAGCGAGTCCGACCTCGCCGACCCCGTGGCGGCCGCCGTCGAGGACAACCCCGAGGAGGTCGCGCGCCTCCTGCGGCGCCTCGGCCTGGTCAACGACCTGCTGGACACGGTCGAGCTTGCCACCGCGGCGCTGGACGACGAGATGGTCCAGTCGCTGGCCGCGAACGGCGACCTGCTGGCCGAGTCGGCCGACGGCCTCGCCACCCGCGAGACGGCCAACCTCGCGCGCTCGCTCGGCGAGAACGCCGACGACCTCGAGAGCGCGCTGGCGACGCTGGTCCGCCTCGAGCGGGCCGGCACGCTCGAGGACCTCGCCGACGTCGCCGACGTCGCCTCGCTGGCGACCGCGGCGCTGGACGACGAGATGGTCCAGTCGCTTGCCAGCACCGGCGGGTCGCTTGGCGAACTCGCAGACGCCGCGAGCGATCCCGATACCAGGGACGGCGTCGAGACGCTGCTCGGGGCCGTCGGCGAGGCCAGCGCGGACCCGCCCGAGCGGGTCGGCGCCATCGGCCTGCTCCGGGCGATCCGCGACCCGGAGGTCCAGCGGGGGCTCGGTTTCGTGCTCGGGGTCGCCCGGACGACCGGCCGGGAACTCGGCGCGAAAAGCGAGTAGGCGTTAATCGGTCGTGGCGGCCGCCTCGGGGGCGCCGGCCGCCGTCTCGGACAGCGATTCGAGGTACTCGTCGGCGTCGAGCGCCGCCTTCGCGCCCGAGCCGGCGGCGGTGACGGCCTGCTGGTAGTGGTAGTCGACGACGTCGCCGGCGGCGAAGATGCCGTCGACGG
>JBDGUH010000075.1:0-9648 GCA_042216055.1 Haloarculaceae archaeon
TCAAGTTCCGCCCCTACTTCGTCGAGGAGGGCCAGCGGTTCGTCTTCCGCGAGGGGCGCTCGAAGGGCGTCGGCACCGTCACGGACGTGACGCCCGCCGAGTGACGGCCCGCCACTCATACGGATTATTGCGAGTCATTCCCGTCTCGACCGCACGAGTTGTGCGGTCGGGCCGGTAAACAGTCGCAATAATCCGTATCAGTCCTCATTCCGCGAGCACCGACCGGACGAGTTTCGCCTCGGCCTTTCGTAGGTGCTCGGCGGCCGTGCTCTCGGCACAGTCCAGTTCCCGGGCCACGTCGGCCTGGGAAGCCGTCCGGGGGATCTCGTAGTAGCCAAGCGACAGCGCCGCCTCGACGGCCGCCCGCTGGCGGTCGGTGAGCAGGCCGTCCAGCACGCCCGGCGCAGCGGCGAGGCCGCCCACCTCCTCGACTGTCACTTCGACGGGATCGGGAACCCGCTCGATGGCCGCCTGGATGGCCTCGCCCGGACCGACCATCGAGAAGGTCACGCGCCCGTCGGCGCCGTACTCGATGGGCGGAATCGTGACGACGCTGCCCTCGGTGACGGCCCCGAACAGTTCGCGGAGCGGTTCGTTCGTCTCGTCGCGGACGTACACGTAGAAGGCGTCCTCGCCCGCCCGCGTCACCTCGAAATCGATCACTTCGGGCGCCTCGCGGGCGGCCCGCCGGTAGGCCTCCACGTCCCCCTCGACGTAGTGCATGATGCCGAGTTCCTCGCCGGTGAAGTTCCAGTGCATCGCCGTCGCGTACTCGACGTACGGGGCGTTGGCCAGCACGTCGTACATCGGGTGGATCTCGTCCTCGCGGCCGTGTGCGGTGATGGTCACCCGGACGTGTTTCATCGGATGGTCACCCGGACGTGTTTCATCGGATGGTCACCCGGACGTGTTTCATCGGTGTCACGCGAAGGTGGCCGTCACCGTCCCTTAAATCCCCCGGGCGAACCCGGCAGAACGCCGATCCGTCAGTGCGTCGAACGTCCGGGCGATGAACGTGTTCGTCTCGGGTGCGACGGGCGTCCTCGGGCACCGACTCGTCGACCACCTCGTGGACCGCGGGCACGCCGTCGCCGGACTCGTCAGGGACGACGCCGGGGCCGACCTGGTGACCGAGCGTGGCGGCGACCCGCGTCGCGGGGACGTCCTCGACGGCGAATCGATCCAAGGCGCTGTCGGCGAGGACACGGACGTCATCGTCCACGCGGCGACGGCCATCCCCACCGCCAACAAGCCCTCCGAGGAGGCGTGGGCGCGCAACGACCGGGTCCGCGAGGAGGGGGCCCGGAACCTCCTCGCGGCCGCCCCCGACGACCTCTCACAGTTCGTCTTCCCGAGCGTCGTCTGGGTGGCCCGCCAGCCCGACGGGTCGGCGTTCGACGAGTCGGTCGAGCGCCACCCCGATCGAGGGACGCAGTCCGCGGCTGCCGTCGAGGATCTCCTCCGGGAGCGTGGCCGTGAAGACGGGTTCGACGTGGCGATCCTTCGCTGCGGGTTCTTCTACGCCCCGGACTCGGCCCACACGCGCCAGTTCGGGCGTGGCCTGCTCGAAGGCGCCCTGCCGGTCGTCGGGGGCGGCCTGCTCGGTCGGCGCGACGCTCCTCTCTCCTTCCTGCACGCCGACGACGCTGCCCGCGCCCACGCCGAGGCCGTCGACGCGGGACTGGACGGCGTCTATCACGTCGTCGACGAGGAACCGGCCCCCGTCGACGCGGTGCTGTCCGACCTCGCGGACCGACTCGGCGTCTCGTCGCCGCGCCGCGTGCCGGCATGGCTCGCCCGCGTTTTCGTCGGCACGGTCACCGCCGAGATGCTCTCCTCGCCGATGCCCACGACCGCCGAGAAGTTCCGCGCGGCGACCGACTGGACGCCTCAGTATCCGACATACCGGGAAGGGTTCGAACAGGTCGTCGAGACGTGGCGCGAGGCGGGAACGCTCAGCGAGACGGCGGAGGGGTACGAGTGGACCGACGCGTGAGGCTGCTGGCGCTGGGCGTCGGCGTCCACCTCGCGGCCGCACTCGCCCACGGCGGCGTCCACGGGCTGCTTCCGGTGGGGCTGACCGACTGGCAGACCGCGACGGTGGTGCTGGCTCTCGTCGCCGGTCCGCTCGCCGGTCTGGGGGTGGCTGTTGCCGGCCGACTGACCGCAGGCGCCTCGCTCGTCGCCGCTTCGCTCGTTATCGCGCTCGCGTTCGAGGCGCTGGCACACTTCGTCCTGGTCTCGCCGGACAACGTCGGCCGCGTTTCCGCGGGTCACGGTGTCTTCATCTGGACGGCGCTGCTGTCCCTCGCGGGCGACGCCGTCGGCCTCGGGGCGGCTCTGCGCGTGCTTCATACGGAGTATTGCGACCGTGTCCCGGTCCGACCGCACGCCGGCGTGCGGTCGAGACAGGAATGACTCGCAATAATCCGTATCAGACCCAGGGTTCCTCGACCAGTTCGCCCGGTCCCCCGAGCACGTAGTCGGGAGCGGGATCGGGGTCGATGCCGTCCTCGCGTATCCAGGCGGCCCGGAGGCCGGCCGCGCGGGCGCCGCCCACGTCGGCCCGCGGCGAGTCGCCCACGTGGACCGCCCGCCCGGGCGTCCCGTCGAGGGCGTCGAGCGCCGCGTGGAAGGGGTCGGGTTCGGGCTTGGGCGGCGTGTCGTGGCCCGCGAACACCACCGTCGCCACGCGCTCGGGGAGGCCCAGCGCCTCGAGTTTCGCCGTCTGTATCTCGGGCGGGCCGTTGGTCACGACGCCGAGGCGGTACGCCGAGAGCGCGTCCACCGCTTCCCGGGCGCCGGGCATCCACTCGACCTCGGACTGCTCGCGCTCGTCGGCGTACACGTCGGCGACCGCGCGCCCGAGTTCTGGATCCCGTCCCCGTTCAGCCGCCAGGTCCGCGAAACAGCGCGCACGCACCTCGTCGAAGGACGCCTCGCCGTCGGCCTCGAGGAAGGCGTCCAGGCGCTCGCGGTAGTCGGCCGCCGTGAACAGGGGTTCGACGCCCACCGCGTCGAAGGCGACGGCCAGCAGTTCCTCGCCCGTCCGCCGGTACCGACACAGCGTGCCGTCTAGATCCAGGAGGACCGTCTCGACTGGCTCGTCCGTCACGGCCGGGAGTAGCCGTCGCCGGGAGAAGTAGTCTACGGTGGGCGGGCAGGGCGAGTCCGGGGCCGGTCGCCGATCACTCGAACAGGTCGGTCGAGAGGTACCGCTCGCCGGTGTCGGGCAGGACGACCACCACCGTCTCCTCGGGGTGTTCGTCGGCGTACTCGGCGGCCGCGGCCGCGGCGGCGCCCGAGGAGATGCCCACCAGCAGCCCTTCCTCGCGGCCGAGGGTGCGAGCCGTCTCCTTTGCAGTCTCCTCGGCGACGGTGCGGACCTCGTCGAGGAGGTCGCGCCGGAGGACGTCGGGCACGAACCCGGGACCGATGCCCTGGATGCCGTGGCTGTCCGGATCGCCCTCCGAGAGCAGCGGCGATTCCGCGGGTTCGACGGCGACCATCCGCACGTCGGCCTCGCGGTCCTCGAGGAGGTGCTCGGCGACGCCGGTGACGGTGCCGCCCGTCCCGACGCCCGCCACGACGGCGTCGACGGTGCCGTAGGTGGCCTGCCAGATCTCCGGGCCGGTCGTCTCGCGGTGGGCGCGGGGGTTGGCGGCGTTCTCGAACTGACGGGCGCGGACTGCCGCCTCGCGGTCGGCCACGAGGTCGTTCGCGCGCTCGATGGCCCCGCTCATCCCGTCCTCGGCCGGCGTGAGTTCGAGGTCCGCGCCGAGCGCTTCGAGCAGGCGGCGCCGCTCCTCGCTCATCGACGCCGGCATCGTCAGCACGCAGTCGTACCCCTTCGCGGCGCAGGTGGCCGCCAGGCCGATGCCGGTGTTGCCGCTGGTGGCCTCGACCACCGTTCCGTCGGGCGGCAGGTCGCCGCTCGCTTCTGCCGCGGCCACCATCGCTTTCGCGATGCGGTCTTTCACCGAGTAGGGGTTGGCGGCCTCGACTTTCCCCAGCAGGTTCGGCGCCAGCGCGTCCAGACACACCAGCGGCGTCGAACCCACGAGTTCGGTCACGTCACCCGCTACGTCACGCTCGTCGAACTGCTCCGCGAGAGACTGCATACGCTCTGGTTTGGCCGTCGAGTCGGGTAAGCCCGACCCCGTAATACTTCGGGGATTGATGGCGACCCCCGAACGCTTTTCGGCGGGCGGCACCTCGGATCGGAGGATGAGAGCCGCAGTTCTCACGCAACCCGGCGAGATACAGGTTCGCGACCGCGACCGGCCCGATCCCGCTGACGGGGACGTGCTGGTCCGCGTCGAGGCGTGTGGCGTCTGCGCGACCGACTTCCACATGTACGAGGGGGGCCTCTCGGTGCCACTCCCCATGGTGCCCGGTCACGAGAGCGCCGGCGAGGTCGTGTCGACGGGCGCGGACGTGACCCGCGTGTCGACGGGCGACCGGGTGGCGGTCAACCCCTCGGTCCCGTGTGGGGCCTGCCGGTACTGCACAAGCGGCCGGGAGCACCTCTGTCCCGACCTGACCTCCATCGGCGGCGCGGCCCACACCGTGGTCGACGGCTCGTTCGCCGAGTACGTCGCGGTGCCGGCCGGCAACGTCGTGTCCATCGGCGACCTCGATGCGACGACGGCGGCCTTCGCCGAACCGCTGGGCTGTGTCGTCCACGGCGTCGACCGCGTCGGCGCCCGCGAGGGCGACACCGTCGCGGTGATCGGCGCGGGGTCCATCGGCCTCGAGATCGTCAAGGTCCTCTGGCAGCGGGGCGCCCGGCCGGTCGTCGTCGAACCGGTCGACGAGCGCCGCGAGCGCGCGCGGGACGCGGGCGCAGTCCTGACCGTCGACCCGACGGACGCCGACCCCGTCGCGGCCGTCCGCGAGGCCGTCGGCCCGGTGGACGCGGCGATCGAGGCGGTCGGCTTCCCCGAGACCATCGCGCAGGCCCGCGACCTGTGTGGCGACGGCGCGCCGACGCTGGTGTTCGGCGTCCCACCCGAGGACGCCACGATCGAGGTGTCGCCGTTCGACGTGTTCTACGGGGAGCGAGATCTGCTGGGGACCTACTCGCTGACGCCCGACGACTTCGAGCGCGCGGTGGGACTGCTCCGGGGCGGGCAGATCGAGGTGGACTCGCTGATCACCCACGAGGTGGGGCTCGCGGACCTGCCGGCGGCGTTCGACCGGATGGATCGCACTGTCGGCCTCAAACAGGTGGTCCGCCCGGGCCAGTGAACCCCACAGAGCGCGTAGGCGCCGCCTAATTTGTTTCGTCAACAGAAAGTATTTATCCGAAGCCAAGAGTGGCCTTACCGATGCCCGAGTGTCAGAACTGCGGCGAGTTCGTGACCGAGCAGTACGTGAAGGTGTTCACGCCGGAGGGGTACGAGGGGCCCCGGGTCTGTCCGTACTGCGAGGACAAGCTCCGGGACGGCGCGGAGGTCCGCGAGGCACGCTCGTCGCGCCAGTAGCGGACGCGTTTCGAGGGGTTTTCGAGGGCTGGACCGCCTACCCCCTGGTATGGACATCGACGTGGAGGCGGTCGAGGACGTCGACGTGCCGGCGGGGGTCGAGGCGCCAGAGTACGTGCTCTACGGGGGGAAAGGCGGCGTCGGGAAGACGACGATGGCCGCGGCGACGGCGCTCGCGAGCGCCCGCGACGGGACGCCGACGCTGGTCGTCTCGACGGACCCGGCCCACTCCCTGTCTGACACGCTCGGGAGCGACGTGCCCGCACAGCCGGGCCGGATCCGCGAGGACGTGCCGCTGTACGGGGCCGAGATCGATCCCGAGGAGGCCGTCGACGGCCCGTTCGGCGTCGAGGACCAGCTGGGCGGCCTGGAGGCGCTGCTGGGCGGCGGCGAGGAGTCGCTGGTCGAGTCGATGCCCGGCTCGGACGAGGCCGCGGCTATGCGGCTCCTCCTCGAGTACATGGACGACCCGCGCTTCGAGCGGGTGGTCGTCGACACCGCGCCGACGGGCCACACCCTCCGCCTGCTGGAACTGCCCGAGGCGATGGACTCGATGCTCGGCACGCTGCTCTCGCTGCGCGAGCGCCTCTCGGGGATGATGGAGGGGCTGTCGGGGATGTTCGGCGGCGAGGACGACGAGGCGGCGGCGCGCGCGAATCTGCAGGACCTTCGGGAGCGCGTCGAGCGCCTGCGGGCGGTGCTGCGCGACCCCGGCCGGACCGACTTTCGGGTGGTGCTGGTGCCCGAGGAGCTGTCGGTGATGGAGTCGGAACGCCTGCTCGACAGGCTGGACGCGTTCGGGATTCCGGTCGGCACCGTCGTCGTCAACCGCGTCATGCAGGACCTCGGGGACGTGGTCGACGGGGAGGTGCCGGCCGAGTACGTCGGCCCGAACCACGACGACTGTGAGTTCTGTGCCCGCCGCTGGTCGGTTCAACAGGACGCGCTGGCCCGCTCGCAGGACCTCTTTCGCGGCCACGACGTGCGCCGGGTCCCGCTTTTGGCCGAGGAGGTGCGCGGCGAGCAGTTGCTTCGGATCGTCGCGGCCTGCCTGGACTGACCGACCCGGGGAGCCAGTTCACGCCCGGTAGACGCCGCCGCGGCGCTCGTAGGCCAGCGAGTCGGCCGTCGCCGCGGCCACGTCCGCGCCCCACTCGCGCTCGACCAGCCACAGCGCCGCGTCAAGCCCCGAGGTGACCCCGCCGGCGGTCACCACGTCGCCGTCGTCGACGACCCGGGCCGCGCGAGCGCGTGCGTCCGTCGCCCGCAGGTCTTCGAGTGCCGCGCCGTGGGTCGTCGCCGGCCGCCCCGCGAGCAGGCCGGCGCGGGCCAGTAGCATCGCGCCGGTACACACCGAGAGGACCGTCGCGCCGGCCGCGTGGTGGGCAGCGATGGCGTCGGGCACTCGCCCGCGCTCTGCCTCGGCCCACGCGCCCCGGTCGGCGCGCGCGTTCCACCCGCCGCCCGGAACCACGAGGAAGTCAGGAGCCCCCTCCGACCCGGGATCCGGGAGGGGACCGTGGGGCTCGAACCGCAGCCCCTTGCTCGCGGTCAGGCGCTCGCCCGCGTCGACAGCCAGCAGGCGGGCCCCGACTGGCGCGCCGTTCGCGCCGGCGGTCGCGAACACGTCGTAGGGGCCCAGCGCGTCCAGTTCCTCGACGCCCTCGTAGACGAGGACGCCGACGGTGGCGTCGGTCATAGGGGAGCGCGGAGCGCCACCGAAGTAGGGGTTTCGCCCGTCACTCGACGACGAGCACGCGGAGGTCGTTGACGTTCGTCCCCGTGGGCCCCGTCTGGATCAGGGCGTCCCGCGCCGCGAGGTACGTGCCCGCGTCGTTGTCGGCCAGCGCGTCCCGCGCCCCGCGCTCGTCGTCGACCGTCCCCGCGTCGACGAGCGCGCCGGCCGCGTCGGTGGCGCCGTCGCGGCCGTCCGTGTCCACTGCGGCCAGGACGGCCTCCGTCGGGAGCCCCAGTGCCCCGGCGAGCGCGAACTCCTGGTTCGGGCCGCCGGTCCCCTCGCCGCGGACGGTCACCGTACACTCGCCGCCCGAGAGGACGACGGCGGGGGGCTCGACCGGGTTGCCCGTGTCGGCGGCCTCGGCGGCGACCGCAGCGTGCAGGCGGCCGGCCTCGCGGGCCTCGCCTTCGACGTGCGAGGAGAGCACGAGCGTCTCGTAGCCGGCTTCGCGTGCCGTCTCGCGGGCGGCCGCGATCGCCGTCCACCCGTTCGCCAGGACGTGCGTCGAGACCGTCCCGAAAACGGGGTCGTCGGGGCCGGGTGTCTCGTCTGGTCCGGGTGTCTCGTCTGGTCCGGGTGTCTCGCCTGATCCGGGTGTCTCGCCTGATCCGGGTGTCTCGTCTGGTCCGGGTGTCTCGTCAACCTCGGGAGTCGCGTCATGGCCGGCCGTCTCGTCGCCCTCGCCGGCCGCGCCGGCCTCGAGGTGGGCCCGCACCGCCGGCGCCTCGATCCCGTAGCGGTCGAGCACCGCCAGCGCGTCGGCGTAGGTCGTCGCGTCGAGCACGGTCGGCCCGCTGGCGATCACCGAGGGGTCGTCGCCCACCACGTCCGAGAACAGCAGGGCGACGACCGTCGCGGGGGCCGCCCGGCGGGCGAGGCGGCCGCCCTTCAGCGCCGAGCAGTGCTTGCGGACGGCGTTGATCTCGCCGATGGGCGCGCCGGCGTCCAGGAGCGCTTCGGTGACGGCCTGGAGCGCGTCGAGACCGACCGCCGGGACGGGAGCGGGGAGGAGGGCGCTCCCGCCGCCGGTGAGGACCGCGAGGACGAGCGTCCTTTCCCCCGCCGCGTCGGCCCGCGCGAGCACTTCCGCCGCCGCCTCGACGCCGTGCTCGCTCGGGACGGGGTGATCGGCCTTCCGGACGGTGATCCGGGCCGTCTCGACGGGGTCGTCCGTGACCACGATGCCCCCCGTGAGGCGGCCCCCGAGCAGGGACTCGAGGGCGAGTGCGACCCGCGCGGCGGCCTTCCCGCCGCCCAGCACGACAACCTCGTCGTAGGCGTCGAGGTCGTAGGTCGCGTCCCGGACGTGGAGGGTACTGCCCTCGAGGGACATCGTCTCGGGGACGACCCGCTCGGGACGGGCGGCCTCGATCCCCGTGGCGAGGCAGTCGAGGGCTACCTCGCGGGCGGGCGTCACGGCGAGGGGTTTGCGATTCCGGATCACGATCACACACCTCACGCAACGGACCGCAGGAGTCCCACGACGGCGTCGCGCCACCGGTCGGGCAGGTGGGCGGCGAGGCCCGCTAGCTTCGCCACCTGTCCGACGGGGTAGCGAGTGGCGGGATCGGACGCGCAGGCCGCGTCCCGGATCGTCTCGGCGACGGCCTCGGGCGGCACCGACAGCGGCCCGCGCCCCACGTCCTGGGCGTCCTCATAGGCGTCGTAGAGCCACTCGTACGTGCCCGTGCGGTCGACGTCGCGCAACGACTCGCGGGCCGTCGCCTCGAACTCGGTGGCGACCGGACCGGGTTCGACCTGCACCACCTCGATCCCCTCGCCCTCGACCTCGGCGCGGAGGGCGTCGCTGAGCGATTCGAGCGCGGCCTTCGAGGCGGCGTAGGCCCCCGATCCCGGCGGCGAGACGCGCTGGACGACGCTCGAGACGTTGACGATCCGTCCCTCGCCGGCGCGGCGCATTCCCGGCAGGGCGGCCCGGATCAGCCGGTGGGGACCGTAGAGGTTCACGTCCAACTGGTGGTGCAGACGCTCGGTCGGGATCTCCTCGACCGCGCCGCGCTGGCTGATGCCGGCGTTGTTGACGAGACAGTCCAACGGTTCCTCGTCGGTCGCCTGCTCGACGACCCGCTCGCACTCCCGCGCGTTCGTCACGTCCAGTTCGGCCGTCTCCGCACCGGCCTCGGCCAGCGCCGTCAGGTCGTCCTCGTCGCGAGCGGTCGCCCAGACTGTCCACTCGTCCTCGAGAAAGGCCTCGGCGGTCGCCCGTCCGATTCCCGAGGAACAGCCCGTAATCAGCACCGTCCGTGTCATGGGCGGCCCGACGGGGCGGGGGCAGTTAAGCACCCGCGTCACGGATCGACGGGCCTGCCCCGCGCCTCCCCTGGTTCGACGCGCGCCCCCACCTGCTCCGACGAGGCCTGCCCCCACCTGCTCCGACGAGGCCTGCCCCCACCTGCTCCGACG
>JBDGUH010000075.1:9748-15245 GCA_042216055.1 Haloarculaceae archaeon
CGACGAGGCCTGCCCCCACCTGCTCCGACGAGGCCTGCCCCCACCTGCTCCGACGAGGCCTGCCCCCACCTGCTCCGACGGGGCTCGCCTCCCGTGATCCAACGAGGCCCGCCTGGCGGCCGAGGTTTAAATATGACGGCGCCCTAGGACGGGCCAAGTGACGGCGAGAGACAGCATCGAACGGGCGGTGATCGCGAAGCGCGTCGACGAAGGGACGGCGGACACGGCCGAGATCGTCGATCTGGCCCGTTCCGCGGGCTACGAGGTGGTGGGCGAGGTAACCCAGACGCGTACCGAGGACCCCGCCTACCACCTGGGCGAGGGGAAGGTCACGCGACTCGCCAACGCCGTCGCCCGCGAACGGGCGACCGCGGTGATCTTCGACAACCAGCTCGGCCCGTACCAGACGTTCAACGTCGGCAACGAACTCCCGGAGGGCGTGACGGTCATCGACCGGTTCCGGCTCATCCTGGAGATCTTCGGCCAGCGAGCCCAGACCCGAAAGGCACAGCTCCAGGTCGAACTCGCACAGCTCCGGTACGAACTCCCGCGGGCGGAGGCGAAAGCCAGCCTCGCCAAGCGCGACGAGCGGCCGGGGTTCATGGGGCTCGGGGAGTACGACGAGAGCCGCGAGCAGGACATCAAAAAGCAGATCTCGAACATCCGGGACGAACTCGAATCCATCGAGGAGACCGACCGGCACCGCCGCGAGCAGCGCCGGGAGTCGGGGTTCGACCTCGTGGCGCTGGCCGGCTACACGAACGCCGGCAAGTCAACGCTCCTGCGCCGTCTGGCGGCCGACATCGACGTCGACGAGAACGAGGATCGCCACCCGGACCTCGACACGACCGCCGAGAGCGAGGACCGCCTGTTCACGACGCTCGGGACGACCACCCGACGCATCGAGATGGAGAAACGCGACGTGCTCGTGACCGACACCGTGGGGTTCGTCTCGGATCTCCCCCACTGGCTCGTCGAGTCGTTCAAGTCGACGCTGGACGCGGTGTATCACGCCGACCTCGTGTTGCTCGTGGTCGACGTCTCGGAGTCGGTCGAGGAGATGCGCGAGAAACTCGTCACCTGCCACGACACGCTGTACGAGCGCAACGAGGCCCCCATCGTCACCGTCCTCAACAAGACCGACGCGGTGCCGGACGAGGAGATCGCACGCAAGCGCGAGGCCCTGTCGGCGCTGGCGCCCAGTCCCGTGGCCATCAGCGCCAGGGACGGCGAGAACCTGGCGGCGCTGCGCGACCGCGTCGACGAGGAGCTCCCCGACTACGAGCGCGAGCGCCTCGTCCTGCCGATGAACGGCGAGGCGATGAGCGTCGTCTCCTGGATCCACGACAACGCCCACGTCGAGGCCGTCGACTACGGGGAGCAGGTCGTCATCGAGTTTCAGGCACGGCCGGCGGTCGTCGAGCAGTCCCGGGCGAAGGCGGGCGACCTCGTCGAGGCGTCGGCCTAGTCCTTCCGCCAGAGCACCCGCGGGAGGACGGGGAGCAGATCCGTCGCGACGAGGCCGTACCCCTCCTCGTCGACGACGCGGTCACCGCTCGCGCCGTTGGCGTAGGCCGCCACGCTCGCGGCGTCCTGGAGCGGCAGCTGACAGGCCAGCGCGCCGGCGACGCCGGCCAGCACGTCGCCGGTGCCGCCGACGGTCATGCCCGGGTTGCCGGTGCGGTTGACCCGCGTGTGCTCGCCGTCGGAGATCACGTCGTAGGGCGCCTTGACCAGCAGCGTCGCCCCCACCTCGGCCGCGAACGAGGTCACCTGGTCCGCGCGCTCGCGCCAGTCGTCGCTCGCCTCCCGTCCCATCTTCGCCAGTTCGCCGCGGTGGGGGGTACACAGCAGTTCGGCGTCGGTGTCGACCGACGGGACGATTTGGAGGGCGTCGGCGTCGACCACGGCCGTCCCGCCGTAGTCGGCGAGGAACGCCTCGACGGCCGCGAGCGTCGCGTCGGCGCTCCCGAGTCCCGGCCCCAGGATCACGGCGTCCTGCTCGCGCGCGAGTTCGAGAAGCGACTCGACGTGGTCGGGGGCGAGGGTCTCCCCGTCGTAGGGCCTGACGATCAGGTTCTCGCTGTAGCCCTGGAGTTCCCGCGCGACCGGCGCCGGGCAGGCGACCCGCGCGAGGTCCGCGCCGGCCCGCAGCGCCGCCTGAGCGGACAGCGCCGGCGCTCCCGTGTACGGGCCGCCCCCGATCACCAGCACCTCGCCGAAGTCGCCCTTGTGGGACTGTGCGGGCCGGGAGAGCCGGAGGAGGTCCCCCCGCTCGACGAACAGCTGGGCGGCGTCCGGGATGCCGATGTCGGCGACGGTCACCGTGGCGTCGATGGCCTCGAGGCCGGGTTTCGTCTCGTGGAAGGTGACGACGTGGTCGGCGGTGACCGCGTTCTCCGCGAGCGCGCCCGTCTCGGCGTCGATTCCGGAGGGGACGTCGACTGAGACGACGGGCGCGTCGCTCGCGTTGATCGCCTCGGCGGCCGTCGCCTCGGGTTCGCGGAGCGTCCCCGAGATACCAGTTCCGAGCATCGCGTCGACGATCAGGTCCGGATCGCCGAGGTCCAGCGCCGTCGAGTCCCGCACCTCGCGGGCGTCGTACTCGCTCTCGACGAGCGCCGCCCAGTTCTCCCGGGCGATGTCGGTGGTGATCGTCTCGGCGCGGCCGAGCAGCAGGACCCGCAGGTCGTAGGCGTCGAGGAACCGTGCCGCGACGAGCGCGTCCCCGCCGTTGTTGCCGCGGCCGGCGACGATCGTGACGCTCGCCCCCGGCGCGACGGCGTCCCGGACCGCCCGCGCGACCGCGTTGCCCGACGACTCCATCAGTTGCTTGCGCGCCACGCCCAGCGCGGCCGCGTTCTCGTCGACGACGGCCATCTCCGAGCCGGTGATCATGGCCGGCGATTCGGCCGCGCCACACGTAACTGTGGGGGCGCTGCTAGCCCCGGCCCGTCACACGAACAGGCCGATCAGGAGCGCGGTCAGCAGGAGGTTGACGAAGGAGAGCACGAGCAGCCCCTTCCAGCCGATCTGAATGAGCTGGTCGATACGCACGCGCGGGATCGCAGAGCGGGCCCACTGGGTGAACAGGAACACGGCCCAGATCTTGATACCCATCCAGACCGCCCCCGGGAGGACCGGCCCGGCCGGGCCGCCCAGGAACAGCGTCGCGACGATCGCGCCGCCGAGGAAGATGTGGAGAAACTCCGAGAGATAGCCCAGCACGAAGTACACCGAGGAGTACTCGGTCTGCCAGCCGGCGACGATCTCGGTGGGCGCCTCGGGGATGTCGAAGGGATTGCGCCCGACTTCCGCGAGGTTCGCCGCCAGGAACAGCACGAACGCGAACGGGTTCACGAACGCGAACCACGCCGGAATCGTGACCGGACCCACGGTCGCGAGCGCCTGGGCCTGCGCGGCGACGATCTCGCTCGGGCGGAGCGAGCCCGCGAACAGCACGACTGAGGCGCCGGTGATCACCAGCGGGATCTCGTAGGCGAGGTTCTGGGCGACCGCGCGCAACCCGCCCAAAAACGAGTACTTGTTGTCCGAGGCGTAGCCCGCCATCACCAGCCCGATCGAGGAGATCGAGGCGACCGCGAACGCGTAGGCCATCCCGATCTCGGGGTCGGCCACCTGCAGGGGCACGCCGAACAGGGTCCCGAAGGGGACGACGGCGAACCCGAGCAGCGCCGAGGCGGTCAACACCAGCGGCGCCAGGTCGAACGCCGGCCGATCGACGCTCTCGGGAACGATCAGTTCCTTCGAGAGGAGGCGCACGACGTCGGCGGGGATGATCAACAGGCCGTACGGGCCCATGCGGTTCGGGCCGATCTTCTCCCAGAAGTCGGCCATCACCTTGCGCTTGAGCCACGGCCCCGCGATGGCGGCGTTCAGGAGGACGATGGTCAACACCACCGCCGCGGCGACCACGCCCGCGACGAACGTCCCGAGCGGTCCCGAGAGCGCATCCAGCCCCGCGCCGAGCAACCAGTCGACGAACGTCTGCGCGCCGTTCATGCGTGGTTCTACCGGCGGTGGTTCGTTGTAGCTATCGCCGTGGATACACGTCTCGTTTAAGGGGACGTCCGGCCGAGTCACCCATCCGAGGCTTGGCGCAGCCGCTCATCGGGCGGACACCAAAGGAAAGTGGTGGGGTGGTGGGTGGGGGGTGGTGGGTGGTATCGGCACCGCGCTGGTGCCTACCAGGCCGTTCGGAGTGGCTGTACATAAACTCTTCCCTCCAATTATCATATATGAACATTGTTGCCGGAAACCGCACTCCTCGACGACGGCGATAGCGGTTTCACTGCTGAGACGGATTGTCGAGACTGGCTACCTGTTCGTCCGCACGCCCACGTGCAGTCGATGCGGGAGTGACGCGCACGGATCCGAACGAGGCGACGCGGTCGGAGGAACCGCTCCGACGGTGACTGTTCGATGCTCACGGCTCTCCCGTTCGGTAGAGTCATACGGATTATTGGGCTTGTTTCCCGGTCCGACCGCACGACTCGTGCGGTCGAGACGGGAATGACTCGCAATAATCCGTATCAGAGAACGCGCGGGACCGGATTCGAACCGGAGGGAGACGGTTGTGCTCGCTCACTTCGTTCGCTGCGCGCACTGCGACTCCCAGGGCTCGAATCCGGTCGTGACGCATCTGTTCGCTCGCGTCCGTTCGCTCAGAAGATGCGTGGGACCGGATTCGAACCGGCGGACCCCTACGGGACAGCGCCCTCAACGCTGCGACGCGCCTTCGGCGCGTTACGGGAGGCCACTTAATGTATCCCGGCGATTTTCGCTCCGGTATGCCCAAATTGGAGTCGTTCTTTATAAACTTACCTGCGGGACAGCCTTACAGACTGTTTCCATCTGGCCTTCACTCTGATTTGGAGGCGAGTGTTTACACGAAGAGGCCTGCCAGAATCTCCTGCCTCTACCCCGCCAGTTCATCGTACTTCTCCAGCACGCTCTTGAAGTAGTCCTCGTCCATCAGGCGGGGGTTCTGCACCCGATGGAAGTCATCCAGCACAAATGCCGCTTGCTCACGGTCCAGACCGTAGGCGTGGAACGCGGCGGCGTCGAGTTCGGCTTGTACCTCCCGACGTTCGTCCATGTCGGTCGCCGGCTCAATTTCTCCGAGTCTATCTCGCATCTCCTTGAACTCGTTCCCGTAGCAATTGAGACGGGCAGCCCGCGTCCAAATGTAGTCGAACCACTCGTCTCCGTCAGTTAGACGGGGGACTTGTGACTCTTTGAATTTATACATAACAACACTTGAATCAATCTTCGTCCTCATCAAGAAATCAAACGGGATGCTATTGAGTAAACCAACTGCCACGAATAACTCCTTGTCAGAAAAGATACGGTCATATGCACTATGAATCGGGAAGTTCTCCAAGTCCTTTTGCGTGGGGTTAGGCTCTATGGGTCGGATTGTATGCAGTTTATGGTAGCAAACGATGCCCTTGGGAAGAACGGTCGCTATCATTGT
>JBDGUH010000069.1:0-14764 GCA_042216055.1 Haloarculaceae archaeon
CTCGGCGACAGGTCTCGGCGAAGCTGACATCCCCGTTCATGGAGCCCTTGCAGTCACTGTCGAGGACTCGTTTCGCCGGCCACGCGCCGTCACTGCTCGCCCATGCGCTCGCCGGCGACCCGGCGACCGCGCGTGGTCAACTGGACCTCGCTGCGCTCCCGGACAACGTCGATCACGTCGAGTTCGATGAGGCGGTCGAAGATCTCCTCGGTCTTCTCGACGTCGATGCCGACGAAGGTGGGGACGTCGAACGGGGAGACGCCGGAGTGCAGCGCCATGATGACCCGCCGCTCGGTGCTCGAGAGATCCAGGTCCGCGCGGTTGCGCTCGGCGCTCTCCTCTAGCATTACCTGGAGGACGGTGGCGTGGAACTGGTCGCCCGCGAGGTGGGTCTCGACGCTGATGCCGTCCTGGGTGTGCTCGACCTGAATGACCGTGCGGTCCGCGTCGGCGACGCGCTGTTCCGCGATGCCCAGGTCGCCGATGTCGGCCCGCTCGATCCCGACGGCCTGGCCGTCGGCCAGCGCCAGGCGGACCGCGTCGTCGGTCACCTTGACCCGACCCTTGGTCCACGCCGAATCCTGGACGACTCCGCCCTCGACGGCGGGGTGTTTCACGTAGATGATCTCGCCGTTCAGGCAGGCCCGGTAGAAGTCCGTCTCGAACTGCTCGTGTTCGGAGGCAGAGACCAACACGACGTCGTCGCCGACGTGCAGGGTGACGTAACTGGAGACGCTGGCGCTCTGCTGGTTCACGTCGAAGCGGTCCTCGATGCGGTCGATCGCCTCCAGCGGGACCTGCCGCTTGCCCTCCTCGACGAGCACCAGTCGCTCGGTCGTCAGGACGATCCGGCAGGTCCGCCAGCTCGCGTCCGTGAGCCGTTGTCCGTTCTGCACGGCCTGCAGGTACTGGCCCTGCGTGTCCGCGATCTTCTTCTCGGTGTCGCTCATGCTCTCCGGGTCCGGTCGTCGTCCGGTCGTTCCCGGTTGAGCCGAATAATAGTTCCGACGGCGGTATCAGGAGTGATAACCACCCGACAGGGGGCGGACTGTCGCCGCGAGTCGGGAGACCGACCGCCGCCACAAGTCGGGAGACCGACCGCCGCCACAAGTCGGGACGCCGTCGCCATACGTCGGGACGCCGTCGCCGTCGTCACTGCTCGTTCATCGCCTCGCTCGCCATGTTGCGCCCCTGGGCGTTGAGCGCGACCTCGGTGCGGGTCCGGACCTCGTCGACGGCGCCCGCCTCAAGGAGGTGCTGGTAGATCTCCTCGACCTCGTCGACGCTGATGCCCACGAAGTCGGCCATCTCGAACGGCGACACGCCGGAGTACAACGCCATCAGCACCTGGCTCTCCGTCTCGGAGAGGTCGTAGTCGTCCTCGCGGGCCTCGATCACCGACTCGAACAGCGACTGGAGCGCCCGCGTGTGGTGGTCCATCCCCGAGAGGTAGGTCTCGACGCTGCGCTCGCCCTGGGTGTGCTCGACCTCGAGAACGGTCCGGGGTTCGCCCATCACGGACCGCTGGCCGGCCTCGATGGTGCCCACGTCCTCGACCTCGATGGCGGCCGAGCGCTCTCCGGGGAACGCCAGCCGGATCGTCCCGTCGTCGAGGCGAAAGCGGGCCTTCGACCACGCGGCGTCGTCCTGGACGACTCCCCCGACGACGGCGGGGTGTTTCGCCAGGATCACCTCCCCGTGCAGCGTCGCCCGGCAGTACTCCCGCTCGAAGTTGTCGAGGTTGGTGGCGTCGAGCAGAACGACGCTGTCCCCGATGCGCAGCGGCGTCGCGCCGTCCGCGTCGACGCCGTCGGGTAGCCCGTCCTCGTCGAGGACCTCGATATTCGAGTGGGAGACGGCCTGCTGGCCGCCGTTGCCGGCAAACACCAGTCGCCGATCGGTCAGCACGAGCCGACAGGACTGCCACTGGGGGTCGGGCACGGCATCGCCGTTCCTGACGGCGTACCGGTAGTCCCCGGAGGTGTCGACCAGCTTTCGTTCGTCCCCGCTCATTGCCCGCCTCGTTCGGTGATTGTCGCTCGTCGCTATATAAGTCCTGACACCACGTCGGGCGGTGGCCCGGGCAGGGCTCTCCGAGCGGGCGCTCTCTACGCACTCGAGAACGTCACGGCGGCCGTCTCCGGCGATGGCGGCTGAACGGATCGCTGTGAGTCGCGACCACCGCACGCCCTCGGGCAGTCGAACCGGAAGGGGTCACACCGATCCGTCCGACGGCACGAATGTCCCGGGACAGTCGCTACACCACGAGCAGGCCGCCGGTGACCGCGAGGCCGCCGAAGCCGACACAGATCACCCAGAAGGGGACCCGCCGGACGAGCGCCACCAGCGCGCCGACGGTCAGGTAGCCGACGACGGCCGCGACGCCGACCGCGACCAGCCCCGACACCGGGTCGACCGCCGGCACGCCGTCGGTGACGAGGACGAGCGCGTTGGCGGCCAGGGCTGCCGGGATCGACAGCAGGAAGGAGAGCCGCAGGGCGTTTTCCCCCTCGTGACCGCGAAGCAGGAGCGCGCTCACGGTCGTTCCGGACCGCGAGATCCCGGGGAGGATCGCGAACCCCTGGAGCGCCCCGACGAGGACGGCGTCGAGCGGGCCGGGGAGGGTCCGCTCGCCCAGCGCGAGCGACCCCGCGAGCCGCTGGACGAGGCCGGTCACGACCAGCAGGCCCCCGATGAGCGCGAGGAACGCGCCGCCGGTCAGCGACGACACCGTCTCCTCGAGCACGACGTAGGCCGGCAGCCCCGTCACCGCGGTGGCGAGCGTCGCGATCACGAGAAAGGAGAGGTCGGCCGTCTCCCCGCCGAACGCCGAGCGCGGGCGCCAGGCGAGCGCCGAGCGGAGCACCGCCGCCGCCTCCCGCCGGTAGTACGCGAGCGCCGCCAGCGCGGTCCCGGCGTGCAGGAAGAGCGCGTACTGGGTCGCCACGCCCGGCCCGGCGCCCGTCAGCGCGGTCGCCACCAGCGCGACGCTCCCCTCACTCGAGACGGGGAGCCACTCGAGTACCCCCTGTACCGCGCCGAGCAGGACCGCGACGACGAGGTCGTCCATGATGGTCGGGGACGCGCCCGTGGCAAAACCGGTTCGGTTCCGACCGGCCGACTCGGTTCGAGGTCGGCCGGCCCAGTCCGGGTCGGGGTCGACCGCTCCATCTCGAAACGGGGCTCCGGCCGCCCCAGGTCGAAACTGAGTTACGGATCGGTCGCCTCCCACCGGCAATGACGCTACTCGAGGACGCCCGCGCGGCGCTGGCCGCCGGCCCCCTGTGCGATCCCTGCCTCGGTCGCCTGTTCGCCGACCGGAGCTTCGGGCTGGCGAACGCCGAGCGGGGCCACGCGCTGCGGGTCACGCTGGCGCTCGACGCCGACGAGCCCTTCGAGGCGGCCGGCGAGTGCTGGGTCTGTGAGGGCGAGTGCTCGCGGGTCGAGGAGTGGGCCGAGCGCGCCGTCCGGGGACTCGAGGGCTACGAGTTCGCCACCTACCAGGTCGGGACGAAAGTGCCGCCGCTGCTCGAGGAGAACGACCGCCTGTTGCGCGAGGACGCCGGCATGGACCCCGAAGCGGGCGAGCCGCTGAAGTCAGAACTCAACCGCGAGGTGGGCAAGCGCGTCGGCCGCCGGGTCGACGCCGAGGTGGAGTTCGGCCGGCCGGACGTGCAACTCACCCTCGACCTCGCCACCGACGAGGTCGAGGTGCAGGTCAACTCCGCGTTCGTCTACGGCCGCTACCGGAAGCTCGAACGCGACATTCCACAGACGCGCTGGCCCTGCAACGAGTGCGGGGGGACGGGGCTGAAGCGCGGCGCGGAGTGTCCGGGCTGTGACGGGACGGGCTACCGCTACGACCGGAGCGTCGAGCAACTCACCGCGCCGGTCGTCCGCGAGGCGATGGACGGCACGGCGGCGGTGTTTCACGGTGCCGGCCGCGAGGACGTGGACGCGCTGATGGTCGGCACCGGCCGGCCGTTCGTGATCGAGGTCGAGGAGCCCCGCCGCCGGGATGTGGACGTGGCGGCCCTGGAACGCGAGATCGAGGCGTACGCCGAGGGCGCGGTCGAGGTCGAGGGACTCCGCCTCGCCACCCACGAGATGGTCGAGCGCGTCAAGGAACTGGACGCCGCGAAGACCTACCGGATGGACGTGACCTTCGAGGAACCGATCGACGAGCCGGCGTTCGAGACCGCACTGGACGCGCTCGACGGCGCGACCGTCGAACAGCGCACCCCCAACCGGGTCGACCACCGGCGGGCCGACCGCGTCCGCACGCGGGAGGTGTACCGCATCGAGGGCGACCTCACCGACCCGCGACGGGCCGACATCGAGGTCCACGGGGCGGGCGGCCTCTACGTAAAGGAACTGATCTCGGGCGACGAGGGCCGCACCGAACCGAGCCTCGCCGGCGAACTCGGCGTGGACGCCGAGGTGACGGCCCTGGACGTGCTCGCCGTCGAGGGGGAGGAGGAGCCCTTCGCCGATCCCGAGTTCTTCCGGGGGGAGAGTGATGGTCCCGCGGACGGGGCAGAAGGCGACGGTCCCGTAGAGGAGGAGGGGAGCGACGGTCCCGCGGACGAGGCGGAGGGCAAGAGCGAGACCGCGGGCGACGAGACAGCCTGATACGGAGTCCCGACACCCCGCTCGCTCTCCCTCGGGAACGTGTCTCCCGAGCGGAACCTGCCACGGTCTTTTATGCGGCTGTCGGCCCAACGGTCGGCCATGGAGACCCGACAACTCGGCGGGATCGACCAGGAGTCGAGCGTTCTCACGTTCGGTGCCATCGCGCTGAACTTCCTCGAGCAGAACGCGGCCGACGAGATGGTCGAGGACGTGCTGGACGCGGGAGTCAACCACTTCGACGTGGCGCCGACCTACGGCGACGCGGAGGTGAAACTCGCCCCCAAACTCGGCGAACACCGCGACGAGATATTCCTGGGCTGCAAGACCCAGGAGCGCACTTACTACGGCGCGTGGGGGGAACTCCACCGCTCGCTTGACCGCCTCGGCGTGGACAAGATCGACCTCTACCAGTTCCACGCGCTGACCCGCTACGACGAACTCGACGCCATCACGGGCGAGTACAGTCCCGAGATGGCCCAGGGCGACCACGACCCCGGGGCGCTGCAGGCGTTCCTCGAGGCCAAGGAGGAGGGGCTCATCGACCACATCGGCCTGACCAGCCACGGCGACCCGAGCCTCATCCGGTCGGCGATCGAGCGCATCCCGGAACTGGAGACGGTGATGTTCCCCTACAACTACACGCTGGCGGCCAAGGAGGGGCCCGAATACGACTACGACTCGGTGCTGGCTCTCGCCGAGGAGAAGGGGCTGGGCACGCTGTGCATCAAGGGCTTTGCCAAGGGTCCCTGGCCCGACGACCTCCCCGAGGACGAGCGCCCATACGACACCTGGTACGAGCCCTACGACACGGCCGAGGAGATCGAGGAGTGTCTCCGCTTCGCGCTCTCGCAGGGGATGACCACCATCCCGAACGCCGGCGACCCGCAGCTCGTGCCGACGATCCTCGAGGCGGCGAACAACTACGAGCCGATGGACGAGGCCGAGCAAGCCGACCTCCGGGAGCGCGCGAAGGACGCCGACTCGCCCGTGCCCGCGCCCTGACTCGCCATTTTGCAGGACGGGCGGCGTCGCGGCGTTCCCGTGCCGAGGTTAGTCCCCCGGGACGGGATCGACGTGGCCGGCCCGCTGGGCGCGGACCGTCGTCACCGCCAGCACCGTCGTCGCGAACGCGATGAACGCCGCGGCGGCCAGGAACGCCGCCGCGGGCGAGACGAACTCCTTGACGCCGCCGACGAACACCGGGCCGGCGACCTGGCCGACCTTCCAGGAGATCGACCGCAGCGACATGCTCGAGGCGACGGCGTCGTGTGCCTCGCCCTCCGTGACGAACAGCGACATGCTCGCGGGCAGGCGGATGCTGTCGGCCAGGCCCAGGATGGCGAACGCGCCAAAGAGCGCGACGAACCCGCCGCCGATCGTCTGCGTGTGGCCGTACAGCGACAGCCTGAACGGGTCGATCGTCCCCTCGAGGACGCCCGCCAGCGGGATCAGCGCCGTCCCGAGGCCGTACAGGCCCGCGCCGGCGACGACGAAGTAGTGGCGCCGGCCGATCCGGTCGGTCAGGTCGCCGACGTACCCCTGGGCGAGGGCCTTGGTCAGTTTCCCGCCGGCCATGATCCAGCCGATGGCGAGCGCCGAGACGCCGAACTGCGTGCGCGCGTAGATCGGCAGGAAGATGATGACGGCCATCTTCCCGACGCTGAACGTGAACCGGAAGGTGACGAGCGCGCGCAACATCGGCCGGGCCAGCAGCGCGCGGAACGTCTCGACGCCGCCGGACTCCTCGGGGTCGGTGCGCCCGCCGGGGTTGGACCGCAGCGCCACCCACACCAGGGCGAACGCACCCATGGTGACGGCGCTCAGCGCGGCGTAGGTGAGCGTGAAGCCGTAGGCAAAGAGCAGATATCCGCCGAGGAGGTCGCCCGCCAGCGACGAGAGCGCGCCCACCTGGTTGTACGCGCCGAGCCACTGGCCCCGGCTGCCGTCGGGGCTGATCTCGCCGACGATGGTCGAACCCGTGAGCCAGAGCAGCGAGGCGCCCAGCCCCTGGACCATCCGGAGGAAGACGATCTCGACGGGGTTCTGGACGAAGACGAAGCCCGCGAAGACGACGAGATTGATCAGAAAGCCCGCGAGCAGGTAGTGCTTGGCGTTGCCGGTGTCGATCTTGCGTCCCAGCGGGAGGACGACGAGCAACTGGACGAGGGCAAAGCCCGTCCCGAACAGCCCCTCGACGAAGCCCGTCGTCCCGAACGCGTCGGCGTACAGCGCCAGCGCGATGATGATCGTCGAGTACGCCTGACTCCGGGCGAAGGCAGTGCCCGCGAGCGCGGCGAACTCGCGGTCCCGCAGGAGACCGATCGATCCACCGAGGCGTGCCACTCAGTCGATCACCACGCCGGGAAAACGCCCGCCCCGCCAAAAATCCCCCGGTCGCTCGCGCCGCGCCTGGGTCGATCCCCCGGCGTCGCCGCTACTCGTACACGTCGTCGAACCGCGCCGCGAGGTCGGTGTCGTTCCCGGTGATCCCGCCGGCGTCGTGGGTGGTCAGGCGCACCTCGACCTCGCGCCAGCCGACGGTGATCTCGGGGTGGTGAAACGCCTCCTCCGCGAGGCCGGCGATCGCCGACGCGAAGCCGACGCCCGCGAGGTAGGCGTCGAACTCGTAGGTGCGGGCGATCTCGTCGCCCTCGCGCGTCCAGCCGTCCGGGAGCTGTGCCTCGATCTCGTCGTCCGAGAGCAGGTCCGCCATGCGCGATGCGTGGGGCGGGGCCCCCAAAAAGGTGGGCCGCTCTCGCCGGAACCGACGGGGGCCGACACGCAAGATACACGTCCGGCGACCGCCGAGAGGGCGGCATGACCGAGTACTTCGAGGTCCACGAGCGCGACGGCGCGGCCCGGGTGGGCGAACTCCGCCTGGCCGATCCCGTGACGACGCCGGCGCTCGTGGGCGAGAGCGACGACGAGTGGGCCGACGGGCCCGTCCACGGCGTCCTCCGGGACGCGGGGAGCCGCTGGGCCCGGGAACGGGCGGTCCCCGAGGGCGACGAGACGGCGGTGACGGTCCTGCCCTACAGGGGGTTTCCCGCGGGCACGGCCGCGGCGGTGAGCGAGGCCTTCGCCGTCGACTCCCCGGACGTCGCGTTCCCGAGCGCGGCGGTCGTCTCGCCCGACAGTGCCGCCGACGCGGGGACCGACGCGTACGTCCTCGCGGGCGCGCCGGGGTACGCCGGCCACGCCGCGGCGTTCGTCGACGCGATGCTCGCCACCCGGCGGGCGGTCCCGGCCGACGGCGCGCTCTACCTCCCGGGCGTCGCCACGCCGCGCAACGTCGCCACCCTTGTGTACGCCGGCGCGGACCTCGTGGACGCCGACCGCGCCGTGATCCGGGGGACCCAGGGCCGCTATCTCACCACCGACGGCGCGCACTTCCTCGAGGACCTCGACGAACTCCCCTGCGCGTGCCCGGCGTGTCAGGTCCCCCGCGAGAGCTTCGACCGGGCGGACTGCGTCGAGCACAACGTCCGCGCGCTCGCGGCGGAACTCGCCCGCGTCCGCCGGCGGATCAGGGACGGTCGCCTGCGTGACTACCTCGAGGGACAGGCCCGCCAGGACCAGTGGCTCACGGCGACGATGCGGCGCCTCGATGAGGAGTACGCCTACCTCGAGCGACGGACGCCGCTCGTCCGCCGGGCCGAGATGACCGCCGCCACGGAGGACACGCTCCGGCGGGTGGAGATCCAGCGCTTCGCGGAACGCGTGACCGAGCGCTACGTCCCGCGCTTCGACGAGCACCCGCTGGTGCTGGTCCCCTGCTCGGCGAAAAAGCCCTACAGCGAATCCCAGAGCCACGGCCAGTTCCAGGAGGCCGTCGGCTACCGGGGCCACTTCGTCTCGATCACCTCCCCCATCGGCGTCGTTCCGCAGGAACTCGAGTTGACCTACCCCGCCCAACACTACGACTCGGTGGTGACGGGCCACTGGAGCGCCACGGAAATCGAGTTCGTGAGCGACGTGCTCGCGGCGTATCTCGACCGAGCGGAGTACCCGGAACTGATCGCGCACGTCCCCGAGGACTACCGGCCCATCGTCGAGCGCGCGGCCGACGCGGCGGGTGTCGACTTCGCGTACACGGTCGCGGACCACCCGACGACGGCCGACTCGCTCGCGAACCTCGCGGGGGCGCTCGAGGGCCATTCTACCTACCTGAAAGGCGAGCGCCAGCGCCGGACGCTGCGCGCCGTCGCGGACTACCAGTTCGGCGAGGGCGCGGGCGAGGCGCTGTTCGCGGACCTCTCGGTCCGGGGGCGTCACCCCCAGTTGCGCGCCCACGACGGCGACGGCGAGCAACTGGCGGCGCTAGTCCAGGAGTACGGCGTCCTCGCGCTGACGCTGGCCGGCGCGCGCCGCTGGGTGGACAGCGACGTGTCGACAAAGCGCGTCGAGATAGAGCCGTTCGTCCCGCACGGGTCCGTGCTGGCGCCGGGCGTGGTCGACGCGAGCGACGACGTCCGGGTCGGTGACGAGGTGGTCGTCTCGGGCGAGGCCGCCTTCGGCGTCGGACGGGCGGCGATGTCCGGCCCCGAGATGGCAGAGAGCACCCGCGGCGTCGCCGTGCAGGTCCGCCACGTCGAGGAGCAGTAACGCCCCGTCCCGAGTCATCGCGAGGAGCAGTAACGCCCCGTCCCGAGTCATCGCGAGGAACGGGACGGAGCGGGTACCGGCGGCCAGCCCGGAGTAACGCGAGACTACCGGACGCCGGAATCGAGTCCGCCGGCGTTACTCGCCGATAGCGTCGAGATTACTTTCTCCGCCGGCGCGGATCCCTCCGACAGTTCTGTGAGCGACACTGATTCACGGAAACAGGCGACCAGCGGGCGGACGCGACGCGAGTTACTGCGCCGCGCGGGGGCCGCATCGGCCGCGCTCGCGGTCGGCGTGTCGGCGAGGGCACAGCCCGACCGGGGAAACGACTGTGACGCCGTCGTGGACGCCAGCGGCGGCGGCGACTTCGAGACGCTCCAGCGGGCCGTCGCATCCGCGAGCCCCGGCGAGACGCTGTGTCTCGAGCCGGGAACCTACGGCGGGCCGGTCGAGGTGGACGTGCCCGACCTGCGGGTGCGGGCTCGCCGGCCCCACTCGTCGCTGGTCACCGGGAGCACCGACCGGACCGGCGCGGCCGTGTCGGTGACCGCGGACGGGGTGACGCTGTCCGGCCTCGCCGTGTCTCACCCCGAGGGGCTGCTGGGGGTCGCGGTGGCGTCGGGACGGGACCGCGTGACGGTCAGGGACACCGCCGTCCGGGACGTCGGACCGGTCGGCCGTCTCGGCGCGGCCGGCATTCGCTGTGGGGGCGGCCACGAGGACCTGACGCTCGTCGGGAACCGCGTGGACGGGGTCGCGAACGCGGTGGACGAACGCAGCGGCTACCCGACCGCGAACGGCGTCGTCGTCGCCGGTGACGGCGAACTGTCCCGCGCGACAGTCGCCAACAACGTGATCCGGGCGGTGCGAAGCGACGTGGCCGCCGTGGGACTCCTGCTGGGGGTCGACGCGACGGGGGTCGCCGTCCGGAACAACGTCGTTCGGGGGCTCTCGGCGACCCCCGAGAACGACCCCGACGGCACCGACGACGCCGTCTCGCTGGAGCGGACCTTCGCGCAGGGCATCGCCGTCGGCGGCGCCACCGAGCGGGTGGCCCTCCGGCGCAACGTCGTCGCGGACGTGACCGCGAGCTACTACGCCGGGACGGGCCTGCGCGTCGACGGGTCGGCCGCCGGCCTGACGGCGACGCACAACGACCTCCTAGCGCCGGTCGGCGTCCACAACGCGGGCGACGCGGCGCTCGAGGCCACCTGCAACTACTGGGGCGACCCCGACGGTCCGCGACCGGTGATGAGCGAGCAACCGATCCGCGACAGCCAGGGACGCACCGCGGTCGTCGGCCCCGTCGAGTACGACCCCTGGCTCGTTCGGTCGTTCAGGGGCAGTACCGACCGGCGGACCGCCTGCCGGGGCACCGACCGAGACCGGCAGTGACCGCGGACCACCGGGACTTTTGCCCGACGGCGGCCACGTCCGGATATGGCCCACCGCCTCCCGCTTGCCCCCCGGTCGGTCCGCTGGGCGCTGGTCGCCCTGGTGGCGGCGACGATCCTGCTCCTGTCGGTGACCCGATCGCCGGACCTGGCACGGGTCACCGGCCCGCTCGGACTGGTGGGAAGCGACAAGTGGCTCCACGCGGGGGCTTACGCCGGGCTGGCTGCGGTGCTCGCCTACGCGCTGGCCGAACAGCCCGCCGGCCGCGCGGCCCTGCTGGTCTTCCTGGCCGCCGTCGCCTTCGGCCTGGTCGTCGAGGTGATCCAGTTCGGAATCCCATACCGCGATTTCAGCCTCCTCGACGGCGTGGCCGACGCCGCCGGTGCGACGCTCGTCGCGGTGAGCTGGCGGGTCGTCGGCCCGCACCTGCGGGTCCGGCGGATCAGCGGGGCGCGATCCCGAAGGGAGCAGTGACCCTCGGAGCGAAGCCCCTTTGTCCGCCGGTCGGCTACCGAGCGAGCATGAGCAAGCCGGGGCCCGAGGGCCGCGAGCGCGGCAGGGGCATGGACGCCCACAACGCGGTGATGCGCGAGATCCGCGCCGAGAACGACGCCACCTACGACCCCCGCGAGCCGACGCGGGTGTGGCTCGACGAGGACAACACGCCGGACGGGGTCTACCAGTCGCTGACGATCATCCTCAACACCGGCGGCTGCCGGTGGGCGCGGGCCGGCGGCTGTACGATGTGTGGCTACGTCGCCGAGTCCGTCGAGGGCGGCAGCGTCGCCCACGAGGACCTCATGGCCCAGGTCGAGGCCTGCCGCGACCACGAGCGCGAGCACGCCGACGAACCGGCGGGCCAGGTGAAGATCTACACCTCCGGGTCGTTCCTCGACGAGCGCGAGGTGCCCGCCGAGACCCGGCGGGCCATCGCGGAGACGTTCGCCGACCGCGATCGGATCGTCGTGGAGTCGCTGCCCGACTTCGTCGACCGCGAGAAGGTCGCCGACTTCACGGAGCGGGGCCTCGCCACGGACGTCGCGGTGGGTCTCGAGACGGCGACCGACCGCGTGCGCCACGACTGCGTGAACAAGTACTTCGAGTTCGCCGACTTCGAGGACGCCTGCGCCGAGGTCCGGGCGGCCGGCGGGCCGACGACGGACGAAGGCCGCGACGGCGGGCCCGCGCCGGCGGGGAGGTCGTCGACGGACGAGGGCCGCGACGGCGGGCCCGCCCCGGCCGGCGTCAAGGCCTACCTCCTGATGAAGCCCCCCTTCCTCTCGGAGCGCGAGGCCGTCCGCGACATGGAGCGGTCGGTCCGGCGCTGTGCGGCCGTCGAGGGGTGTCACACCGTCTCGATGAACCCCTGCAACGTCCAGACCTACACGATGGTCGAGCGCCTCTACCACGACGGGGGGTACCGCCCGCCGTGGCTCTGGTCGGTCGCCGCGGTGCTCGAATCGACCGCCGACGAGGACGTCATCGTCGTCTCGGACCCCGTGGGCCACGGCAGCGACCGGGGGCCGCACAACTGCGGGGAGTGTGACGACCGGGTCCAGCGGGCCATCAAGGACTTCGACCTGCGCCAGGACCCGTCCGTGTTCGAGCAGGTCTCCTGTGAGTGTGAGGCGACCTGGGAGGCCGTGATGGACCGGGAGAAAGGCTACTCGGTGCCGCTGGCGCGGTGACCGCCCGGGGCGGCGCAATCTCCACGCCGGCCTCGCTCTCTATCGAGGGGTGGGAGCGGACAAGGGGGCAGTCGCCGGCGGCGTGACAACCGCGAGAACGGAGTGGGGCGTCGTCCCGACTCGCGCGAATCGGTGCGAGTCACGCCCGCCTCGATCACGACGACGGGAGTCGGTCCGAGACAGCGTCGAGAGATCAGGCTGCCGCGAGCTGGTCGTCGTACTCGCCGGCGTCGACCTTCTGCTTGAACTCGCGTGGGTCCTCGCCCTCGATGGTGACGCCCAGCGAGACGCAGGTGCCGACGACCTCCTTTGCGGCGTTCTTCAGGTCGTAGGACAGCAGGTCGGGGTGTTTCTGCTCGGCGATCTGTCGGACCTGCTCCACGGAGAGGTCGGCGACGAACTCCTCGTGGGGTTCGCCCGACCCGGTGTCGAAGCCGGCCTCGTCCTTGATCAGTTCGGCCGTCGGCGGGACGCCCACCTCGATGGTGAACGAACCGTCGTCCTCGTACTCGACGGTGACCGGGACCTCGGTGCCGTCGAACGCGGCGGTCTGCTCGTTGATCTCCTGGACCACCGCCTGTACGTCGACGGGCGTCGGGCCCAGTTCGGGCCCGAGCGGCGGGCCTGGATTGGCCTGTCCGCCGGGCACGAGTACCTCGATCGTTCCAGCCATGGTAGGAGAAACCTCCGCGCCAGTTTTAAGGGTTGCTTTTCGGTGGCAGTGCGTGTCCTCGCCACACGGACCGCGCGACGGGGGCGACGATGCGGGCGAATCCGGTACTCACGCGAGCGTGATCCCGTTCATCGCGAGGAACTCGGAGGCGGCCTTGATCTCGACGGGCGACCCGATGACACGCACGTGACACTCCTCGTGCCGGACGGTGACGGTGAACCGCTCCTCCAGATCCTCCCGGAGGCCGTCGAGGGTCCCCGCCGGCAACTGGATCTGCGTGCTGTCCCGGAACCGGTCAGCACCTGTCATCATTTCAAACATTGATTGCCCGACCTAATAGTGTGTCGAAACAATTCTGCACGGTCAGCCGCGCAACAGGTTCAGGACCTCGTCGGCGACGTCGGGTTCGGCTGCGACGACGAACGTCGCGCCGGGTGTCAGCGTCGTGTCCGGCCGAGCGACGTGGTGCCCGTCGGCGTCGGAGACGACGAGCGCGCCCCGCGGGAAGTTCACCGACGAGAGCGCGCGGCCGGCCGCCGGCGCGTCCTCGGCGACCTCGATCTCCAAGATGTCGAGCGTCCCGGTCACGTCGACCAGCGTCTGGACCTCGCCGCCGACGATCTCGTTGACGGCCACGCGGGCGCCCGCCCGCTCGGGGAACACCACGGCGTCGACGAACCGGCGGTAGCTCTCGCCCGACGACCGCTCGATCCGGCACACTGTCCGGATCCCCGGCGCGAGTTCGCGGGCGGCGAGACACACTGCGAGGTTCATCCCCGTCTCGCCGGTCAGTGCCGCCACGACGTCGGCGTCCTCGACGCCGGCCTGCTCGAGCGCGCCGGGATCGGTCGCGTCGCCCTCGATGACCGTGGCGACCCACTCGTCGGCGATGGCCGCACAGCGCTGTTCGTCCCGTTCGACGATCGTGACGCGTTCGTCGCGGTCGGCCAGCAGCGCAGCCGTCTGGAGGCCGACGCGGCCGCCGCCCGCGATGATGATCTCTCTGGTTGTCATGGGTCAGTCGTCCTCCCCGGCCGCGTCGGGGCCGGTCGGAGTCGGTCGTTCGTCCGCGCCCACGCGATCGAGCGCGACGTAGGCAAGCACGCCCGCCGCGAGCCAGCCCGCGCTGAGCAGGAGCGCGAGCGGGTCCGCGCTCAGCAGGTGGACCACCAGCACCGCCGTCAGCAGGAGGTTCAGCGCGATGCCGAGCAGTGGCGGCACCGGGTAGTAGGGGATCTCGTAGGGGCGGGTCATATCGGGGCGCTCGCGCCGGAGCCTAATCACCGCGGCGTTCACGACGACGAACGAGAGCAGGAAAAACAGGCTCGAGACGTTCCCGGCGCTCTCGGTGGGCAGAGCGACCGAACCGAGCATGACGACCGCGCTCGCGACGATGGCGACGAACGGCGTTCCGAAGCGGTGATGAATGCGGCCGAAGGAGGGGAGCAGTTGCCCCTCCCGCCCCATCGAGAACGACACCCGCGAGGAGGCGATGACGACGGCGTTCAGCGCGGTGAGCGTCTAGAACACCGCGCCGAACACGACGATCGCCCCGCCGTTCTGGATCACCGGCAGGTTCGTCGGCATGAACGTCGTGGCGGCCTCGGCGATGCCGGCCTCGCCGGCCGCCGCCAGCCCCCTCGCCCCGAGGGCCCGACGGCGACGGCGACCACCGCGAGGTAGACCGCGACCGTCGCTCCCAGGCTCAGGAAGATGGCCTTCGGGATGTTCTCGCGCGGGTTCTCGACCTCCTCGGTGACCGTCGTGATGA
>JBDGUH010000073.1:0-3703 GCA_042216055.1 Haloarculaceae archaeon
GCGAAAGATTTTACAACATCCGATGTTAATACTCGGGCGGCCGGAGGTGTGCCAGCCGTCTGTGGCCGGACGGCGCCAACACTCTCCCCCCAACCGCAGTCTGCCACCCACCATCCCCTACTCGACACACTCCGGCCACCGCCACCCCCTCTCGTTTCCGTTCGAGAAGCTGTCGGGACCGGCACCGGGGACGACTCACTGTCCGGGAACGGAGCGTTACAATCTTTATTACCGGCCGGGCAAAACCCCAAGCAAGCGATGAAGGACGACGATCTGATCGGGGTGCTCGAGGACGCGGGGCTCTCGCCCTACCAGGCGGAGGCCTACGTGACGTTGCTCGAACTCGGGAACGCCTCTGCCACCGACATCGCCGACGCCTGTGACGTGCCCGATCCGCGGATCTACGACGTGCTCAGGGACCTCGAGGCGAAGGGATACATCGAAACGTACCAGCAGGATAGCCTCACGGCCCGGGCACACGATCCGGCGGAGGTACTGGAGAATCTCCGATCGCGCTCGAGCGAGTATCTCGACGCCGCCGAGGAGATCGAGGACCGCTGGAAGAAGCCGGCCATCGCGGACCACGAGGTCAGCATCGTCAAGCGATTCGACACGGTGCTCAACCGATCGAAGGAACTGATCGGCGAGGCCGAACACCAGATCCAGGTGAACGTCGACGCGGCCCAGTTCCGCGCGCTCCACGACGGGTTGGCGGCCGCTCGCGAGCGCGGCGTCGACGTGAAACTGAGCATCTGTACCAGCGGGGACGCGGGGGTCCCCGACGCGTCAGAACTCGAGGGGGCCTGCGTCGAGGCGCGGGCGGTCGGGATTCCGACGCCGTTCATCGTCGTCATCGACGGCACCTGGACGTGTTTCGCGCCCCACGAGCGGTCGGTCAACGACTACGGCGTGCTGGTCAACGATCGGAGTCACGCCTACATCTTCTACTGGTTTTTCCTCACCGGCGTCTGGGAGATCGGCGACACGATCTACACCGACCGCACCGACCGGGTCCCGCGGGCGTACGTCGACATCCGCGAGTGCGTGCGAGACATCGAGGTCCCGCTCGAGGAGGGCGCACGCATCGAGGCGACCGTCGAGGGCAACGACACGAGTACGGGAGAGCGACGCGAGTTGCGGGGCCGGATCGTCGACGTGGACTACGACGGGGCGGCCACGGCCGACGGCCGACCCCTGCTGGCGGAACTCGCGGGCCGCATCAGCGTCACGCTCGACACCGGCGAACGGGTGTACGAGATCGGCGGGTGGGACGCCGTCCTCGAGGACGTCGAGGCCCGCACGATCCGGATAGAGGCCATCGATTACGAGTAGCCCGACCGCGGTCGTGATCGCGCTTCTGACGGCACTGTTTTGGTACAACGGCTGTTATAAACATTCCATTCCATTTATGGTGGTCGCTCCACCAGCATACAGGCATGACGGACCCCACGGAGGCACGGATCGGTTTCGTCGGACTCGGAAACATCGCGCAACTGCACGCCGACCAGCTCGGCGACATCGGCATTCCGGTCACGGCCGGGATGGACGTCCTCGAGGAGGCCCGCGAGGCGTTCGCCGCGGAGTACGGCGCCGAGACCTACGACGACCACGAGGAGATGTTCGAGGCGGTCGATGCCGTCATCGTCTCGACGCCGAACCGCTTTCACGCGGACTACGTCGTCGACGCGCTCGACGCGGGCCTGGACGTACTGGTCGAGAAGCCCCTCTCGAACACCCTCGAGGGCGCCGAGCGGATCGCCGAGGCGGCCCGCGACGCCGAGGGCCTGTGCATGGTCGGCTTCCACAACCGCTTCCGGGCGCCGGTGCAGGTGCTCCGGGAGTACGACGAGGCCGGCGAGATGGGCGAGATCAACCACGTCGAGGCGAACTTCGTCCGCCGCCGGGGCGTCCCCGGGCGGGGAAGCTGGTTCACGCAGAAGGACATGTCCGGCGGTGGCTCAGTGATCGACCTCGGGGTCCACGCGATCGACCTCGCGCTGTACCTGCTCGATTACCCGGACGTGGCCGAGGTGTCCGCGACCACGCGCTCGCAGTTCGGCACGCGCGAGGAGGACTACACCTACCTCTCTATGTGGGGCGACGACCAGGACCCCGAGGCGTTCGACGTGGACGACTCGGCCTCCGCGTTCATCCGGACCGAGGACGGCCGGACGATCTCGCTCGAGGTCGCGTGGGCGGCCAACCGCCAGCCGAGCCAGGAGTTCGTGGTGCGGGGCGACGGCGCCGGCGCCCACCTCGACCTGGCGACCGACGACCTCTCGGTCCTCGAGACCTCGAACGCGGGCGCGGACCACCACCGGACCACCGACGTCGAGACGGCGGGCCGCGAGGCCCACGGCCTCGAACTCGAGCGGTTCGCCGAGTCCGTCGTGTCCGGCGAGGACCCCGGCATCAACACCGTCGAGGAGGGGCTGACCGTCCAGCGGGTCATGGACGGCATCTACCGCTCCAGCGAGGCGGGCGAGGCCGTCGACATCGAGTGATACGGACTGGCGTTCTAGTCTCCCAGTGATCGCCCCCGTCGAGGAGGGCAGCAAGACTTAATCCTCGCAGGGCTGTTTGACCGGTAGAGATGAAAGCTGTGGCTGTTCGTCGCGGGAGCGACGAGCCCGAACTGATCGAGAAGCCCCGCCCCGAACCGGGACCGGGCGAGGCGCTCGTCCGCGTCCTCCGCGTGGGCGTCGACGGCACCGACCACGAGGTCCTCCGGGGCGCCCACGGCGGCTTCCCCGAGGGCGAGGATCACATGGTCCTCGGCCACGAGATGGTCGGCGTGATCGAGGACGCCAACGGGACGGGAATGGCGGAGGGACAACTGGTCGTCCCCACGGTCCGGCGCAAGCCCGGCGGGGAGATCAACGAGTACTTCCGCCGGGGCGAACCCGACATGGCCCCCGAGGGCGAGTACGTCGAGCGGGGCATCATCGGCGAGCACGGGTACATGGCCGAGTACGTCACCAGCCCCGCCGAGTTCCTGATCCCGATGCCCGAGGAACTGGGCGAGGACGCCTTCTTCGTCGAGCCCATCTCGATCACCGAGAAGGCGATGGAACACGCCTACGCCACCCGCGAGCCGTTCCAGTGGCGCCCCGAAACGGCCTGCGTGCTGGGCAACGGGACGCTCGGCCTCCTGACGCTGTGGATGCTCGATCAGGAGTACGACCGCGCGTACTGCCTGGGCCGGCGCGACCGACCGGACCCGACGATCGACGTGATGGACGAGATCGGCGCCACCTACGTCGACTCCCGGGAGACGCCCGTCGACGAGATCCCGGACGAGTACGAGGCGATGGACTTCATCTACGAGGCCACCGGCTACGCGCCCCACGCGTTCCAGACGATCCAGGCGCTGGCCCCCAACGGCGTCGGCGTCCTCGAGGGCATCCCCGAGTCCTGGGAGTTCGAGGTCGACGGCGGCGCCCTCCACCACGAACTCGTCTATCACAACAAGGCGCTCGTGGGGACCGTCAACTCCCATATCAAGCACTTCGAGTCGGCGACCGACACCCTGCTCGAGATGCCCCAGTGGCTGCTCGACGATCTGCTCACGACGGTCGCGACCCCCGAGGACGTCGCCCCGGCGTTCGTCGACGACGACGACCAGATCAAGGCCGTCGTCGAGTTCTCCTCGCTGTAGTTGGGGCCCGGCCCGTCCCGGTCTGGCCCGCTCCGACCCGGCCCG
>JBDGUH010000073.1:3803-14615 GCA_042216055.1 Haloarculaceae archaeon
CTCGCTGTAGTTGGGGCCCGGCCCGTCCCGGTCTGGCCCGCTCCGACCCGGCCCGTCCCGGTCTGGCCCGCTCCGACCCGGCCCGACCCGCCCCAGTCCGGTCCGGTCCCTGCCGACTGCTCCCGGCGACTGTTTTTGGCAAACCTAAAAACTCAAGTCCGTCCGGCGACGACTCCGTGCAATGAGTCACCTCGACGCCGAGAACCGCGAGTACACGTTCGGCGACGTGAGCGTCGTGATGGGCACCTACGACGAGGCGGCGGCCGTCGGGCGCGTCCTCGACGACGTGGCGGCGGCGACGGACGGCCGCGCCGAGGTGGTCTGTGTCGACGGGTCCAGCGACCGGACGCCCGAGATCGCACGCGCCCGGGGGGCACGCGTCATCGAACAGGAGCCCCAGGGGTACGGCGTCGCGCTCCGGGCGGCGCTCCGGGCGGCCGAGCGCCCGGTGATCGTCACGACCGACTGTGACGACACCTACCCGATGGACCGGTTGCCGGACTTCCTCGCGGCGATCAACGCGGGCGCCGACGTGGTGTCGGGCGACCGCCTGTCCCCCGGTGCCGCCGCGATGCCCGCGTTCAACCGGTTCGGGAACCGCGCGTTCGCGCTGCTGGCGAGCGCCCTCGTCGGCGAGCGCGTCCACGACGTGACGACGGGGATGCGGGCCTACCGGCGCGAGGTGATCGAGAAGATCGAGTGGACCGAGAACACCGGCCTCTCGGCCGAACTGCTCCTCCGGCCGCTGGCCCGCGGGTACGACGTGCGCGAGGTCCCCATCGAGTACGGCGAGCGCGCGGGCGAGACGACGCTCGACCCCCTCGCGGGCGGGGCGGCCATCGCGGCGTCCGTCCTGACGGTCGGCGTTCGGGAGCGCCTGCGCTGATCGGCGCTCGGCGGGCGGCGTCCCGGCCCCGCACCAGGACAGGGTCACAGGGCCCCGTTCGTCAGCGCTCGTCGGGCGGGGGGCGCTGGTAGCTGTCGGTCCCGCCGGGGTAGCCCTGCGGATTCTCGAGGCCGACGAGGCGGCCGCCGGTGGGCGAGGTGAACAGCGCGTACAGCAGTTCGTTGACCAGGTAGTAGCGGATCCGCGCCGCGCGGTCGCCGTCCGGGTCGGGGTCGGAGCGGCCGACGCCGAGGTCCCGCAGAGCCGCGTCCCGCCCGTTCGCACTCAGTTCGCGGAAGGGGGCGTCCTGCCAGGCCCGGCAGTGCTCGTCGAGGGCCCGGACGGCGTCCCGGACGCCCGCCGCGTACTCGGGGCGGTCCTCGATGCGCCCGACGACGTACGTCTCGACGAACGAGTCGACTCCCGACACCGCGGTGGGGTACACCGTCCGCGCGACCGCCAGCAGCGTCGCGCGCTCTCGCTCCCCAAGTTCGTCGCCGGACAGCGAGTCCCAGGTCAGCGCCGCGGCGCCGACGGCGGCACCGCTCGCGGCGAGGGCGGCCAGCGCGTCGCGGCGCGTGAGTTCGTAGTCTGTCACGGGTCCTCGAGTGTTGTCACGTTGGTCGAGAGGGCGACGCCGGGCCGGTCGATCGCGCCGGGGACGTTCGCGGCCGCGCCGTCACAGCGTGCGGGCCGCAGACAGATCTCACCGGCGGGCGTCAGCGCCCGGACGCGGCCGGCCGCGCGGTCGAACGGGAGTTCGGTGCGGTACGCGAAGCCGCCACCGGCCCCGTAGTCCACGAACGCGCGGACGACCAGCGTCCCCCGGTTCCCGACAGGGACGGACGTCTCGACGCCGGGCCCGGCGAGCGTCGCCGCGTCGCCCCGCACCGTCAGCGTTAGCGGGACGCGTGATTCGTTCGCCGGGACCGTCACGTAGCCCGCGTGGTCGCCGGCCGAGAGGCGGATCGAGACGCGCTCGGCGGCGCGGGGTACCCCGAGCGAGAGGCGCTGGCGGACGGCGGGCCCGGCGACGGCCCGGATTCGCCGGAGGCGGGCCGCGACGGGCGGTCCCTCGAACGGCGTCCACGCCCCGCGGTAGCTGTACCGGTAGTACTCGCGGTCGGGGAAGGCGTCGACGACGGCGAACTGGTCCTCGCGGAGCGCGTACACCGGTCCGTCGTCGTACCCGGGGTCGTTGCGGAGTTGCTGGAACGGGTGGCCGAGCCAGTCGCCGTAGGGCGTCGGGAGGAACACGACCCCGTCGTCGAGACGCCGCTCCTGGAACGGGGCGTAGGCGGCCCCGAGCCGGTGGGAGATCGCCGCGTCGTTCCCGACGGGTCGGGACAGGGCGAGCGCGCCGGCGCCGCCGAAGACGGCCGCCGAGACGAGGCCGGCCGCGAGGACGACTTGCCCGGCACGCCGGGGGGCGAGGTGCCCCTCGAGGCTTCCCCGGAGCCGACGCCACCCGGCGAGCAGGCCGACGGCGGCGAACGCGGCCGTCGGCAGGAGCAGCGACACGTGATAGTAGGGGCCGAGCACCGAGACGAGGCCGTCGTCGGGGACGCCCAGGCGCCCGAGGACGTTGAGGTTGCCCCAGAAGTAGACGTTGCCGAGCGCGACCGACGGGACGAGGCCGACGACCGCGGCCTGACGGGCGTCGAGGCCGCGACGGACGGCGACGGCGACCCCGCCGGCGGCCGCGAGCGCGCCGAGCGGGCCCGAGACGATCCACGCCGTCGCGAAGCGCGCGAGGACTTCGAGGTTCGCCCGCACCGCGAGCGCGGGCGTGTACTCGCGGGCGTACCCGAGGAGCGCCCGGTGACCGAAGCCGAGGCCGTCCTGCGGGGCGAACGCCCGGTAGGGAAAGAGCAGCGGATCGCCGGTGAGCGCGGCGTTGTAAGCCAGTGCCGCGGCGACCCCCGCGAGGCCGCCGGCGGCCGTGAGCGCGTGGCGGGCCAGCGCGTCGCGGTCGCCGTTCCGCAGGGTCCACAGCGCGTGCCCGACGAACGGGAGCGCGAACAGGACGGCCGTGTAGGGCCGGGCGAAGAAGGCGACGCCGACGGCGAGGCCGGCGACCGCGGCCAGCCGGCGGCTCCCGGTGCGGTCGGCCCCGAGGTAGGCCGCCGCGAACCCGAGGTTCCACAGCAGTGTCGGCAGATACGGGAGAAAGGTACCCGACTGGATCACGAACAGCGGCGAGGCGAGCACGAGCACCGCGGCGAGCAGCCCCGTCCGCGCGTCGAAGGCCTCCCGGACGGTCCGGTAGGTCAGCGCGACGACGCCGGCGGCGACGCCCGCCAGCGCGACCCGGAACCCGCCCAGCAGTTTCCCGGCGGCGAACGTCGCGGCGGTGACGGGGCCGTACTTGGGGTACAGCGCCGCACCGTCCCGGACGAAAAACCACGGGCGGAACGGGCCGACGACCGGGGGGCGGAGGCGAAACTGGCCCGCGAGCAGCAGGTCGGCCTGCCGCAGGTACACCCCCTCGTCGTGGTTCGGCGTGAGGTGGGGGAAGAGAAACGTCGAGACGGCGACGGCGACGAGCGCCCCCGTCGCGGCCAGCGCAGCGGCCACCGCAGCGGGGCGCTCGCGGACGAGAACGCTGATTCCCCGAAGGAACTGTCGGGTCCCGCTGGCGCCCCGGAGCGGGGACCCGTCGGTCGTCATTCCGCGGGGTACCACGCGAGCGGGTGGTCCGCGCGGAGTTCGACGCGGACTGGCTCGCCGGGTTCGAACGTCTCGGTGTGGTTGTGGAGACAGCGGACCACGTCGCCGCTGTGCAGTTCGACGCGGTAGACGAACGAGGGGCCGTTGTACTGGCGGTGGACGACGTAGCCGTCGGCCTCCGCTTCCGGGGCGGGCGTCGCCCGGAGGTCGTCGGGGCGCACGAGCACGTCGACGTGAGCGCCCTCGTAGGCGTCGACCGGCCCGTTGAGCAGGTCGGCGTCGTACGTGCCGATGGGCGTCTCGATCGAACCCTCGCCGACCCGGGCGGGGAGGAAACTCGCCCGCCCGAGGAAGGAGGCGACGAACCGGGATTCGGGGTTCTCGAACACCGCGCCGGGGTCGCCGACCTGCTCGACGGCCCCGTCGTTCATGATGGCGACGCGGTCGGAGATGGACAGCGCCTCCTCCTGGTCGTGGGTGACCGAGACGGCGGTGACGCCGGCGCGCTTGAGGATGCGCCGGACCTCCTCGCGCATCTCGACGCGCAGGCGCACGTCCAGGTTCGAGAACGGTTCGTCGAGCAGTAACACGTCCGGTCGGGGGGCCAGCGAGCGGGCGAGCGCGACCCGCTGTTGCTGGCCGCCCGAGAGCTGTGCCGGCATCTTCTCGCGGTGGTCCGCCAGGTCGACGAGGTCGAGCAGTTCCTCGACGCGGCGCTCGCGCTCGTCGTCGGGCAGGCCCTCGATGCCGAAGGCGACGTTCTCCTGGACGTCGAGGTGCGGGAACAGCGCGAAGTCCTGGAAGACGATGCCGACGTCGCGCTCCTCGGGCTTGCGGGCGGCGTCGGCGTCGGCGACCACCTCGCCCCCCAGCGAGATGGTGCCGGCGGTCGGTCGCTCCAGGCCGGCGATCATCCGCAGCGTGGTCGTCTTGCCACAGCCAGACGGCCCCAGCAGCGTCAGGAGTTCGCCGTCGTGGACCGACAGCGAGAGGTCGTCGACGGCCGTCTCGGAGCCGTACCGCTTGGTGACGCCGTCGAGTTCGAGGACCGTCGCCGACGGGTCCTCGACGGCGGCCTCGACCTGATCGAACGACTCCGTGGTGGTGTCGTTACGTGCCATCGAATCGCTCCCGTCCGAGGATCACGAGCATCGAGAGGCCGGAGACGGCGAGCAACACCAGCGCCGGGATCGCCGCCTGGCCGTAGTATCCCTGTTCCCGTACTTCCCAGATGTAGGTAACGAACGTTTCGAAACCGAACGGCCGGAGCATCAGCGTCGCCGGCAGTTCCTTCATCGCGGTCAGGAACACGAGCGCCCCGCCGGCCGCCAGCGCGGGCACCACGAGCGGCAGGACGACCTTCCGGAACGCGGTGAGCGGCGCGTACCCGAGCGACCGCGCGGCCTCGATGTAGCGCGGGTCGACCTGCAACAGCGAGGACTTGGTCGTCCCGATGGCCTGGGGGAGAAAGCGCACCACGTAGGCAAACACCAGCAGGACGACGCTCTTGTACAGGAAGGGAACGTACAGCAGGCCCAGGTACACCAGCGCGAGGCCGATCACGACGCCGGGCGTCGCGTAGCCGACGTAGGAGAACCGCTCGGGGAGCGACCCCGCGAGGCCGGACGACCGGGAGGCGAGATACGCGATGGGGAGGCCCGCGAGCACGCAGATGATCGCCGCCGCCGCCGAGAGCGACACCGAGTGCCACGCCGTCGCCAGGTGGAAGGGCATCCCGCCGGCGGCGTAGCCCGGCCCCTCGCGGACCAGCCACAGGAGGAGGATGCCGACGGGGACCACCAGCGCGAGGACGGCGACCAGCGAGGCGAACGCTACCGCGGGCCACTTCCAGCGCCCGAGGCGTACGGTGCCGGGACGGCGCCGCCCCCGGGAGACGTAGGCCCCCTCGCGGTCGGCGCCGATGCGTGACTCGAGCGCGAGGATGGCGAAGGCCATCACGAGCAAGAGCAGGGAGAGCAGCGACGCCGCGTCGAGGCTCCGGCGGCCGAACTCGTTGTAGATCATCCGGGTGTACACGTCGAGGCGCATGATCGTCGGGGTGCCGAAATCGGACAGCGTGTACAGCGCGACCAGCAGGGCGCCGGCGGCGATGCCCGGCAGGAGCCGCGGGAGCGTCACCCGCTTGAACGCCTCCCAGCGGGTGTGGTTCAGCGAGCGCGCCGCCTCGACGACCGTGCCGTCCATCGACAGCAGCGTCGCCCGGGTCGTCAGGAAGATGTAGGGGTACGTGTACAGCGTCATGACCAGCACCGCCCCGGGGAAGCCATAGAGGGAGGGGATCTGTTCGATGCCGACGGGCGCGAGCAGGCCCGCCAGCACGCCGCGGGGGCCAAAGGCCGAGACGAACGCGAACGCGCCGAGATAGCTCGGGACGACCAGCGGGAGCGCGCTGGTGATCGTGAAAAAGCGGGGGAAGGGGAGGTCGGTCTGGACCGTCAGGTAGGCCAGCGGCACTCCCAATAGTACTGACGCGACCGTGACGACCCCGACCAGCCCGAAGGTGTTGATCGTGACCCGGATCGTCGTGTCGCTGGTCAGCAGGGAGAGTGCCCGTTCGGGCGGGATCGACCCCCCGCGCAGGAACAGCCAGGTCAGCGGCGAGACGACCAGCAGCGCGACGGCCGTCGCCGCCACCGCCACGAGCGTGGAGGCCGATCCGTCGTCGTCCTCGCCCGTCGTCTGCTCCGCGATCGCGTCGCGCGCGTCGTCGATCGCCATCAGAGGACACCGGCCTCGCGGAGCAGGTCGAGCGTGCCGTCCACGTCGGTCAGTTCGGCGAGGTTCACGTCAGGCGGGTGGAGCTCGTCGATCGTGGGCAGGTCACCGACCGGGTCGACCCCCGAAATCATCGGGTAGGCGTAGGTCCGCGTGGCGAAAAACTCCTGGGCCTCGGCCGACAGCAGGTGGCGCACGAGGTTGCCCGCCAGGTCCGGACGCTCGGTCCCCGCGAGGATCTCGGCGCCCGAGACGTTGACCAGCGAGCCCGCGTCGTTGCGCGTGAACGCCAGGTCGATCGGGGCGTCCTCGCGGGCGTTGAGCACGCGCAGCGCGTAGTAGTGGTTGGCCAGTCCCCCGGCGACCGAGCCGTCGGCGACGGCGTTCGAGACGCGCCACTCGTCGGGGTACTCGCTGACGCCGGCCTCCTCCATGGCCCGGAGCCAGCGCCGCGTCGCGTCGTCGCCCCGGATCGCCCGCATCGCCGTCACGAACGTCTGGAACGCGCCGTAGGTCGGCGCCCAGCCAACGTCGTCCTGGAACGGCCCGAAGCGGGGGAACTCACGGACGCTCGTCGGGATGTCGTCGGCCGAGAGCCGGTTCGTGTTGAACGGCACCGCCCGGGCGCGGCCGGCGAACCCGACCCAGCGACCCTGTGGGTCCCGGAAGTTCTCGCCGACCAGGTCCAGCGACTCCTGGGGGATGGGTTCGGTGGCGCCCGCCTGGGCGACCGACCCGAGCGATCCGGCGTCGACGGCCAGGAAGAGGTCTGCCTGGGGGGTGGCCGCCCTGTTCTCCTCGACGATCGTGTTCGCGAGGTCGCTCGCGGCCCCGCGCGTGTACCGGAACTCGAAGCCGTCGTACACGTCCGAGAGGAGGTTCAGCAGGTCGACGTACAGCCCGCTCTCGCCCCCGCCCAGATAGATCCGCAGCGATCCCGACAGCGCAGGGAGGTCGTCGATGGAGATCCCGCCGGGCGCGGGCCGGCCCTCGACGAGCGCGCCGGACCCCCGGAACGTCGACAGCGACTCGTCGCTCCCGGACCCCGAGAGCAGCGACGTGCACCCGGCCGTCGACAGCGTCACCGCGCTCGCGCCCGCCGCCAGCAGCCGCCGCCGCGTGAGCCGTCCGTCGATTCCGATCGACGCGTCACCGGTCCCGACGGGGCCCTCGTCGTCCTCTCTCATTGTTTGATTTAGGTTGGCCTAAAGAACTTATGTCTTTCTAGTCGTCCGCGGTCACCGCCCGCGAGCCGGCCGTCTCGAGGCTCCCCGGGCGCAGGGTCTCGAGGCAGTCGAGCCAGTCGCGCATGTACTCCCCGCAGTGGTTCAGGAAGGCGCCGTTCTCCCAGTCGTCGAACTCGCCCTCGGCGAGCGCGTCGGCGATCGCTGCGAACACGCCGGCGTAGCTCTCTGCATCGGCCCCCGCGCCGTCGACGACCTCCCAGATGTGCTCGTTCAGTTCGAGGCCGTGGACCTCGCCGGTCAGGTCCGAGAACGTCGAGCGCGGCGCCTTGTTGTGCGCACAGAGCGGACGGCCGTTGTAGATCTGCTTGCCCAGCACGTCGCAGGCCCGCTTGAGGAACAGTCCGCTCCAGATGTCGTCGAACCGGCCGACGTCCCACGGGTTGTCGTCCATCGGGAGCTGGTAGAACGCGGGGACGACCTCGCGGCGGAAGGCCAGGTTCATCGAGCAGACGGTGAGATACTGGCCCTCGCGGGCGACGAAGTCCCGCGGGAAGTGCTCGGCGCGGGTGCGGGTCCGGGCCTGTCCCCGCAGGTCCCCGTCCGTCAGGATGCGCACGGCGTCGAGGTCGGGGACGTTGGTCCACAGCCCCTGCGAGGCCACCACGTCCTCGACCTCGACGGGTTCAGTCTCGACGGTCTCGTCCATCGCGCCGTAGGGGTAGCCCCGTGGATACAGATCGAGGTCGTCGGCCGACTGGTAGAGGACGTTCACCCACCGCTCGTCGGAGGCGACGCCCTCGACGGTCCCCTCGCATGCGAGGTTGGCCAGGTGGGTCCCGAAGAAGTCTACGTCCCCGTGGGGCGCTGTGTCGTCGTCGATGAAGACGCCGTACTCGAAGTCCTCGGCCCACAGGTACAGCAGGCCGAAGGAGGTCTGTGCGTGACTGGCCGCGGGAATGAGGTGCGCGTACTCGGCGGCGTCGCGCTCGGCGAGCCACGCGTGGCGGTCCGCCTCGTCGAACACCGCCCCATCGACCCCCAGGTCCGCGAGCATCGCGCGCATCTCCCCGGTCGGGCAGGACGACTCGGTGACCAGCGCGACGTACAGGCGGTCCGCGTCGAAGCCGTGGGCCCGCGCGTTCGCGACGTACTCGCGCACGCACTCGTGGTTCCTGATCGTCGGGACCACGACGCAGACGTCCGCTGTCATGATCGCAATTCTTTAGGGCAGCCAAAAGTACCTGTCGCTCCGGGCGCGTGCCCACGAGGGAAGTGGAAGCCAACTGGAGCCTTCGCCAAGGCGAACTATTATTTGCCTGTGCGCGGCCACGATTAGGTACGATGATCGCACGAAGCATCGGGGGGACATAGATGCCCGCGACCCTGGAGGGACAGACCTGCCTGGTGACGGGCGCGTCCCGGGGGATCGGCCGCGGCATCGCCGAGGACCTGGGCGCACACGGCGCCAGCGTGGTCGTCAACTACCGGTCCTCGGCGGAGCGGGCCCGCGAAGTCGCGGCAGCCATCGAGGAGTCGGGGGGGACTGCGATCACCGCCCAGGCGGACGTCTCCGAGCGCGAGGACGTGTCCTCGATGTGCGCGCGCGTGACCGAGGAGTACGGCCCGCTGGACGTGCTGGTGAACAACGCCGGGATCACGGTCGACAAGAAGTTCGAGAACATGACCCGCGAGGACTGGGACCGGGTGATCGACGTGAACCTCGGCGGCGTGTTCAACTGCACCAAGGAGTTCTACGACGACCTCCGGGCGGCCGAGCACGGCCGCCTGATCAACATCTCGTCGGTGGTCGGCCAGCGGGGCAACTACGGACAGGCCAACTACGCGGCCACGAAGTCCGGGCTGTTCGGGTTCACCCGGACCATCGCCCTGGAGATGGCCCACACGGGATCGACGGCCAACTGCGTCGCCCCGGGGTTCGTCGCGACGGACATGCTAGAGGAGGTGCCAAAGCGCGTCCAGGAGAAGATCCTGCGGGACATCCCGCTGGACCGGTTCGCACAGATCGAGGACATCACGCCGATCGTCCGGTTCCTGGCCAGTCCGGATGCGAGCTACATGACCGGTCAGGTCGTCGGCGTCAACGGCGGCATGGAGTGGTAACCGTGAGCGAACAACAAGAGCAAGACGCGGACGAGACGGAGGACCCGATCGAGGAACTGCGGCGCCGCCGCCGGGAGGCCGAACTCGGCGGCGGCGAGGACCGCATCGAGGCACAGCACGCCAAGGGGAAGATGACCGCCCGCGAGCGCATCGAGGTGCTGGTCGACGAGGGGTCGTTCCGGGAGGTCGACCCCTTCGTCGAGCACCGCTCGACGAACTTCGGGATGGCCGACAAGGAGTTCCCCGGCGACGCCGTGGTGACGGGCTACGGCGAGATCAACGGACGGAAGGTGTTCCTGTTCGCCCACGACTTCACGGTGCTTGGAGGGTCGGTCGGCGAGGTGGTCGCCGACAAGATCTGCAAGGTGATGGACAAGGCCATCGAGAACGGCGTCCCGGTGATCGGGCTCAACGACTCCGGCGGCGCGCGCATCCAGGAGGGGGTCGACTCGCTGGTCGGCTTCGCCAAGATCTTCGAGCGCAACACGCGTGCCTCGGGGCTCATCCCCCAGATATCGGCCATCATGGGCCCCTGCGCGGGCGGGGCGACCTACTCGCCGGCGCTGACCGACTTCACGTTCATGGTCAACGACACCAGCCACATGTTCATCACCGGGCCCGACGTGATCGAGACGGTCACCGGCGAGCAGGTCTCCAAAGAGGAACTGGGCGGCGCTCAGTCACACGCCTCCCGGTCGGGCGTGGCCCACTTCGCCTGCGACAGCGAGGAAGAGGCGCTCGACAACATCCGGCGCCTGCTCTCCTATCTCCCGCAGAACAACATGGAAGACCCCCCGCGGGTCAGCCCGTGGGACGACCCCGAGCGCCAGCTCGAGGACGTGACCGACATCGTGCCGGAAGCCCCCCGCAAACCCTACGACATGACGGCGGTGATCGACCGCGTGGTCGACGAGGGCTCGTTCTTCGAGGTCCACGGCGGGTGGGCGCGCAACGTCGTCGTCGGCTTCGGCCGCATGGACGGCCGGTCGGTCGGGATCGTCGCCAACCAGCCCCGGGTCAGCGCCGGGACGCTCGACATCGACGCCGCGGAGAAGGCCGCCCGATTCGTCCGCTTCTGTGACTCGTTCAACGTCCCCATCCTCACCTTCGTCGACGTGCCCGGGTTCATGCCGGGCACCGACCAGGAGCACGACGGGATCATCCGCCGGGGCGCGAAGCTCATCTACGCCTACGCCGAGGCGACGGTGCCGC
>JBDGUH010000039.1:0-13716 GCA_042216055.1 Haloarculaceae archaeon
ACGATGCCGCCGACGCGGTGGTCCTCGCGGATGACGATGTCGGTGAACTCCGTCATGTTCTGCATCTTCGCGCCGGCGTCGCAGGCGGCCTTGATGAGGCCCGAACAGGCCTCGGGGCCGTTGGCGATGTACAGCCCCTCGGAGTCCTGGGACTGCTTGTAGTCGACGTCGAGTTCGTCGAGCACCTGCTGAGCCGGGTCCCGGACGGTGACCTTGTTCATCAGGAAGCCCCCGAGCCAGAAGCCCCCGCCGAGGTAGTTGTTCTTCTCGACGACCATCGTCCGGACGCCGCGCTCGGACAGTTCCTTCGCGGCCATCAGCCCCGAGGGACCGCCGCCGACGATGATGACGTCCGAGTCCGAGAAGTCCATGAACTCCTCGGTCCACTCCTGTCCGATGGCCCGGGTCACTTCCGCCTCGCCCACGTCGCTGAACTGGTCAAACTGACTCATACCACCCGGTAATATCGACGGCGACGGCAAAGGTGTTGCGTTCCGGGGCGAGCGGGACGGGGCCGGGGTCGGGGTCGGGATCGGAGTTGGAGCCGAGAAAGCGGCAGGCGCGGTCAGGCGTCGCTGCCCCACTCGCCCTCGCGGATGGCCCGCTCGGCGGCCGCAAGCGTCTCGGCGGCGTCGAACCCCTCGATGGCCGCGCGCTGGGCCGCCGGGTCGCCCCGCAGGTCGCGGGCGTGGGCGGTCACGTTCGGGAGCGCGCGCACGAGGTTGTCGACGAGGGGGACGTCGGCCGCGCGGGCCGACCGCGAGAGCGGGTTCAGGTCGACGACGAGTTCGGTCTTGCCCATCTCGGCGAGCGCCGCCGCGCGGTCGCCGTCCTCCAGGGGCACCAGCACTACGTCGGCGTCGTAGATACCGTCGGCGTCCACCTTCGCGCGCTCGTGGTCCAGTCCCGGAATGCGCGCGTCGGCCGCCAGCCCCTTCACCGCGGTGGCGCCGTGCTCGCGGAGGTGGTCGGCGATGGCTCGCACCCGCTCGTCGGTGCGATGAAAGAGGTTCACCTCGAGGTCCGCGCCCGTCACGTCCGCGAGTTCGACCAGTTCCGCGGGCGCGAGCGCGGCGGCGTTGCCGTTGACCGAGAGGACGGCGTGGGCGGCCGCGAGCAGGTGGGCCGCGGCGACCCGTTCGGCGTCGTCGGCGCTGGGGATGGTCCGCTCGCCCAGCAGGTAGTCGAACGCCTCGCCCCGGCCCTGCGCGATGAGCCCCTGTCTGCTCGTGATGCCCTTCTCGACGCCGGCCTCGATGCGGTGGCGGGTCAACAGCGACTCGTACCGGGGGTGGCTCTCGGGGACGTCGAACTCGTCCATACCCCCACTGGACGGTCCGCGGTCGAAAAGCCGTCGCTGTCACTCGAGCGCGGCGCCGATGGGCTGTCTCCCGTCACTCCAGCGTGGCGCCGGCGGGGTGAATCTCGCAGGCCCGGGCGTCGTAACCGGCGTCGGTCAGCCCCGTCCCCGTCGCCACGACCGTCTCGCCGAGCATCGCCATCGCGGCGGACCCGCCGGCCCCGGACACGTCCTCGACGACGGCGCGCACCTCGGGGGTGAGCAGGTCGGCCTCGCGGGAGAACTGCCGGGCCGCACGGAAGACGCTGTCGAGGGTCGGCTCCCGGACCACCCGCGAGAGCGCCCGTTCGCCGGCCGCCGTCACCGCGTCGGTCTCGCCTGCGAGCACGTCCGCCGTCGAGCGCTCGCCAAGCACCAGGTACTCGATCCGTCCCCGGACGGGCACCGCGTCGACGTAGTTGCACTCCGGACCGCCCGGCTCGAGCCGGATTGGGACGCCGCCACGGGCCTGCGCGACCACGTCACCCAGGCCGGTCCCGGCCTGCACCTCGGCGCCGTGGGCGACGGTGACGAGTTCGTTCGCCGAGAGCCCCCGCTCGAAGGCCGCGTTGACCGCCAGCGCCGCGCCCAGGCTGACGGCCCCGGAGACGCCAAAGCCCGATCCGAGGGGCAGGTCCGTCTCGGCGCGCACCTCGGCGGTGGCCGCCAGCGCGTCGAGCACGCGCTCGACGGCCTCCATCTTGATCCGCTCGCCGTTCAGCAGCACCGAGCGCTCGTCGGCCCGCCGGGCGGTCACCCGCACGCCGTCCGAGAGCGCGATCCCACAGCCCCGCGATCCCGTCTCGACCGGGTCATCGCCCTCGTCGACGGTGAAGAAGGCCGTCACGTGCCCCGGGACGAACGCCGCTGTCTCGGTCATCGCCCTGGCCTCCGTGACCGGCGGGCTTAAACCCAGTCACCGAGCCCAGGGGATTTTTGTATTACGGCGTAGTCGAACGCACACATGCCGACGATCAGCGCGCGGATGCCGGGCGAGGAGAAGGACGAACTCGACGCGGTGGCCGAGTTGCTCTCGGAGGACCGCTCGACGACCATCCGGAAGGCCCTCCGGGAGGGGCTTGCGACCCTGCGCGTGCGGGTAGCCGTCGAGCGCTACCAGACGGGCGAGATCTCGGCCGTCGAGGCCGCGAGCGTCGCGGACGTCTCCGTCGCCGAGTGGCTGGAACTGGCCCGCGAGCACAACCTCACCACCCAGCTCGAGCCGGGCGACCTGGAGATGGACGCCGACGCGGCCGGCGAGCTATGACTCGCGTCTACGTCGGCCCCGTCTCGGCGTACGACCTCGGGCAGGTGGGCGAACTCGGCCTGCTCGAGGCCTTCGACGGGACCGCCGTCGTCACCGACGCCGTCCGGGAGGCGGTGGACGTCGAACCGGCCGCCTCGAACCTCGCCGCGTTCAGCGAGGGCCGGCCCGGGAGCGAGGCCGACGACGAACACCGCGAGCGGGCGCGGGCAGTGCTGGGGTCGGCGGACGCGGCGACCGACGACGCGACGGCGAGCGTCCTCGCGGGGGTGTTCGCCGACCGCGACCCCGAGGACCGGACGGCCGTCGGCGTGGTCGCGGAAGACCGGCGCCTGCGACGCCTGGCCGACGGCTTCCGCGCCACCGTCACCAGTAGCTTCGGCGTCGTCGTGCGCGCCGCCGTCGAGGACCGGTATCTCAAGCGCTCGCACGCCCGCCGGATCGTCCGGCGGATGGACCAGCACGGGCTGCACACGACCGGCGAACTGCGAGCGCGGGCCGTCGGCGACCTCGGGGAGTAGGTCGCTCTACGGGCTCAACCGCTGTCGGTCCCGCGGGAAGAGGACGGCCTCGCGGATGTTGTCCAGGTCCAGCATCGTCATCACGAGCCGTTCCGCGCCCAGGCCCCACCCGGCGTGGGGCGGCATCCCGTAGCGGAACATCTTGGTGTAGTACTCGAAGGCCTCGGGGTCGAGGCCCTGCTGTTCGAAGCCGGCGACGAGTTCGTCGTAGCGGTGCTCGCGCTGGCCGCCCGAGACCAGTTCCAGCGACGGGTGCATCAGGTCAAAGCCCGTCGACACCGCGGCGTCGTCGTCGTGGTCCTTGATGTAGAAGGGCTTGATCTCGCTGGGCCAGTCCGTGACGAAGTAGTGGCGGCCCACGTCCTCGCCCAGCGCGTGCTCGGCCTCGGTCGAGAGGTCGTCGCCCCACACCAGCGGTTCCGCGAGCGCGCCGGTGGCGTTGACTCGCTCGATCGCCTCCTCGTAGGTGATGCGCGGGAACGGCTCCTCGTCGAGGCCGAACGAGTCGGCCAGCCCCAGCGTCTCCAGTTGGTCGGCGCAGTGCTCGGCGACGCCGTCGTAGGCCGCCCGGACGACCGCCTCGCAGGCGTCCATCGCGTCCCGGTGGTCGAAGAAGGCCGACTCGAAGTCGATCGAGGTGGCCTCGTTGAGGTGGCGGGGCGTGTTGTGCTCCTCGGCGCGGAAGATGGGGCCGATCTCGAACACCCGCTCGAGGCCCGAGCCGACCATCAGCTGCTTGAACAGCTGCGGGCTCTGGTTCATGAACGCCTCGCGCCCGAAGTAGGTGATGGGGAACAGTTCGGTGCCGCCCTCGGTGCCCGTGGCGACGATCTTGGGCGTGTTGATCTCCGTGCTCCCCAGGTCGCGAAACGCCTCGCGGGCCGCGCGCAGGACCGCCGCGCGGATCTCGAAGATCGCCTTCACGTCGGGCTTGCGGAGATCCAGCGTCCGGTTGTCCAGCCGCGTCGAGAGTTCGGCGTCCACCTTCCCGGAGGGGTCAAGCGGCAGTTCGGGGTCGGCCTCGGCGATGACCTCGACCGACGCGGGGACGATCTCGACGCCCGTGGGGGCGCGCTCCTCGGCCTCGACGGCGCCGGTCACCGAGACGACGGACTCGCGGTGGATCTCGGTGCCCGTCTCGACCAGATCGTCGTCCATCTCGTCTTTCTCGAACTTGACCTGGATCTTGCCGGTCTTGTCCCGCAGGATGAGGAAGGCGATGCCACCGAGGTCGCGGACCTCGTGGACCCAGCCGGCGACCGTGACGGTCTCGCCCGGCTCGGCGTCCGCGGTGTAGGTTCGGTCGTCCATACTCGCCGTTTCGCTGGGGCCGACTTAAGGACAGTCCTTCCGGGTCAGCGGTTCACACGCGACTCGCGCACCCCCTTGCGGCGACCGCGTCGTCTCTCGTCTCGAGCGCGGGCCGGCGCGCTCGGTCACTGCGTGGCGCGCGCGGCGTCCCTGGCGCCCTCGACGGTCTCGCGGACGGCGTCGACGCCCCGGTCGTGGACGAGGTCGCCGACGACCACGGTGTCGGCATGTTCGGCCATCCGCCGGGCGGACTCGTAGTCGCGGATGCCGCCGCCGTAGAACAGCGTCGTCTCGTCCAGCGCGTCGGCGGCGGCCGCGACCGTCTCGGGGTCGCCAAGCGTCCCGGAGTACTCGACGTAGACGATCTCCTGGCCGAGCATCTGCTCGGCGACCTCCGCGTAGGCGGCCACGTCGGCGGGGTCCTGCTCGCAGTCGGCCTCGGTGAGTCGCGCGGCGCTGCACTCCGGGTTGAGGATGACGTAGGCCTCGGTGGTCGTCCGGTCCCAGTCCACGTCGTCGGTCTTGACCCACTCCTTGTGAAAGCCCGTCGTCCAGGCCACGTCGCCGGCGTTGAGCACCACCGGCACGAGGTAGCCGTCGACGGCGTCGTCCTCGACGACGACGGCGGGGTTCGAGGGCTCCTGGTACAGCGGCACGTCGTAGGTCGCACAGGCCTCGATCACCCGCGCCATCTTCTCGCTGGTCACGTCCAGGGTCCCCCCGATCTCCAGCGCGTCGGTCCCGGTCTGACAGACGTCCGCGAAGGTCTCGCCCTCCACGAGCGTCTTGTCCGGGTCGATCTTGACGATGTGATCCCAGTCCGACCAGTCGCTCATACCAGCGACACTCGCGCGTGTCGGTAAAACGGCTTCGGGTCGTCTACGGCGCACTGTTCAGAGACGGACGTGAGGATGGCCGCGACAACCAGGGTGAAAGCCCCGGCTCGTTCGACCCGAGGCTTTCACGCTGTTCGCGTCGTCGCACTGTTGCCTCCTCTCTGAACACTGCCATCGCGGACGACCGGGGCGATTCGGACAAGACGAGCGACTGTGGCTGTTCGGAAAAACGAGGCGTCCGCCGTGCAGGAAAACCGGTCACGGGCCTTACTTGGGCGCGGTGCCCTCGCCGCGTCCGGTCCCGGTGTCACGCTCCGCGGCCGCGGGGAGCCGCGACGCGAAGTAGATCGCGTACAGGCCCGCGAGGCCGACGAGCAGGTACACCGCGAACTCGACCGCCGGGGCCGATCCCAGGAGGAGGTTCACGACGTTCCAGTTGGCGGTGGCGTCGACGAAGTGGGCGATGCCGACGATGCCCCAGTTGAGCGCGCCGACGACGACGAGTACGAGGGCGATCCAGTCGAGGAGGGTGGTCCTGAATTGCTTCATTCTCTTCACCGGGTAGAGGGACGCCTGCTCGCCGCATAAAGCCATACTAGCGGATGCGAGCCCGATAGCCGCGGATGCGAACCCAATCAGAGTGGATGCGAGCCCGTTACCTGCGGCTGGCGGTCGGGGGCGCGTCGAACCGGGAGACAGCGCCCGCTCACTCGGCCACTTGACGACGCCCGCTCACTCGGCCACTTGACGACGCCCGCTCACTCGGCCACTTCGGCGCGCCAGTCCTCGACCTGGTCGGCGCTGACGCCCTGCACCTCGCCGGCCACGGCGTCCGGCTCCACGTCCGCGAGGTCGGCGGGCGACTCGACGCCGATGGCTTCGAGCTTCTCGGCCGTCGCCGGGCCGACGCCGTCCAGGTCCTCCAGGTCCTCGACGGCGTTGCGGGCCCGGTACTCCTCGTAGTTGCAGATGGGACAGCCCAGCTCCCACGGGTCGTCGTCCCCGTCGTCGAGGACGTGCAACCCGGGGAGGTCGTGTTCCTCACAGCGCTCGTCCTGGATCTCGATGTCGCCGTTGCGCGGCAGGGGCAGCGAGTACTCGCAGTCGGGGTAGCGCGTACAGCCCACCAGCCGGGACCCCGAGCGCAGGCGCTTGATGGCGAGTTCGCCGCCGTGGGTCTCGCCACACTCCGGGCACGCGCCGATGACCCGATCCTCCGTCCGGTCGGCCTTCTCGGCCTCACAGCGGGGACAGCCGTGGACGAACGTGTCCCGGCCGGCCAGCATCTTCACGTGGTTGAGGCCGTGTTCCTCGCAGGTCTCCTCGAGCACCAGCGGCTCGCCGGTGGAGGGCAGCGGGAGCGTGTACCGACACTCGGGGAAGCCGTCACAGCCCACGAAGTACGACCCCTGTCGGGAGCGCCGCACCAGGAGGTCCTCGCCACACTCGGGGCAGGGGCCCAGGCGCTTGTCGGCCTTCAGCGACTCCTGGAGGTGCTCGCCGATGGCCTCCCGGGAGCCGCGCAGTTCCTCGAACACGCGCTCGAGCATCTCGCGGGACTCGGCGGTGACCTCGTCCAGGGTGGCCTCACCCTCGGCGATGGCGGTCATGTCCCGCTCTAACTGGGCGGTCATCTCCTCGCTGAGGACGTGGTCGGCGAACTCCTCGGCGGCCTCGACGACGGCCTCGGCCAGCGTCGTCGGCCGGGGCGGGTCGCCCTCCACGTACCCCCGCTCGTACAGCTTCTCGATGGTGTTGTGCCGGGTGGACTTGGTGCCGATGCCGAGGTCGGCCATCTTCTTGATGAGCCGGGACTGCCCGTAGCGGCGCGGCGGCTGGGTCTGCTTGGCCGACAGTTCGACGTCGGCGATGGCCAACGACTCGCCCTCGCTCACGTCCGGGACGGCCGTCTCGCTGGCGCCGGAGTAAGGGTAGACGGCGTGGTACCCCGGCTCGAGGAGGCGCTTGCCGTTTGCCTTCAGGCGGTGCTCGCCTGCCTCGGCCACCACCCGCAGGTGCTCCCACTCGGCGGCCGGCGCCACCGTGGCGAAGAAGTGCCGGACGACGAGTTCGTACACCTCCCACTCGTCCTCGCCGAGGTCGGCCCGCGCGGGGAGTTCGCCCGTCGGGTGGATCGGCGGATGGTCGGTCGTCTCGTCGTCGCCCTCGGTGGGCTCGACCCCGGGCTGGTCGAGCAGGCGCTCGGCGTCCTCGCCGAAGTAGCTGCCCACGAAGGAATCGAGCAACGCCTCGGGGTCCAGATCCTCGGGATAGACAGTGTTGTCCGTCCGGGGGTAGGTGACGTAGCCGGCGGTGTACAGCTCCTCGGCGATGGACATGGCCCGCTGGGCGGAGTAACCGAGCGACCCCGCCGCGGAGATGAACGCCGTCGTGTTGAACGGCGCGGGCGGGGCGTCGGTGCGGGTGCGCCGGCGGACGCTCGTGACCGTCGCGGCGTCGGCCTCCGACAGGTCCTCGTAGACGGCGTCGGCGGTCGCCTCCTCCCAGATACGCTCGGCCTCGCTGCCGTCGTCGTCGTAGAAGTACTGGGCCTCGAAGGCGCTGTCGTCCTTGACGAGGTCGGCGACGATCTCCCAGTAGTCCTCGGGGTCGAAGGCCTGGATCTCGCGCTCGCGGTCGACGATGAGCTTCAGCGTCGGCGACTGCACCCGGCCCACGGAGATGAAGTCGTCGCCCAGTTGCCGGGCCGACAGCGAGAGAAAGCGGGTCAGCGCCGCCCCCCACACGAGGTCGATCACCTGGCGGGCCTCGCCGGCCGCCGCCAGGTCGAAGTCGACCTCGTCGGGGTCGGCAAACGCCGCCCGCACCTCGCGGTCCGTGATCGAGGAGAAGCGCACCCGATCGACGGGGGCGTCTGTCTCCTCGCGGACGAGTTCGTAGGCCTCCTTGCCGATGAGTTCCCCCTCGCGGTCGTAGTCGGTGGCGATGGTGACGTGATCGGCCGCGCGGGCCAGCGACCGCAGGGTGGCGACGATGTTCTCCTGGGTGGGCGATTTGGTCACCTCGGCGTCGACCAGTTCGACCGGTTCGACGTCGCGCCAGTCGGCGTACTCCGGCGGGAAGTCCACGCCGACGACGTGGCCCGAGAGCCCGACGGCGCGCGTGTCGCCCCAGCGGTAGACGTTGACGCCGTTCTTCCGCTCGGCCGTGGCGCTGTCCTCCGAGAGGATCTCCGCGATGCGGCGCGCGGCGTTGTCCTTCTCGGTGACGATCAGTCGCATCCGACACCTCCGGATTCGGTCATTACACTCCGGTAGGACCGACGCGGTTCTAAAGCGTTTCGCCCGAAATCGGGGGACAGCGCGGGTGTGCGTGCGGATACGCGTACGGCCGTACCCGCGGGTACGCGTGCGCTCGCGGTGGTAGTTTCGGGCCGGGGGACCGTCGGGGCGGCGTTCGGGTCGATCACGGACGAACCGCCTCGGCGCAGGCTTATCCCCGTCCACGCCCTCTCTCCGCGTATGCCGACCGTCCGGACCAACGACGTGGACACCTACTACGAGCGCTCCGGCGAGGGGCCGCCGGTGGTGTTCGTCCACGGCGCCATCGTCGACCACGGCCAGTGGGACCCCCAGGTCGAGCGCCTGGCCGGGGAGTACACCGTCGTCACCTACGACCTGCGGGGACACGGCCGGACGGGCCCCTCGGACCGCTCGGCCTACTCGATCGAACTGTTCGCGGAGGACCTCGCCGCGCTGGTGGACGCGCTGGGCCTCGAGCGGCCGGTCGTCGTCGGGCACTCGATGGGCGGGTGCGTCGCCCTGGCCTACGCAGTCGCCCACCCGGACGGCCTCTCGGGGCTGGTGCTGGCGGACTCCTTTGGCCCGCGGCCGCTGGACTGGCGCGAGCGCCTCCAGCGGTCGAGCCTGCGGGCGACGATCCCGCTCGTCCGCCTGTTCGGCTACGAGCGCGTCGAGCGCTGGCAGGTGTGGCTCCAGGAGCGGTTGCAGGGCGAGGGCGTCAGCGGCGACTACGAGCGCGTCGAGGCGCTCCGGGCGACGGGCCCGCTCATGACCAGCGAGGAGTTCGCCAAGGTGATCCGCGCGCTCGTCGCCTTCGCGCGGAGCGGCCTCGACCCGGCGGCCGTCGCGGTGCCGACGCTGGTCCTCCACGGCGAGAACGACGCGGGCTTCGTCCGCCGGCAGGCGGCCCACCTCGGCGCGACGATTCCCGACGCGACGGTCCAGTCCGTGCCCGACGCGGGCCACGCCGCCAACCTCGACAACCCCGACGCGTTCACGACCGACCTCGGGGCGTTCCTCGCGCGGGTGACGCCCGGTGAGGACGACGGCGCGGCGTGAGGAGCGGCCCCCTGCCGCGGCGTGAGGAGCGGCCCCCTGCCGCGGCGTGAGGAGCGGCCCCCTGCCGCGGCGTGAGGAGCGGTCTACTCCTCGAGTTCCTCGCGCAGCAACTGATTCACGTCGCCGGGGTCGGCGCTGCCCCCGGTCTTTTGCATCACCTGGCCGACGAGGAAGTTGATCGCGCCGCCCTCGCCGTCGTGGTAGTCCGCGACGGCGTCGGGGTTCTCTTCGATGGCCGCCTCGACGGCCGCCCGCACCTCGTCGCCGCCGGTCTTGCCCAGCCCCTCGGCCTCGACCACCGCGTCGGGGGACTCGCCCTCGTCGAGCATCCGCCGGAGGACCGTCTCGCGGGCGTTCTTGGCGGTTATCTCGTCCTCGGCGACGAGTTCGACCAGCCGCGTCACCTCGTCGAGGCGGTCCGCGACGTCGGTGACGGCCATGTCGCGGTAGTTCAGTTCGCCCAGCAGTTCGTCGGCGACCCAGGTGGCCGCGAGGTCGGCGTCGAAGCGCTCGGCCACGTCCTCGAAGAAGTCCGCGACCTGCTTGGTGCTGGTGAGCTTCGCGGCGGCCTCCTCGCTGAGGCCGTACGCCGCGACGAAGCGCTCGCGGCGGGCGTCGGGCAACTCTGGGATGGCGATCTCGTCCTTCCAGCCCGCGACCCGCAGCGGCGGGAGGTCGGCCTCCCGGAAGTAGCGGTAGTCCTTCTCCTCCTCCTTCGAGCGCATCGCCACCGTGTTGCCGTGGGTCTCGTTGAAGTGGCGGGTCTCCTGGGCGACCTCGCGGCCCGACTCGATGAGTTTCCGCTGGCGCGAGGCCTCGAAGGCGAGCGCCTGCTCGGCGCCGCGGTGGCTGGAGATGTTCTTGACCTCGGTGCGGTTGGCCGACTCGAGGACGGCCTCGTCGACGGTCCCGTCCTCGGCCACCTCGTCGGCGGGGACCATCGAGAGGTTCGCGTCGATGCGGAGACTGCCGTCCCGGCCGGCGTCGAACACGCCCAGGTACTCGAGGACCTCCTCCAGTTTCTCGAGGAACGCCCGGACCTCGCTGGGGTCGCGGAAGTCCGGTTCAGTCACGACCTCCATCAGGGGCGTCCCGGCGCGGTTGTAGTCGATCAGGGTGTAGTCGGCGCGGTCGATCGAGCAGGTCCGGGAGTCGAGCGGGCCCGTCCCCTCGCGGACGTGCTTGATCGACCCCGGGTCCTCCTCGAGATGGGCCCGCCGGATGCGCGCCTCGCGGCGCTGGCCCTCGTGGGAGAACGCGAGGCGGCCGTCCCGACAGATCGGCGCGTCGTACTGGGTGATCTGGAAGTTCTTGGGCAGGTCCGGGTAGTAGTAGTTCTTCCGGTGGAACGCGGTCTCCTCGGGCACGTCGGCGTCGATCGCCTTCCCGACCTTCACGGCGGCCTCGACGGCGGCCTCGTTGAGCACCGGCAGCGCGCCCGGCAGGCCGAGACACACCGGACATGTGTTGGTGTTCGGTTCGTCGCTCGCGGCCGTCGAGCAGTCACAGAAGATCTTCGTCTCCGTCTCGAGCTGGACGTGGACCTCCAGGCCGATCACGGCCGCCAGCTCGCCCCGTTCGGCGGCTTGGGCAGTCATTACCCGCGGTTCGGGAGCGGCCGGTTAAAGGCTAACGACCCCGCCCGTCGGGCGACGGCGCGGGCGCTCACCCGTCGTTCCGGGATTCGAGGAATTCCCGGGTGAGCCGGTCGACGCGCGCGACGGCGACCCCCCGCGACGTGAGCCGGATGCGGTCCGTCCCGCGATCGAATTCGATCGCACCGCCCTCCTCGAGTTTCGGCAAGTGGTTGTGATAGAGGCGAAGCGCCACGTCGTCCCGATCGACGCTCTCCCCATCCCGGAGCCGCGTGACGAGTTCGTCGAACGTGACGGGACCGTCGATGACCCGGAGGCAACGAACGGCGCGTCTGCACAGCGGGTCGGCGAGGATCCGGTGGACGGTCACTTGTTCTACCGCGACACCTTCCCCGGGACGAGTCATGAACGCCTCGTGTTTCCCGCCCAACGGGGATACACGGCGGGGTTCGCCATCGAAGTATTTTAAATCGGGGGGGGGGAATCAGCGGCGTTCGGCCCGCCGACAGGCGCCGGACGGGAGGTGTCGGGCTGTCGTCCTGCCGGTACCCTTATTATCGAAGTCTCTTTATGCTTGTCGGTCCAACCAATACGTGATCACCAGGAGATGAGCGTCATCGCGACGATCGAGGTCCCCGCCGAGGACTTCGCCCTCGAGGGCGCGATCACTGACGGCTGGGCGATCCGTGTACGACTCGTGCACGTCGTACCCGTCAGCGGCAGTTTCGTCCCCTACTTCTGGGCGTCGAACGACCACATCAAGTCGATCACGTCCGCCCTCGAAGCCGCAGACGACCTCGGCTCGTTTCACGTCGTCGACGAGGCCAACGGCGAGGCGCTCGTACGCACCGAGTGGATCCCACAGGACCAAGGACTCCTGACGGCGCTCGACGACGCCGACGGGACGATGCTGGAGGGGGTCGGCGAGCGAGGCACGTGGCGCTTCGAAATCCGGTTTCCGACCCACGATGACCTGACCGAGTTCTTCCGCTCGTGTACCGGCTCGGGCCTCGACATCGACCTGCAGAGCGTCCACAATCCGGGGGTGTCACCCGCGGAGGACCGCTCCGTGGAGTTCACCGAGCCCCAGCGCGAGACGCTCCACCTCGCCCTCGAACGCGGCTACTTCGAGGTGCCCCGCGATGTCGACCTCGTCGGACTGGCCGAGGAACTGGAGGTCTCGGACACGGCCGTCTCCCAGCGACTGCGACGGGCCATCTCGACGTTGCTACAGTCGACGCTCACCGTGGAGAGCCACAAGAACGACGACGGAAGACGGGACTAGAAGGGCGACCCGGGGGACGTTCAAGAGCCACGCGAGCGAGCGGCGTCGCGATACCCGCGCCCCGTGGGTCGACGACGGCGGGCGTGCCGTCCTGATCCGGAACGACGAGGTCTCGGTCGCTGCCCGCGAGTAGCGGTCGATCGCCGGACGCGCCCGGGCCGGCGAACTGTCGCCGGACTCGCCCGGCTCGGCGCGTCACTCGTCGTGGTCGCTCCCGTCCGCCGTCGACTCGTCGGTGAACGCCGACGTCAGCAGCGAGGAGAGCCCGCGCCGCAGTCGTTCGGACACGGCCTGCTCGGAGACGCCGAGCCGGGCCGCGAGATCGGCGAGGGTAGCCTCGCGCGGCACCTCGAAGTATCCCGCATCGAAGGCCGCCGTCAGCGTCTCGCGTTGCTTGTCCGTGATGCCGTACTCCGGCACCTCGGAGAGGTCGTCGGGGTCGAGGAGCCGTCGCAGTTCCACCGGGAGGCCCTGGTTTCGACAGGTGCGGTAAAACGTCGTCAGCGCCTCGCCATCGCCGAACCGGAGGCGGTACGTCCAGCTGTCGCCGTCGCCGCGCAGGGCGACGACCGTCGCGTCCGCCTCGGCCGCGGCCTCGGTGATCGGGGTCAACAGGCCATCCGCTTCGAAGCGGACCAGGGAGCGATCGCTGACGGTGTCGACGACGATCAGGTCCGACAGCGACATGCTGGCCTGGAGCTCCTCGAGGAAGCCGGCACGCTCCGGGCCGGAAACCCAGACGTAGTAGGTCGAACCGCCCGTCGGTACGGTCTGCTCGATCTCGACGGTGACGCTGGGGCTGGCCCGGAGCGCGATCCCGAACGGGTGTTCCCGGAGGGGGAGCCGGAACTCGGCGTACACACTCATTGGTGCGGACGGGGCCTGGCTGTCGATTCCAACGCCATTGGGGTGATACGATCGTGGGCCATCAGAACTGACGACCGCGTGCTCGGGCGCCGGTGTACACTACGCCCGCGTCGCTGATTCATCCGTTGCTTCGATATAGAAGTCTTTTACTTATAAATAGTGTCGGATTCCGGAATCCGATCGGGCGACGTCACGTCCGTGTGACGGCGTCCCCGGGCTCACCTGTGCTGGTCGATCGTCGCGGAGAGGATCCGGCTGAGGCCGCGACGGATCCGCTGGGAGACCGCCGAATCGGAGATGTCAAGTTCCTCGGCCAGTTCGACGAGGGTGATCTCGCGCGGCACGGCGAAGTACCCCTCCGCGAGCGCCAGCGAGA
>JBDGUH010000041.1:0-11372 GCA_042216055.1 Haloarculaceae archaeon
GTCGACACGCACGTCCACCGGATCGCCCGCCGGATGGGGCTGGCGCCCGCAGACGCCGACCACGAGGATGTCCGCGCGGCGCTCGAGGCTGCCGTCCCCGCGGAGAAGTTCGGTTTCGGACATACGGCGATGATCCAGTTCGGACGGGTGTACTGCACGGCCCGCAGGCCGGCGTGTCTCGACGACCCGGACGCGTGCCCGCTGGCGGGCCTGTGCGATCAGGTGGGCGTCGAGCCCTCGACTGACACCGTGGTCGACCCGGCCGAGACTCTCGAGTGATACGGATTATTGCGACTGTGTACCGGTCCGACCGCACGACGCCGTGCGGTCGAGACGGGAATGACTCGCAATACTCCGTATGAGACCGGCTGACACGCCACGACCAGGCATTTGAGGGATCCCGTCGACGCGTTGCGCGTGGAGGTTCGCGAACTCACCGGGGATCGGGAGCGCCGGCGAGCGGTTCCGGTCCTCCGACAGCTCTGGACCGACCGTGACCCCGACGAGATACACGCCTGGACCGGCCAGGACGAGTACCACCTGGTCGGCGGGTTCGTCGACGGCACTCTGGTGAGCGTCGCGGGCGTGCAGGTCGCGGGCCTGCTCCACCACGCTCGCCAGGCCTGGCTGTACGACCTCGTGGTCGACGAACCGCGGCGCGGGGAGGGATACGGCGCGACACTCGTCGACCACGTCGGGGCGTGGGCGCGCGAACGGGACTGTGAGTACGTCGCGCTCGCCAGTCCCCTCGAGAAGGGCGACACCCACGACTTCTACGACGCACGGGAGTACGAGCGCTGGGGGTACGTCCCCCAGCGGGAACTGTGACTCCGTTTTGGCTCGCAACTCCCCCGCTCGTCACTCTCGGGACCTCCCCTGCTCGTCGCCCTCGAGACGAGAGCATCCCCGTGTCAACGAGCGATCGCTGACAGCAATCGTTCACTTCGGGAAATACTTTTGGCACTAGATGTGGTATGTCACACCAACACACGACGCCAGCGACGTTCCGGGAGGAACTCGAGGACCGCGGCGACCGGATCGACCGGGACCTGTTCCGGCAGGCCCTCGAGTACGTCCGGGACGACGGCCGCTAGACCGTTCGGGCGGGACAGCACCGGGGCGACGACCGCCGGGGTCACGCCACGTCTAGAGGAGCGCGCCGGAGCGGAGCAGCGAGATCAGCACGGTCAGGACGGGCACGCTCACGACGGCGGCGACGAGGACGGTCGTGCTGACGTACTCGGCGGCCGAGACGCCGCCGACGGCGGTATCGTCGCCGAACTCGATCAGCAGGATGAGCGGCGTCACCGCGGTCGGCGTCGACGTCTCGAGGACGAACGTGCGCGCGACGGCGGGGTCGCCAAAGGAGAGGCCAAGCGGTCCGACCGTCGAGAGGACCAGCGCGACGCCCAGGCCGACGACGGGTGCGAGGAACGTCTTCACGGCCACCGGGCGCCCGACGCGCGAGAGCGCCGCGCCGTAGTCCGTGTTCGCGAGTTCGACGCCCAGGATCAGGAGCATGATCGGGATGGCGGCGTCGCCTACCATCCCGACGGTCGACATGACTGTCCCGCCCTCGGGCGGGGCCAGCGAGAGCCAGCGGACCGCGACGGCGGCGAGGACGGCGTACACGAGCGGGATCGTGAGGACGCGCCGGGCGCCGGCCAGGCCGTCCTCGCCCGAGGATCGGGCGGCGACGTACGCCCCGAGCGTGTAGATCAACACGCTCTGGGCGGTCATGAAGATGGCCGCGGTCGAGCGCCCCGTGGTGCCGAAGGCGAACGCCGAGAGCGGGAGGCCGTAGTTGCCGGAGTTCGAGAACACGCACGCGAGGACGAACGCGCTCAGGAGGGGTTCGCGCTCGCCCAGCGCCCGCCCGATGCCCTCGGCCACGACGGTCATCGTGACGGTGAAGGCGGCCACGCCGAGCCCCACCGTCAGCAGCGTCTCGCCGGTCAGGCCGGTCGTCACGATGCTGTGAAACACCAGCGCCGGGGCGAGCACGTACACCGCGACGGTGTTGAGCCCGCCGACCTCGATCCCGGTGAGCCGCCCGAGCAGGAAGCCGACGGCTCCGATCGCCAGGACCGGCAGGATGGCGTTCCCGAAGATGCCCAGCAGCGACACGTGCGTGGGCAACGCACCGGGCCTAAGACGCCTTTCGGTTCGCGCGCAGTCGTGTTCGCTCCCCGGGACGACTGGTCGCGATCGATTTCCCGGAACGGCCGGTCGCGATCACTCGATCAGCCGCCACCCATCACCGACGTGTTCGACCTGGTCGCGGCGCTCCATCTCGGCCAGGATTTCGGGCAGCCGACCGGGCTGGGCGATCTCGAGTTCGATCCGGCCCACGTCGTGGTGGCGCTCGAGCAGGTCGTGGAGGTCGTCCTCGTCGATCACGTCGGCGTCGGCTCGGGCCATCACGCCCCCGACGAGTTCCACCATGTCCTCGACGAAGTTCCAGGGGTAGACCACCCAGGTCCACTCCGACAGTCGCTCGCCCACGAAGTCGGGTTCGAACTCGCTGTTGTCGAGCAACTGCAGGGTGGCCGTCCGCACGGCGTTCGGATCGCGGCCATCGACGTACTCTTTGGCCCGCTCGAGGGACTGGCCCGTGTCCGCGATGTCGTCGACGACGAGCACGTCCTTGTCGGCGACCGACCCCTCCGGCATGGGGTAACGGACCTGGGGTTCGTCGGCGCGCTCGGCCGTCCCGACGTAGTGTTCGATCTTCAGGCTCGTCAGGTCGTCGAGACCGAGAAAGTCACAGAGACACCGGCCGGCGAACCACCCGCCGCGGGCCAGCGCCACGACCACGTCCGGTTCGAAGGTCGCGCGCTTGACCTGGGTCGACACCTCGCGACTGCGCCCGTAGACGTACTCCCAGTCGGTGATCGTGCAGGGAACGTCCTCGGTTGGCTCCATACCGGGACCACCGTCCCGGCACCCCTTGTCCTTTCGGTCGCTCCCGACGCGTGGGAAACGACTTTGCGCCGCCCGGTCGACCACCGGCGCATGGACACGCGCACGGCGCTGCTCGTGGACGCCTTCACCGAGGAACCGATGGCGGGCAACCCGGCGGGCGTCCTCCCCGACGCCGCCGGCCTCTCGGACGACCAGATGGGCGCGATCGCGGCCGAACTCGGCGCCAGCGAGACGGCGTTCGCCCTCCCCTCCGGCGAGGCCGACCGGCGGCTGCGCTTTTTCACGCCGGAGCGCGAGGTGTCCCTCTGCGGGCACGCCACCGTCGCGGCCCACGCCTACCTCTTCGAGCGCGCCCGCATCGAGGTCGGCACCCACACCGTCGAGACCGACGCGGGCGTCCTCGAGATCGAGACGGAGATCGACGGCACCGTCTGGATGACTCAGTCGCCGGCCGAGATCGAGGCCGTCGACCTCGAATACGGGACCGTGGCCGACGCGCTCGGCATCGACGTGGCGAGCCTGCGTGACGTGGGCGCGGACCTCCCGCTCGCGCGGGCCTCGACGGGCTTTCCGTTCCTCCTCGTCCCGGTCAACTACTTCGAGCACCTGCGGGACTGCACGCCCGACCAGCGTGCGATCGCCGCCCTCTGTGAGCAGGTCGACGCCGAGGGGCTGTACGCCTTTACCTTCGACACGCTCGACGGCGAATCGACGCTGCACGCCCGCGCGTTCGCACCGCTGGCCGGCATCGACGAGGACCCCGTCACCGGCACCGGGGCGGGGGCCTGTGGCGCGTACCTCCACCGCTACGACGCCGTCGATTCCGACGCCGAGGTCGTCGTCGAGCAGGGCCACTTCCTCGATCGCCCGGGACGGGTGCGCGTCGAGACCGACGGCCGCGAGGTCCGGGTGGGCGGCCACGCCGTGACGGCGTTGACGGGCGACCTGTCGGTCCCCGACGACGAGGACGACGACATCATCGAAGTGTAGAGGCCAGCAGCGTTTTCCACCCACCCCCTCCATATTGGGGTATGGTCGATATTTCCGTGCCCGACGAGGGACCGGTCGACACCACGGTCCGGTATCTCCCCTTCGGCGTGCCGGGACTGGACGGACACGTGCGGGGCATCCCGAGCGGGAGCGCCGTCCTCCTCGCGGGCGCGCCCGACGCCGGCGGGCGGGCGTTTCTCTACACGAGTCTGGCGTCGCTCGCACAGGCGAAACACGACCCGGATCGGTACCGCCGCCGGATCGACGGGGCGATCCGAGACGCGATCCCCGAGCGGGTGAGCTACGTGACGCTCACCCAGACCCGCGAGCACGTCTACGCCGACCTCGAGGCGGTCCTCGACGACGAGCAGTACGGGACGCTCGCGGATCATCTCACCGTGGCGGACTTCTCACAGCGCTTTCTCGCGGCCAGTCCGGTCCCGGACGCGCTGTTCGACCAGCGCCGCGATCACGCGCCCATCGAGATCGAGAACGCCGGGGAGGCGATCGAGGACGTGCTCGAGGCGATCAGCGAGCACGTCGCGTCGGTCGGCGACGGGGCCGTCGTCGTGATCGACGACCTCGCAGACCTGATGCGGGCGCGACACTTCGGCCTGGGGCGGGACGCCGTGATCGGGTTCCTGCTCGGACTGCGCGAGGCCGTGGTCGGCTGGAACACCCTGGCCTACGTGGTCTACGACCGCCGTGCCGGCGCGGTCCGGGACGACCTGGACGTGAGCGGCCTCCTGGACGGGAGCGTCTACTTCTACTCGAACGATCAGGGCCACGCGACCTACCGGACGCTCCGGGTCGGGTCGTTCGGCGGGGCGCTGGACACCGAGCGACAGACCGTCTTCGAGTCCTCGGTGGGACCGGCCGGGATGCGCGCGAAGGCCACCCGGAAGATCGCCCCATCGAACTGGTGACCCGAACGATCGCCCCCTCGAACCTACGGCGATCCGGTAGCACAACCGATAAACCGCCCCGGACCCTGTGTTCACCTGATGCAGCGGGCCGAGCCCCAGTCCTTCGAGCGGGTCCTCTCCTCGATGTGCACGGAGCCCCACCCCGTCGCGCGGCAGGCCGCCGAGCGGTTCCTCGCCACCAATCCCGGCGACCCCGGCACCTACGGGACCGTCGCCGACCTCGAGCGCGAGGCGGTCCGCGGCCTCGGCGAGATCGCCGGCCTGCCCGACCCCGCGGGCTACGTCACCAGCGGCGGGACCGAGGCCAACGTCCAGGCCGTCCGGATCGCCCGCAACCGCGCCGACGCGGACGATCCGAACGTCGTCGCGCCCGAGCACGTCCACTTCTCGGTCCGGAAGGCCGCCGAGATCCTGGACGTGGAGCTGCGCACCGCGCCCGCCGTCGACCACCGGGCCGACGTGGCCGCGATGGGCGAACTCGTCGACGAGGACACCGTCTGCGTGGTCGGCGTCGCCGGCTCGACGGAGTACGGCTTCGTCGACCCGATCCCCGCCGTCGCGGACCTCGCGGCGTCCGCGGACGCGCTCTGTCACGTCGACGCCGCCTGGGGCGGCTTCTATCTCCCGTTCACCGACCACGAGTGGCACTTCGGACACGCCGCGGTCGACACGATGACCATCGACCCCCACAAGGCCGGTCAGGCGGCCGTCCCCGCGGGCGGCCTGCTCGCGCGCTCGCCGGATCTGCTGGACGAACTCGCCATCGACACGCCGTACCTGGAGTCGACCAGCCAGGTGACGCTTACCGGCACCCGCTCGGGGGCGGGCGTGGCCTCGGCGGCCGCCGCCATCGACGAACTGTGGCCCGAGGGCTACCGTGAGAGCTACCGCCGCGCGATGGACAACGCCGAGTGGCTGGCCGACCGCCTGTCGGCCCGCGGCCACGACGTGATCGGCCCCGAACTCCCCCTGGTCGCCGCGGACCTCTCGGTGCCCATGACCGACGAACTGCGCGACCGGGGCTGGAAGGTCACCAAGACCGGCGCGGGCGAACTCCGCGTGGTGTGTATGCCCCACGTCACCCGCTCGATGCTGCGCTCGTTCGTGGCCGACCTGGACTGGTACTGATTGGACTGGTACTGATACTGATTACTGGGACCGTGGGCCGGTCCGACCACGCGACTGCGTGCGGCCGAGACGGGAACCACCGGAACGCGGGAGAACAGCAGTTTTACGATCGCCCCTCGAAAATCCCCCGGTGTGTCCCTCGCGGTCCTCGCCACCTGCGGGACGGCGCCCGGGTCCCTCGTCGAGCAGATGGTGTGTACGGCGACCGGGCCGACGGCGTTGCTCGCGGTCGGCGTCTACTCGTTCCTGATCGCCGTCGTCCTGCCGCTCCCCGGGGAGATCGTGCTCGCGCCCGTGGGATCGCTCCATCTCGGTCTCTCGCAGTCGGTCACGCTGACCGTGATCATCCTCGTCAGCGCCGTCGGGAAGATGGCGGGGAGCCTCGTCGCGTTCCACGTCGGCCAGGAGGCCAAACAGTCCGGCGTCGTGATCGACGCGCTCCGGCGCTCGCGCTTCGACGTGATCGAGTGGTCCGAGCGCCGGACGGTCGGTCTGGCCCGCTCGTTCGGCTACGTCGGCCTCGCGGCGGCGCTGTCGGTGCCCGGCTTCCCCGACACGCTGTCGATCTACGCGTTCAGCGTCCTCGAGACCGACTACGTCAAGTTCGCGGCGGCGACGTTCGTGGGCAGCGTCGCGCGCCTGCTCGTGACGCTGGGCATCGCCGGCGCCGCGATCACGTTGTTGTGACCGGAATCAACAATGATGGCGATCTAACAGGCCGTTACGGATACGAATGGTAGACACCTTCGCAACTGCTTGCGGCGATCGAAGAGTAAGAGTTAATTCGCGTATACTACAATGAACAAACGTGGTGGGGGAACCACTGGCGGTCGACTGTGTGAACGACCTGGCCTCGACGCTCGTCGTGGAGTACGGCACGACGCCGCGGACAGACGCCTGTCTGCACCTGCTTGACGACGGGCCGGCGCTGGTCGTGTCGTACGGACGGGGCCCGAACGAGATCGCCCGAGCCTGGGCGAGTGACGGAGGGGGGAATCGCCTGCGCGTCCTGAGCGCCGGTGTGGCCGACGCCGACGACCTCCCGGACCAGGTGACTGTCGAGGCGTTCGCGAGCGAGGATCTGGCCTCGATCGGCATCGCGCTCGACGAGTGGCTGCGGACCGAGGGGGGTCACGCCGACGCGTCGGTGTGTCTCGGCGCTGTCGACGGTCTGCTGTCGGCGGTCGATCGAGCGACTGCGTTTCGGTTCCTCCACGCGCTCTGTGCCCGCGTGGCCCGCACCGACGTTCGCGTACACGCCCACGTCGGCGCCGGCGATCGGCGCGCGCTGACGACGGTCGCTCCCCTGTTCGACCGGGTGCTCTCCCACGACGGGGAGTCCTGGCACCGGCGCGAACCGTTCCCGTGACGCGCCCGGCCGTGAGTCGCTCACACACCGGGCGGACGCTTTTTCCCCCTGGACCCGGTAGGGACGGCCGTGTTCCGCGACCGGTCCCGCCCCATGCGTCCGCCCACGTCCTTCTAGCACCGGGTGGACCCGACCGCCCCCGCCGCGCCGGTGACGCGGCGCCGCGGGACGCGGGCCGGCGAACCCCGGTGTCGCGCCAGCGCCGCCCGCCGACCGTCCGAACCGACACCGATGACACCAGCAAACCAGCGGGTTTTAGGCCCGCATGACGGTATCGAGCACACATGAGCCACGAGACGTTCCCCACGGACCGCCCGGCGGTGGTGACCTGCGGGTTGCCCTACGCCAACGGCGACCTGCACGTCGGCCACCTCCGCACGTACGTCCAGGGCGACGCCTACGCCAGGGCGCTGCGACGCATCGGCCAGCAGACCGCCTTCGTCTGCGGGTCCGACATGCACGGCACCCCCATCGCCGTCAACGCTGCCGAGGCGGGCGTCGATCCCGAGCAGTTCGCCCTCGAGTACCACGAGCAGTACGCTGAGACGTTCCCGGAGTTCAACGTCGCCTTCGACAACTACGGGCACACCCACGACGAGACCAACACCGAGATGACGCGGTCGTTCGTCCGGTCGTGGATCGACAACGACCACGTCTTCGAGAAGGCCATCCAGGTCGCCTACGACCCCGAGGCCGACCAGTGGCTCCCGGACCGCCTCGTCGAGGGGACCTGCCCCTACTGTGGCGAGCTCGCCCGGGGCGACGAGTGCGACGAGGGCTGTCAGCGCCACCTCGAACCCGGCGAGATCGAAGAGCCCACCAGCACCATCACGGGCAACCCCGCCGAGTACCGCGAGCGCGAGCACAAGTTCCTGCGCCTGTCGGACTTCCAGTCCTACCTCCAGGGCTTTCTCGACCGCCTCGAGGGGACCGACAACGCCCGCAACCAGCCCCGCGAGTGGATCGAGGGCGACCTGCAGGACCTCTGTATCACCCGCGACCTGGACTGGGGGATCGACTATCCCGGCGACGGCGAGGGGAACGACAGTGAGGGCGAGGACCTCGTGCTGTACGTGTGGGTCGACGCCCCCATCGAGTACGTCTCCTCGACGAAGCAGTACACCGAGCGGGTGGGCGCGGACACCTACGACTGGGAGGCGGTCTGGAAGGTCGGCGGCGAGGAGCGCCACGGCACCGCCTGGGACGGGAACTGGGCCGACGAGAGCGGCGAGATCGTCCACGTCATCGGCCGGGACATCATCCAGCACCACGCCGTGTTCTGGCCGGCGATGCTCCGGGGCGCGGGGTTCAACGAGCCCCGGGCCATCCTCGCGTCGGGGTTCGTCGGCATCGACGGCAAGTCCCTCTCGACCTCGCGCAACCGCGCGGTGTGGGCCGACGAGTACCTCGAGGCGGGCTTTCACCCCGACCTCTTTCGGTACTACATCCTCTCTGGATCGGACCTGGCTTCGGACGTGGACTTCGCCTGGGACCGCTTCGCCGAGCGGGTCAACGGCGAACTCGTGGGCAACGTCGGCAACTTCGTCTACCGGTCGCTGCTCTTCGCTCACCGCAACTACGGCGGCACGCCCGACGCCGACGTGAGCGCGGACGTGCGCGAGCGGATCGAGAGCGCCGTCGACGACTTCGAGGCCGCCGTCCGCGGGTACGACCTCCGGGGGCTGGCCGACGTGCCCGTCGAACTGGCGGACTTCGGCAACGAGTACATCCAGCGCAACGAGCCCTGGAACCTCGTCGACGAGGCGCCCGCGGAGGCCGCGCAGGTCATCCGGGACTGCGTTCAGCTCGCCAAGGCCGTCGCGGTCCTCGCACAGCCGGTCCTCCCGGAGAAGGCCGAGACGGTCTGGGACCAGCTCGGCGAGGCCGGGAGCGTCGCCGACGCCGGCCTCGAGGACGCGCTGGCCGCGCCGCCCGCCGCGTTCGGCGAGCCCGCGGAACTGTTCGAGCGGGTCGAGGACGAGCACGTCGCGGAACTGAACGCCGACCTCCACGACCGCGTCGAGACGGACGACGGGGACGAGAGCGGGGACGAGGCGGGCGAGGGCGACGCCGACGAGAGCGCCCCGACGGCGGACCTCGACCCGCTCGTCGAGGAGCGGGTGGCCTTCGAGACGTTCCAGGATCTGGATATGCGGGTCGGCGAGATCACGGCCGCCGAGGTCATCGAGGGATCCGACGACCTCCTGCGCCTCGAGGTCGACATCGGCTTCGAGACCCGGCAGGTCGTCGCCGGCCTCCAGGGCCTGCACGAGGTCACCGACCTGCCCGGCACGCGGGTCGTCCTCGCCGCGAACATCGAGAAGGCCGAGCTGTTCGGCGTCGAGTCGAACGGCATGGTGCTGGCGGCGGGCGAGGACGCGGACCTCCTGACGACTCTCGGCGACGCGCCGCTGGGCAGTCGCGTGCGGTGAGCGGCGGGCGCGAACACCGACGAACACCTGCCTGCGCGGGACGACCGACGGTTGCGCGAGCGGATAGTGTCACGCGGAGTATCGAGTTCCCGTCGCGCAACGATTCCGGTCACCCCCTCTCGTTTTCCCCGCGATGCATGCCCGGCACCTGCGTGACCCCGGTGTTGGTCTCGATCGTCCGGAGGGCCGTCGGCGCTGGCGTCGTGCGCGTCGGCTCCTCGAGCGTGATCGCGACGAGCAGGGCGGCGGCGAACGCGAAGACGCTCGCGACGGCGAATGCGGTCGGGAAGCCCAGCAGCGTCGCCGTGACGCCGACGATCGACGGGCCGAGCACGCCGCCGATCCCGGCGGCGGTCGATCGTAGGCCGACGAACGCCGATTCGCGGTCACGGGGCACGGAGTCGCCGATGATGGAGACGGTGCCGACGTCCATCGCCGAGAAGCCCGCGGCGATCACGACGAACCCGATGGCAGCGACCGCCGCTCGGAGAGCGCGCCCAGCGGGCAGCGCGGACGCGGCGAGCACGAGAGTGTAGACGGCGCTCAGGAGGATGCCGACGACGACGAGTCGCTTCCGGTTGCCCCGGTCGGCGAGCCGGCCGAACAGGGGCATGAAGCCGACCTGTGCCGCCGGCCCGATCGCGAGGATCCCGCCCATGACGGCGGCCGGGAGGCCGAGTCGCCCGACCAGGTAGATCGGCACCAGCGCGCCGATCCCCTTGATCGCGGTGTGTCGCAGTGCGAGGCCGGCGTACAGCCACGTCAACCCGGTCCGCCGGAGCCGACGCCGTTCGCTCGCGTCGGGTACCAGCCGGGTCCGAACGTTCGCGACGAGATCGCGAGTCGAGAGCGGGTCGGGCGCGGCCGCGGAGTCGTCCAGCGCGGCGACGAGCGCGGTGGCGAGGAGGCTCAGCGCGCCGATCACCAGGAACAGCGACGACGGCGCCAGCACGCCGAGCAACACGCCGACGGACAGTTGCGCGCCGACGTCGCCCGCCGCGGCGGTGCTGCTGACGAAGCCGATCGAGCGTCCTCTGTGTGTTCGTCCGACCAACGACTGCACGATGGAGAGCATGAGCGGGCCGAACGCGACCGCGAACACGGCCCAGAGACCGCGGAGCCCGACGAAGCCCCAGACGCTCCGGACGAGGAGAAACCCCAGCGTCACCAGCGAGGTGAGCGCGCTGAGCGCGAGCAGGGCGCGGCGCCGACCCAGGAGGTCACCGACCGCCCCCCAGAGCGGCGCGAAGAGCATCGAACTCACGAAGAAGGCCGTCGCCAGCATGCTCACCGCGAGGGGCGACCCCGTTCGGCCGACGTACACGACGAGCGCCGTGCCGAGCATGCCGCCGCTCGCCGCCTGCGTGGCTCCCGCTAACCCGATCACGACCCGCTGTCGGCCGACGAGTCCGCTCGCGGTCACACGGGCATCCGATACGCGGCGGAGCTACGAAAGGACTCGGTCGCCGGTCGTCCGGCCGCTCCGGTCTCGAAGGGTGTCCACCCCCGTATGCAGACGGCACCACTTGTTTCTGCTCTCACGACGATTTCTGCTCTCACGACGATTTCTGCTCTCACGACGATTTCTGCTCTCACGACGAT
>JBDGUH010000041.1:11472-13298 GCA_042216055.1 Haloarculaceae archaeon
TTCTGCTCTCACGATGGCTTCTACTCTCACGGCGGTTTCTATCTCACGGCGTGTTGAGATGGCAGATTTCCCTCGCTCATTCGAGCGGGGACGAGCGACCCAGCGTGTCCTTCGGACGCGAGACTGGCAATGGGCGAACCGGGGGCGCGCACCGTAGCTTCTTGGAACTGGCCGGCCAACCGACGGCACATGGAGTACGTGACCGCACAGGGCGTGGAGGTCCCGGCACTGGGCTTCGGGACGTACCCGATGCGAGGCGAGGCGTGCGAGACCGCGGTCGAGCGGGCGCTGGACGTCGGCTACCGGCACGTCGACACGGCCCAGATGTACGACAACGAGCGGGCGGTGGGGCGGGCGATCGCGGACGCCGACGTCCCCCGCGAGGAGGTCTTTCTCGTGACGAAGGTGCTCCGCCGGAACCTCGCGTACGACGACCTCCTCGCGTCAGTCGCCGAGAGCCACGAGAAACTCGGGACCGACATCGACCTGCTGTTGATCCACTCCCCCAGTCACGCGGTCCCCATCGAGGAGTCGATCGGGGCGATGAACGAACTCCAGGAGCGGGGCACGGTCGAGCACATCGGGGTCAGCAACTTCTCCGTCGGTCAACTGCGGGACGCGATCGCCGCCTCGGACGCGCCGATCATCACGAATCAGGTGGAGTACCATCCGTTCAAGGACCAGGCCGACGTGCTGGAATTTTGCATCGAGCACGACGTCGTGCTGACCGCCTACACCCCGCTCGCCGACGGCCGGGTTATCGGCGACGACCGTCTCGAGGCGATCGGCGAGCGATACGGGAAGACTGCTCCCCAGGTCGCGTTGCGGTGGCTCCTCCAGCAAGAGCAGGTCGCGGCCATCCCGAAGGCGTCCAGCCCCGAACACATCCGCGAGAACTTCGACGTCTTCGATTTCGAACTCACGGACGAGGAGATGGCACGGCTCTTCGACCTTCAGGGCGGACTGCTCGCGGGACTCCGGTCCGCGCTCGGGCTCTGACCGGCGGCGCCGGTCGGACCGGGCGTCGAGGGCCGACAACCGGGACTGTCAATCGAGCGCCTCGGTGACGTGTTCGTACGGATTCGTGTAGCCCGGTCTCGGTTCGACAGCAGGACCTCGTGCGATCGACCCGGGGAACGGTCCCAACAGCCGGATCGAACGGTCACCGCCCAAGTTCGGACGAAATTCGGACAATCCTCTTTTGACAACCGTCCGATCAGTGGACCATGCAACGGACGCGACGCGAACTCCTGTGGCTGGTCGGTGCGGGGAGCCTCGGCATCGCTGGCTGTACCGGCAGTAGCGGCACGGCGTCCTCGCCGACCGGGACGGACGCCGGCGGGATGCCGTCCTCGCCCACCGGGGCGAACGGCGACGAGAGCGCGGCGACCGTCGTCGAGATGGTGGGCGTCTCCTTCGATCCCGTTCGGGCGTCGGTCGACGCCGGCGGGACCGTCGAGTGGGTCAATCGCGACGGCTTCAGCCACGACGTGACCGCCGCGCAGTTCACCGACGGCGCGGCCGACTGGCAGTTCAGCACGACGCTCGCTGGCGGCGAGCGGGCGCGTCACACGTTCGAGTCGGCCGGCGTCTACGAGTACTACTGCTCGATCCACGGCCGGGACCGGATGTGTGGCGCCGTGATCGTCGGTGACGCCGCCCTCGACGCGTCGCTGCCCTGCGAGAGCGGCGACGACAGTGACGGCGGCACCTACTGATCGAGCGCCACGGGCCGGAGGCGGGGGTCATACGGATTATTGCGAGTCATTCCCGTCTCGACCGCACGACGTCGTGCGGTCGGACCGGTACACAGTCGCAATATTCCG
>JBDGUH010000067.1:0-13223 GCA_042216055.1 Haloarculaceae archaeon
GTCAGAGGTCGGCGTCGTCGAACCGCCGTCAGAGGTCGGCGTCGTCGAACCGCCGTCAGAGGTCGGCGTCGTCGAACCGCCAGTACCCCAGCGCGACCGGGAGGACGATCCAGGCCAGCAGGACCAGCAGGCCGACCAGCGGCCCCATCGTCGGGCCGGTGACCGTCGAACTGAACGCGAGTTCAAGCACGGGCCGGCCGGCCGCGAGCAGGTTCCGGACCCCGGCCTGGGGCGTGAGGTTGTGGTACACGTCGACCACGCCGACCGGCAGCGGGCGGGCCCCGAACTGGGCGAGTGCGAAGTTGACGATCCCGGGGACGGCGTCCCAGAGGCGGACGACGAACAGGAGGAACGCGCCGAACGCCAGCCCGGCCGCCCGGGTGGTGTTGCGGGTGTTTGCCGAGATGCCGACGGCGATGGCGACGAACGCGAGCGCGACCAGCAGCGCCGCCAGCAGCGCCAGGACGAGGAGGTCGGCAGCCAGCCCGCCGCCCACGATGAGCGCGATCACCGCGGCGGTCACGACGGCCGCGGCCGTCAGGACGCCCAGCACCGCGAACCGGCCCAGGAACGTCCCGAGGACCACCTGCCGCCGGGAGAACGGCAGGCCCAGCAGGACCGTCAGCTCGCCGCTCGCGCGCTTGCCCACAATGTCGTTGTACGAGACGACGATGGCGGCCAGCGGCCCCAGGAACAGCAACGCCCCCAGGAGCGTCATCGGGAGCGCCTGCGCGGGCATCCGGTTGGACCCGACCACGTAGCCAAGCGCCAGCGCCACGAGGAGAAACAGCGACGCAGTGTAGTACAGCTGGTTGTCCCGGAGGCTGTCCCGGAAGTCCTTCGTCGCGAACAGCAGGAGCCGACTCATCGGGGCTCACCTCCCGTGTAGGAGACGAAGATGTCCTCGAGCGAGGCGTCCTCCGTGGCGACGTTCTCGACGGTCGTGCGCTCGTGGGCGGCGTGGATCACCGCCGACTTCGCGGCGTTCGCGCAGGCGATCGTCAGCCGCCCGCCGCCGTCGGTGACGCTCGTGACTCCCTCCATCGCGCGGAGGTCCTCGGCCAGCCCGTCGATCTGGGCGCCCATCTCGAGGACCACCTGGCCGGTCGTCCCGGCCGACTCGCGCAGCCCCTCGATGGTGTCGACGGCCACGAGCTGGCCCCCCTGGAGGATGCCGACGCGGTCGGCGACAGCCTCGACCTGCTCGAGGATGTGCGAGGAGAAAAACACCGTCGCGCCGCGGGCGCGCTCCTCCTCGACGATCTCCCGCATCCGCCGGGCCCCGTTGGGATCGAGCCCTGTCGTCGGCTCGTCGAGGATCAGCAACTGGGGCTGGCCGACCAGCGCCATGGCGAGCATGAGCCGCTGGGCCATCCCCTTCGAGTAGCCGGCGACAGACCGGTGGGCGGCGTCGGCGACGCCGACCCGCTCCAGGACGGTCCAGGGGTCGTCTCTCGCGTTCTTGGCCTCGATGGCGAACTCGACGTGCCGGAGGCCGGTCATCTGCCCGAGCGCCCCGAACCCGTCGGGGAGGACGCCCGTCCGCTCGCGGATGGGGACGCTCCCCTGGCCGATGTCGTAGCCGAGCACGCGACCGCCACCGCTGGTGGCGCCGATATACCCGAGCATCACGTCGATGGTCGTGGACTTCCCCGCGCCGTTGGGGCCGAGAAAGCCGAACACTTCGCCGTCCTCGACGGTCAGATCGAGGCTCCGGAGGGCGGTGACGCCACCGAACTGCTTGGTGACGCCGGTGAGGTCGATTGCGGGCACGCCCGGCGTGTCGGCACCTTCGTATATAGGTGTTGTCGATTTCGATGCGCTCACGCCCGCGACGGGCCGTTCCGGCGACGAATGGGGTCACTCGCCGCGTCCGCCTCGACCGGGAGCGCCCGTCACGCCGCGGCGCCGTCAGTGGCTGTGAGTCTCTCACGCAGCGATTTTTGCCGTAACTCGTGGTTATAGATGCCTAGAGAGATATGCACAGCACACATGACCGACGAGCAGGGATTCGGGACGCGCTGCGTCCACGCCGGGCAGGAGGACCCGGACCCCGGAACCGGGGCGCGCGCCCCGCCGATCCACCAGACCACGTCGTACGTCTTCGAGGACGCCGACCGGGCGGCTGATCTCTACGCGCTCCGCCGGGAGGGCAACGTCTACTCGCGGTTCAACAACCCCACGGTGGCGACCCTGGAGCGTCGAATCGCGTCGCTCGAGGGCGGGACCGCCGCCGTCGCAACGGGATCGGGAATGGCCGCGCTCGACGCCGGCACCACGGTCCTGGCGAGCGCGGGCGACAATATCGTCACCGCGGCCTCCATCTACGGCGGCACGCACTCCTATTTCAGCAACATGTGCTCGCGCCGGGGGATCGAGACCCGCTTCGTCGACACGCTCGACCCCGAGGCCTACGCCGCCGCGATCGACGACGACACCGCGTTCGTCCACTACGAGACCATCGGCAACCCCTCGCTGGTGACCCCGCCGATGGAGGCCATCGCCGAGGTAGCCCACGACCGCGGCGTCCCGGTGTTCGTCGACAACACGTTCGGGACCCCCTACCTCTGTAATCCGCTCGCGCACGGCGCGGACCTGGTCTGGGAGTCGACGACGAAGTGGATCCACGGCTCTGGCACCACCGTCGGCGGCGTCGTCGTCGACGGCGGGTCGTTCCCGTGGACGGAGTACCCCGAGAAGTTCCCCGAACTGGGCGCCGAGAGCCCCGCCTTCGAGGGGGTCACCTTCGGCGAGCAGTTCGGCGACCGCGCGCTGGCGACGGCGGTCCGCCAGCGCTCGCTGCGCTCGCTGGGCGACGGGCAGAAGCCATTCGACGCCTGGGCCACGCTCCAGGGGTGTGAGACGCTGAAGCTCCGCATGCGCCAGCACTGCGAGAACGCGATGACCGTCGCCGAGCACCTCCGGGACCACCCGGACGTCGCGTGGGTCACCTACCCCGGACTCGAGGACCACGAGACCCACGAGGCCGCCAGCGACTACCTCGACGGCGGCTACGGCGGTATCGTCACCTTCGGCCTCGAGGGCGGGTACGACGCCGGGCGCGCGCTGTGCGAGTCGACGGAACTGGCCTCCTTCCTCGCCAACATCGGCGACGCGAAGACGCTGGTGATCCACCCCGCGTCGACGACCCACGCGCAACTCTCCCCCGAGGAGCAACGCGAGAGCGGGGTCACGCCCGACCTGATCCGGTGTTCGGTCGGCATCGAGGACCCCGAGGACATCCTCGCGGACCTGGACCGCGCGATCGAACGGACCAACCCATGAACGTCGACCACGACACCGTCTCGCTGGGCGCCTTCGAGTTCGAGTGTGGCGAGTCGATCCCCGACCTCGAGATCGAGTACGAGGCCTACGGCGAGTTCACCGGGGACAACGCGGTGTTGATCTGTCACGCGCTGACCGGCAGCGCCCACGTCGCCGGCGGGCACCGCTCGGACACGGGCGGGCAGGCCCGCGCCTGGTGGGACGACATCGTCGGCCCGGGCAAGGCCATCGATACGACGGAGTACTACGTCATCTGTGCGAACACGCCGGGTTCGTGTTACGGGTCGACCGGGCCGGCCTCGACGAACCCCGAGACGGGCGAACCGTACGGGACCGACTTCCCGCCCGTCACGGTCGCTGACTGGACCGAGAGTCAGCGACTGCTCCTCGACGAACTGGGCGTCCCGCACCTCCACGCCGTCGTCGGGGGCAGCGTCGGCGGCATGAACGTCCTCGAGTGGGCCAAGCGCCACCCCGACCACGTCGAACGGATCGTCCCCATCGCGGCGGCCCCGCGCCTCGACCCGCAGTGTCTCGCGCTCGAGTCGATCGCCCGCCGGGCGATCACGACCGACCCGAACTGGCAGGGCGGGGACTACTACGGCGGCGACCACCCCGACGACGGCCTGGCGCTGGCCCGCCAGATCGGCCACGTCATGTACCTCTCGAAGTCCTCGATGGAGCGGAAGTTCGGCCGCCGTGCGGCCGGCCGGGACGCCGTGCGCACCTTCCCCGCCGACCGCGCTGCGGGTTTCTTCCCCTACCGGGACGTCGAGTCCTATCTGGACTACCAGGCCGAGCAGTTCGTCGAGCGGTTCGACGCCAACAGCTACCTGTATCTCACGCGGGCGATGGACAACTACGACCTCTCGGCCGGGTTCGATTCGGACGCCGACGCCCTGGCGGCCTTCGAGGGCGACGCGCTCGTGCTGTCTTTCACGGCCGACTGGCACTTCACCGTCGGGCAGGCCGAGACGCTGGCCGAGGCGCTCCGGGCGACCGGCGCCGGCGTCGCTCACCACGTGATCGACTCCGACCACGGCCACGACGCCTTCCTCGTCGAACCCGACAACGTCGGACCGCCGCTGTCTGACTTCCTCGCGGACGGCGTCGACGGGGCCGCCGTCTCCGACACCGACGTCGACGAGGAGGAGTCCCAGTACGCCCCGGTCCACACCAGTCTGTTCTCCTGATCGTGCCACTTTCTGGCACGGGAATTTATGCTCCGGCCGGCCGTCGTCCCCGGCATGAGCGACCGCACGACTGATTCCGCGGACCTGTCGGTAGGCTTCGGCCAGGCGGTGTACGACGACGACGGCAACCGCCTCGGGACCGTCCGCGGGTTCGACGAGGACGGCTTCTACGTGACGCTGCGCGACGGCATCGAGGGGCTCTCGAGCGAGCACGTCCGGGCCGGCGCGCCCGGCGAGGCGGAACTGATGTGGCGCTGCTTCGAGTGTGGCGCCATGGACGACCTCGACGAACTGCCAGAGGCGTGTCCGGACTGTGGCGCGTCCCGCGAGAACCTCTACTACTGGATCGAGGACTGAGCGTCGACGGCACCATGGACGTCGCCGTCGTCGGCGCGGGAAGCCTCGGGAGCCTGATCGGGGGCCTGCTCGCGCGGGAACACGCCGTCACGCTCGTCGGCCGGGAGCCACACGTCTCGGCCGTCCGGGAGTCGGGCCTGCGCGTGACCGGCGAGTGCGAGTTCCTCGTCCGCCCGGACGCCCGCACCGACCCGCCGGCCGACGCCGACCTGGCGCTGGTGACCGTGAAGGCCTACGACACCGGCGGGGCGGCCAGCGCGCTGGCCGACGCCGCGCCCGGGGCCTGCCTCTCGCTGCAGAACGGCCTCGGCAACGAGGGGCGACTGGCGGCCGCGCTGTCCTGCCCGGTGCTCGCGGGTACCTGCACGTACGGCGCGCGCCTGCGCGACCCGGGCGTGGTCGCCTGCACGGGCGTCGGGGAGGTGGCGCTCGGCCCCCGCGAGGGCGGGCACAGCGCCGTCGCCGACGAGGTGGGCGCGGCCTTCGACGCCGCCGGCGTCGAGACGACGGTGGCCCCCGATATGCCCCGTCGCCTGTGGGAGAAACTCGCGGTCAACGCCGGAATCAACGCGACGACGGCGCTGGCCCGCGTCGAGAACGGCGCGCTCCGCGAGGGCCCGGCCCGCGAGGTGGCCGCCGACGCCGCCCGGGAGGTCGCGCGCGTCGCCCGCGGACACGGGATCGACCTCCCCGCCGAGCGGGCCGTCGAGCGGACGCTCGCGGTGGCCCGCGACACCGCCGCCAACCGCTCCTCGATGCTCCAGGACGTGGATTCGGGCCGTCGAACGGAGGTCGACGCCATCAACGGCGCCGTCGTCGATCGGGCCGACACGCCGGTCCCCGCGAACGCGGCGCTGACCCGCCTCGTCCGGGCCTGGGAGCGCGAGCGAGGGCTGCGAGGCTAGATCCGCTCGATGACGGACAGCGTGGCGACGCCGCCGACAAGCAGCGCGAACCAGTAGCTCGCCACCCGGTAGAGCAGCGACGCCGCGTAGGCGTCGGCGCGCCCGACGCCCACGAGGCCGATCAGCAGGCCCGCGAGCGCGAACTCGACGCCCGCCAGCCCGCCGGGGGAGGGGACCACGCCCGCGAGCGTGCTCGCAGGGACGATAAAGAGGACCAGCAGGAGCGGGATCGAGAGGTCGAGCGAGACGGCGACGAAGTACAGCGGGAGCGCGAAGAAGACCCAGCCGACGTACGCGAACACGAGTGCCTGCGCGAGCGCCCGGCGGTCGCGCGCGATGCGCTCGAAGGCGTCGTTGAGGTCGGCCATTCGCTGGCGCAACGAGGCGAGCGAGAAGCGCGGCGTCCGGCGTGCTACCGGCGCGGCCACGCGCAGGACGAGACGGCCGATCGGCCGCCGGTAGCGCCAGCCGACGACCGCGACCACCGGGACGCCAACCGCGAGGCCGAACAGGCCGCCCGCGAGGGGCTTGAGACTCGACGGGAGGCTGGCCTGCCACAGCAGCGCGGCGAAGCCGACGCCCGAGAACGTGAAGAAGGGGAGCATGTTCAGCAGGTCCGCCGTGACGACGGACGCCAGGGCCTCCTCGTACTCGGCCTCCGTGTCCCGCGAGAGGACGTACGCGATGAACGGTTCGCCCCCGGCCTGGCCCAGCGGGGTGACGTAGTTGGCAAACGTCGCCGCGAGGTAGGTCACCACGAGGCGTCGGTAGGACGCCTCGACGCCGGCCACCCCGAGGACGACCTGCCAGGCCCGCCCCCAGGCCGCGAGACAGAGCAGCGTCGAGACACACCCCGCGAGTACCCACGCGGGGCGGGCGTCCGCGAGGCTCCGCTCGAGGTCGCCGAGACCGATACCGACCGCCGCGAGCGCGAGCAGGACGCCCGCGACCAGGAAGCCCGCGGCGATCTTGGCGACGGTCCGGCGGTCGAGCAGTTCGAGGCCGCTGCTGGCGTCGGTCACGTTACTCCATGTAACCCAGGTCCTGCAGGCGGTCCTTTGCCTCCTCGCCCATGTCATCGAGCACGTCCTCGTCGCCGGGGCCGCCCGTCCCGGTCCAGGTGGCGTCCACGTCGTCGACGAACGCCTCCAGGGCCCGCTCCATCGCGGCGATCCGCTCGTCGTCGCTCCCCGCGAGGTTCTCGGTCTCCCCGGGGTCCCGATCCAGCCGGTAGGCCTCGTCCGGGATAGTCGTGTTGTGGACGTACTTGGCGTCCGGCGCGCGGGCCGCGCCCATCCGCGCGTAGAACCGCGAGTCCTCTTCGAGCGCGATGCCGGCGCTGGAGGCCTTGGCCTCCAGTTGCCGGAGTTCGACGACGGGCCGGTGATACTCCACGAAGCCGACGCCGGAGCGGTCGATCGGATCGCCGTCGTCCGGGGCCGCCAGCGGATCGAGAGCCCGGTGTTCCCCCGACAGCAGCGATCGCGCCGCAGCGAGCGGTCGTCCGCCGTCGGTCGCCGTGGCCCCGGTGGCGTCGAGCACCGTGTGATACAGATCGACGAGTTCGACCGTCGTCTCCTCGTCCCGGCCCGCGTCGACGCGGGGGTGTTTGACCAGCAGCGGGACGTTCACCAGCGGGTCGTAGATGCAGAACTCGTGGCCGTAGAGGTCGTGTTCGCCGTGGAGTTCGCCGTGATCCGCACAGACGACGACCATCGTGTCCTCCCACTGCCCGGTCTCCCGGAGGTGGGTGAACAGGCGGTCCAGTTGCGCGTCCATGTGGGCGATCTCGGCGTCGTAGAGGCCCCGGATATCGTCCCATTCCCCCTCGTCGATGTCGCGGGCGCCGCTGTTGAACTCCTTGGAGTTCTGGCACACCTCCGTGGAGTCGACGCCGGGGGCGAACTGCTCGGCGTACTCCTCGGGCGGGTGGTAGGGCAGGTGGGCGTCCATCAGGTTGATGAACGCGAAGAACTGCTCGGAGTCGTCGACGAAGTCGATGGTGCGGTCGATCACCGCGGGGGTCTTGGTGTCCCCGCCCTCGCCGGCGGCGAAGCGCTCGTGGAACCAGTTTCCCATCTGGACGAGGCGGTCGGCCACCCCCCTGAGGCGGGGATTGTCGTTCATCGCCTTCCAGGCCCGCGAGAGCGGCCCCGACAGGAGGTCGCCGGGCATGATCTGGAAGAAGTTGTCCTGATCGTCGAAGCCCGCCGTGAGGTTGGTGTAGGGCGTGATCCAGGCGTTCGAGGAGTAACAGGCCGTGTCGTAGCCCGCCGCCGACAGCGACTCGGCGAGCGTGGTCGCGCCCTCGAGGTAGGGGTTCTCCTGGGTCGCGCCGTGCTCGGAGGGGTACAGGCCGGTGAACAGCGAGGCGTGGACGGGCAGCGTCCAGGGCGCGGGCGCGACCGCCTGCTCGTACACCCGCGCCTCCCGGGCGAACTCCGCGAGGTGGGGCGTCGTCGGTTCGTCGTGGCCGTAGACGGTGAGACGATCCTTGCGGACCGTGTCGAGCACGACGAACAGGACGTTGGCCCCGTCCGCGTCGGTCATGTCTGGGACGGCGCGCCCGAGGGGGTTAAAGACCCTGATTTCGGGCGGCTTGTCCCGTCACGTCGGTGCCGTCGGCGCTCGCCTCGTCCGGGCGGCACGCGAGGTTCGCTATGGCGCTTCGAGCAACGCGCGGGCCCGCTGGACGTAGCTGTTGGCGTCCCAGCTCCGCGCGTCGCTGACCTCGTCGAGGAGCGTGCGGGCGTCGGCGGCCGCTAACTGTTCGCTCCGGACGAGAATCGAGAGGAGGGTCGGCGTCGGCGGCCGCTAACTGTTCGCTCCGGACGAGAATCGAGAGGAGGGTCGGCGTCGTGACCAGGCGCGTATCGGCGAGCGACGCGTGAACCAGGCCCACGTGGGTGAACTCGTCACAGAGCAACAGCGCGGCGTCGAGTTCGTTCGCGAGGGTGACGGCCGCGTTCTCGCCGTCGTCGAGCGGAAAGTCGGCGTCGAGGTCGACCGACCGAGTCGCGTACTCCCCTGCTCGGTCGAGCACGGCTGTCGCGGCGCGGCCGTGCGCGTCGTCGTACGACGCGGTTGCTCGAAGTTCCGTCACCACCGCCGTCGGGACGACGACCTCGTACCGGTCCAGACACAGCGAGAGGGGATCGGGATCCATCCCCGCAGTGATTCCGAGGCTGACGAGCGCTGAGGCGTCCGCGACGAGGTTGGCCATCTATACGTCGGCGACCTCGTCGACGAACTCCTCGTCCAGTTGCCGTTTCAGCACCCGGAGGTTGGCCGCCTCTTCGGCCCCGACGAGCGCCGCGAGTTGCTCGTGACTGATCGTGTCGTCGTAGTAGGCCGCCGCTATCTCCTGGGTGAGCGCATCGTCGTGGGCGGCCTCCTGGAGGTACTCCCGCAGCGCCGTCACGAGGATGTCCGTCCGGTCCTCCCCGAGAACGTCCGCGAGCGCGTCGGCCCGGTCCACGAGGCGGTGGGGCGCCCGAAACTGGACGCGCTTCTTGTCGCTGCTCATCGTGTGTACATTGTGAGCGCGAACACTTGGCCCTTTCCGTGTGTCCGACGTGACGAAGCGCCGTCATCAAGGGACCGAGACGGCACGTATCGAGAGGGGACGCTCTGAACAGCGCGGCCCGCTCAGAGCGTCTCGACGGCGTCGATACACACCGGCGACGGCAGTTCGATCTCGGTCCCGGTCGGCGCGAGGGCCCCGTCGTCGACGGCGAAGGTCACCACGTTGTCGCCGTGCTGGTTGCCGGCGAGCAGGTACTCGTCGAAGGGATCGAGCGTGAAGCCGCGCGGCCACCCGCCCTGCGTGGGCTCGTGGCCGGCGGGGCGGGGCATGGCCGGGTCGGCGAGGTCGTAGACGGCGATGCTGTCGTGCCCGCGATTGGAGGCGTACAGCCACTCGCCCGCCAGGTCGACGTGGACGTCGGCGGCGTAGCTCTCCTCGTCGAACCCATCGGGGAGCATCGGCACCGTCTCGCCGACGCTGAGGGTGCCGTCCGCGTCCCGGTGGAGGACCGTCACCGTCGAGTCGAGTTCCCCGACGAGGTACCCGCGGTCGCCGCTCGGGTGGAAGACGAGATGGCGCGGTCCCGCGCCGTCGTGCAGATCGACGCTCGCGGCCTCGTCGCGGCGGAGCGCGCCGGCCTCGCGGTCGATCTCGTAGGCGACGACGGCGTCCATCCCTAGATCGGGGACGTAGGCGTACTCGTCGTCGGGCCCGGGGACGATCGAGTGGGGGTGGGCCCGGTCCTGCCGGTCGGGGTCGACGCTGGACCCCTCGTGGGCCTGCAGGTCAGACCGCGGGCCGACCTCGCCGTCCGACTCGACCGGGAGCATCGCGACGCTGCCGCCGTGGTAGTGAGCGACGAAGACGTACTCGCCGGCGCCGTCGAGGCTGCAGTAGCAGGGCCCCTCGTCGCCGGTCGGCCGGTCGTTCAGCGGGGTGAGGCTTCCGCTCTCTCGGTCGAGTGCGAGCGCGCGGACCCGCCCCTCGTCGGCCTCGTTGACGACGTAGACGCGCTCGCCGTCCGGCCCGATCCGGAGGTAGGACGGGTCCTCGCCCCCGGGAACCGCGTCGCGTCGCTCGAGGTCGCCGTCCGCGAGGCGGTAGCTGAACACGCCGTCCTCGTCCGCGTCGGTGTAGGTGCCCACGAGCGCGATTGACGGTGGCATACCCGAGGGTTCGGCAGGGTGGGTGTTCGTTCTTTCGGCGCGATGGACCGCCGGGCGGCGTTCCGATCTGACCGTCGGCGTCCGAGACTGTCCCGGTTCGACGGTCGGCGTCCGGGACCGACACGTCTTAAACGCCGCCCCGAGAATCACCACCCGCGGTGGGGTGGCGGAGCGGCCGAACGCGCCTGCCTTGAGAGCAGGTGCCCGAGAGGGCTCCTGGGTTCGAATCCCAGCCCCACCGTCACCAACGCCGGTCGCGGGCGCACTTTTTTGCCCGCGCCGGACCCACAGTTGGCCGATGTCCGCGCCCGACACCGGGCGGACCGCCGGTCCCGGCCGTCTGCGAGCCGCCGGAGTCGCCGTCGCGCTCACGGTGGCCGCCGTGCTCGCCTCCCTCGTCGGCGGTGTCGCCTTCCTGCTCCCGTTGTTCGTCCTCGCGGTCGACGTGCAGAGCCCCGCGGCCTTTCTCGCGCTGACCGTGGTCGGCCAACTTGCCTTCCTCGCGGTCGGCGTCGGATACGCCCGATACCGCGGCGTCGTCGTCCCAATCGAACGACCCACGCCCCGGGAGGTGGGCCTCGCCGTCGGGGGGACCGTCACCGCGCTCGTGATCGTCGTGGCGCTCTCGTCCCTGATCGACCTGCTCGGCCTCACGCCGGGATCGGTGATCGGCGACGTGGCGGCCGTCGAGCCGAACCTCCTGCTCTCCATCGGCGTCCTCTCGATCGTCCTGGTCGCGCCGATCGAGGAGTTCCTCTTTCGGGGCGTGGTCCAGGGAACGCTCGTGGAGGCCTACGGGCCGGTCGGCGGCGTCGTCGGGTCGAGCCTCCTCTTTGGCTCGGTCCACCTCGCCAACTACACCGGCGACCCCGGCGCCGTCGTCGCCGGCGCTCTCCTGATCGCCGGCACCGGGGCGGTCCTCGGGACGCTGTACGAGGCGACCGGGAACCTCACCGTGTCGATTCTCACCCACGGCCTGTACAACCTGACGCTCTCGCTGATCGCGTACGCCACGATGTGACGCGGGCGAGGAGAAATCCTTTTGCCGCGCCTCTCCGAGGCTCCGGTATGGACTGGCCGCACGACCCCGACGGCGAGGAGGGCAGCGAGGGGCGGCGCAAGTACGGGCACGCCGTCCTCGCCAAGAAAATAAACGAGGACGAGGACTTCCCGCTCTCGGCCGAGGAGTACGTCGAGGCCTACGGGGACCACCCAATCCGGATCGACTACCAGCGGGTGGTCAGCGTCGCCGACATCTTCGAGCACGTCGACGAGGCTGAGTTCGAGGACTTCCCCGCGTTCCACCAGGCCGTCGGGCGGGCGATGCGGGAGGCCGGCTACTGGCCGTACGACCTCCAGCACGCCTGATCGAACGCGTCGGCCGATCCCGCGTGGTGTGTGGACGTGGCACATGTTTTTGTGACGAGCCGTCGTAGTTCCGCCCATGGGATCCGACAGCGCGCACTCCAACGGTGGCGACCTGCCCCCGGAGGTCGTCGAGGACCTGCTCGCGGACGAGCGCCGGCGGGCGGCGCTCGCGGTCCTGCGCGACGCGTCAGAGCCCGTCGTGATCGGCGACCTCGCGGCGGCGGTACTGTCCCGCGAGACCGGCGAGTCCGCGTCCGCGCTGGCCCGCGAGCGCGTCGTCGACGTCCGCGAGGAGTTCTTCCAGCGCCATCTCCCGAAACTCACGGCGACCGGGGTCGTCGAGTACGACTCGCTCGTAGGGACGGTGGCGCTCGTCGAGGACGGGCCGGTCGGCGAGCGCCTCGACGCGGCGTGATCGGCGGGCCACGGATCCGCTAGTCGCGGCTGTCCGCGGTCTCGTGGCCCTCGACGGCTCTCGGCACCGATCAGGAGGACGGGCGGCAGGCGGCGTCGTTCGACAGGTAGATGCCCGTCGACTCCGAACGCCGGCACATCCGTGACGAACACGCAGGTCACACACATCCAGATCGACAACTACGGGCCCTGGACGGTCACGCCGGAGCCGCGTCGCGAGGTCGATCTCCAGACCCTGCAGTCGCGACTGTACGCCGACCTCTCACAGCTGTTCGGCAACCGCGAGGGCTACGTCTTCTTCACGCGGTTCGACAACATGATCGCCGTCAGCAACGGGCTGGACATGGACGACCACGCGATGATCCAGGAGTCGGTCGGCAACCGCTACCCGGTGACGATGAGCCTCAGCGTGGCGACCGGTCGGACGCCCGTCGCCGCGCTCGACGACGCGACCCAACAGCTCCAGGACGCCGGGAGCGCCCAGGACGAGCACCGGCGGGAGATACTCCGCGGGCGTGCCATCGACGAGCAGTTCCGGACCGACGAGGACGTCCAGATCGCCCACTTCGACGTGAACGACGCCACCGGGAAGTACACCGACCGGCTCAACGAGTTCGACACGTTCATCCAGATCGAACAGGGCTACGCGGAACTGATGCGGCACATGCGCGAGCGCCACGACTCGCTGTCGTTTTTCGTCGGCGGTGACAACGTCATCGCGACCTGTCCGGCGCTCGACGCCGACGACTACCGGGACGCCGTCTCCCACGTCCACGACGCGGTCGGCGTGGACCTGAAGGTCGGCGTCGGTCGCGGCCGGGTCGCCGCCGACGCCGGGATGACCGCGAAACACGCTCTCGAAGAGTGTCGCGCGACGGGGGCCGACGTGCAGGTCGGGATCGAGCACTGATCGAGGCGTCACCCGTCGGTGTGCAACGGGTGCCCAGGCTACTCCCCGGCCGCTACAGGCCACTCCCGGCCGCTACAGGCCACTCCCGGCCGCTACAGG
>JBDGUH010000021.1:0-12879 GCA_042216055.1 Haloarculaceae archaeon
GGGAGAGATCGCGCTGGAACTCGTCGAAGACGGCGAGGTCGGCGGGCACGTCGTACGCGAGGACCCGCTCCTCGCGCCGGTCGACGTTCGCGTCCTCGAGGGGGTCGGCGACCGACTCCCAGCCCTCCTTGATGGCGATGGACTTCGCGGGCGACCCGGCGGCGATGTGGTGGGCCGGCACGTCCCGCTGGGCGATCGACTTCGCCGCGAGGACGGCGTTCTCGCCGATTCGCACGCCGGCCCGGACCATCGAGTCGTAGGTGAGACGCACGTCGTCCTCGATGACGGTGTGGTAGTTGGTCACGTCGGTCTGGTCGACCACGTCGTGGTCGTGGCTGTAGACGTGGGCGTCGTCCGAGATGGACACCCGGTCGCCGATGGTCAGTTGCCCCCGGTCGTCGAGGTGGACGTCGTCGTGGATCACGACGTTTTCCCCGACCTCGATGTTGTGGCCGTAGGTCATCGTGACGCCCTTGAAGAAGCGACAGTCGTCGCCACACTCCGCGAAGAGGTGCTTGGCGAGCATCTGCCGGAAGCGCAGCGCGAAGGCGACGTTGTCGGCCATCGGCGTCGCGTCGAACTGCCGCCAGAGCCACTGGAGGTACTTCGAGCGCTCGTATTTCTCCTCCATGGCCTCGACCTCGGCGTAGTACTCGCTCTCGAGGGTCGCGTTGCACGGGTCATAGCCCTGCAGGCGGACCCGCTCCGCGGGCGAGACGTCGCCGCCGGACTGCCAGCGCTCGTAGGCCTCCCGGTCCCCGTGGAGGTCGACCAGCACGTCCTCGACGACGTCGCAGGTGTCCTCGTCGCCGGCCAGGCGCTCGTCGACCTCCGTGATGAACTCGCGGAGCCCCTCCTCCGCCAGCGGGGGCAACGAGACGTGGCGCTTCGTCATACCACGTCCATGGCCGCCCGCGGCCATAGGGGTTCCCGTTACGTGTTCGTAACCGCCCCGTCTCGTGTTTCTGCGCCGACGTGACGGGCGGCTCGCGTCGCTCACGGCGACCGGCGTGGCAGGGGCTTTATCCTGATCGGCGTGGAGCGTCGGAACGTGACATCCCCCTGGTCGTACGTCTGGAACGACGCGGAGGACCGACTTCGTGTCCCCTGGCGGTTCGTCATGGGCGCGCTGTTGTTCCTCTTCCTGTCGATCGTCGTCGCCGTCGTGACCTCGCCGCTGCCCGCCCCGGACACCATCGCCCAGCCCGCGCTCGCCTCGACGTATGGCACCGTGCGCGTGCTCGTGCTGGTGGGGCTGTTCGTGGTGATCCTGGTCGGCACGAGCTGGGTCGTCGACCGCCGCGAGTGGCGCGACCTGGGCCTGCAGTTCGACCGCGCCTGGTGGCGCGACGCGGCCGTCGGCCTCGCGCTGGGACTGGCCGCGACGGCCGTGGTCGTGGGACTGGCACTCGCCGCCGGCCTGGCCGCGCTCGAGGGCGTCCTCGCGACGCGGGACGTCGCGTCGCTGGCCCCGATCGCCGCGGGCACGCCGGCGCTGCTCGGCGCCGTCCTGGTCGCGGCGACCTTCCTCGGCGTCGCCGTCTTCGAGGAGGTGCTGGTCCGGGGGTACCTCATGACGAACCTCGCCGAGGGGTTCGTGGGCTGGTTCGGCCGCCGGGGCGCGGTCGCGGCCGCCGCCGCCGTCACCGCGGCCGCCTTCGGCGCGCTCCACGTCGCCAACCCCGACGCGACCGCCGTCGGCGTCGTCGCCATCACCGGCGCGGGCGTCGTCCTCGCGGTCACGTACGCCCTGACCGGCCGCCTGGGGCTCGCGATCGGCTTTCACCTGGGCTGGAACGTCGGGCTGGGCGCCGTCTTCGGCGCGCCCGTCAGCGGCTTCCCGACGCCGGCGAGCCTCGTCTCGGTCAGCTTCACCGGTCCCGTGCTGGTGACCGGCGGCGCGTTCGGCCCGGAGGGCGGCCTGCTGGGCCTGCTCGGATTCGTCCTCGCCGGCGCGGGCGCCGTCTGGTGGATCCGACGCGCGTACGGCCCGGGCGTGGCCGCGTCGGTGACCCGGCCCGCGCTCCGGACCGGTAGCCGCTCCGAGGGGGAGAGTTCCCGCGAGGAGTGACGCTCGCGGCCCGAACACGAAACCCGGCCACGGAGGAATGCAGAACCCAGACGGACCGAACACGGAACCCGGACCGCCTAAGTGCACGCGCGCCCAACCGCGGTTCATGGAACACCGAGAACTCGGCTCCTCGGGCGTCGACGTGTCGACGGTCGGCTTCGGCGCGTGGGTCGTCGGCACGGACTGGTGGGGCGACCGCTCGCACGACCAGGCCGTCGGGATGATCGAGGACGCCCTCGACGCGGGCGTGACCTTCTTCGACACGGGCGACGTGTACGGCCACGGCGACTCCGAGCGCATCGTCGGCGACGCGCTCGCCGGGCGCCGCGAGGAGGTGACCGTCTCGACGAAGGTGGGCTACGACTTCTACAACAATCCCCAGGCCGGCCACGGCGAACTGCCAAAGCGCATCGACGGCGAGTGGATCCGCGAGGCCCTGTCCCGCTCGCTGGACCGCCTGGACATGGAGTACGTCGACCTCCTGATGTTGCACAACGCCGACGTGGACGAGGTGGACGCGGACGTGCTGGAGACGCTCGACGAACTCCGCGAGGAGGGCCGCGTCGAGGCCGTCGGCTGGGCGCTGGGCCCCTCCATCGGGTGGCTCGCCGAGGGCGAGGCCGCCGTCGAGGCGGAGTTCGACGCCGTCCAGGTCGTGTTCAACGCCTTCGAGCAGACGCCCGGCCAGCACGTCATCGACGCCGTCCGCGAGCGCGACGCCGACACGAGCCTGATCGCCCGCGTGCCCCACTCCTCGGGCCTGCTCAACGAACAGGTCACCCCCGAGACGGAACTGGGCGAGGGCGACCACCGCGCCCACCGCCCCGACGAGTGGTACGAGACGGGCTGGGAGAAAGTCGAGTCGCTGCGCTTCCTGGAGCGCCCCGAACACGGCGACGGGACCCGGACGATGGCCCAGGCCGCCATCCAGTGGCTGCTCGCCCACGACGAGGTGGCCGCGGTCACGCCCACGTTCCGCACCGGCGCGGACATCGCCGAGTGGGCCGCCGCGCCCGACACGCCCGCGCTCAGCGACGACGAGTACGAGCGCGTACAGGACCTCTACGAGCGGAACTTCGGCGTCGACCGCGACGACGGGATGGACAGCCTGCGCTCCTCTGTCGGCGGGGAAGACCTGCCGAGCGACGTGAAGTCCGCCGGTGACTGATCTGGGAGAGCGCTCGCCGAGAAACGCTCCCCTGTATCGCTCGCGAACCGCCTGACGGCGGCCCGGCGGCCCCGAACCCCACCGTTTCGACTAGAATCCCCCCGCAGTCACTCGATTATCGGATTCGAATTCCACTTTCAGTACGGTGCGTCAGACGCACGAAAGACGCTGGACGGCGGGCGGTTCGAGGTGAAACGAGGGGGTCGCGTGGGCACACGCCACACCGCCGGCGCGGCCGCTTGCCAATGGGTGTGGGGACGGAACGTGGAGAGGGCGGCGGGCGGCGCGGGCGGCTCGGCCGGCGCTACTCGTCTTTCAGGCCTGCTTCCTCGACGCGCATGACGGCCTCGCCGTCGGGGAGATTCGGGGCGTCGACGAGGCGGACGATGCGCTTGTTGTTCTTTGACTTGCGGAGGTACACCCGGAAGGTGGAGGTGTGCCCGAGGATGTTGCCCCCGATGGGCTGGGTGGGGTCGCCGAAGAACGAATCGGGGTTGGAGGCGACCTGATTGGTGACGACGACGGCGGTGTTGTTCAGGTCGCCGACCCGCATCAGGTCATGGAGGTGCTTGTTGAGCTTCTGCTGGCGGTCGGCGAGTTCGCCCCGACCGACGTACTCGGCGCGGAAGTGGGCGGTCAGCGAGTCCACACACAGCAGGCGAACCGGGAACTCCTCGTCCTGGGACTCGCTCGCGATCTCCTGGGCCTTCTCGGCCAGGAGGATCTGGTGGTTCGAGTTGAACGCCTTGGCGACGTGGATGTGATCGAGGAACGCCTCGGTCAGCGCCTCAAGCAAATCGTCGTCGCCGGCGTCGGCCTCGTCCTCCTCGGCGACGCCGTGGTTGACCATCGCGCCCTCGATGGCGTCGTCGGGCAGCCCCCGGACCATCTGGTCGACGCGCTCGGGGCGGAACGTGTCCTCGGAGTCGATGAAGATCGCCCCGCCCTCCAGCCCGCCGTGCTCGCGGGGGAGCTGGACGGTGACCGCGAGCTGGTGGGTCACCTGGGACTTGCCGGCGCCGAACTCGCCGTACACCTCGGTGATCGACTGGGTCTCGACGCCGCCGCCGAGCAGCTCGTCGACCTCCTCGACGCCCCAGGAGAGCTTGCCGATCTGCTCGCGTCGCTCCAGGACCGTCGCGCCCGTCTCGAAGCCCCCGATGTCGGCGGCCTTCCGGGCGGCCTGGATGATGTCGGCGGCCGACGACTCGCCGACGTCGGCCGTGTTCGAGAGCTCTCCCGGCGAGGCGACGGCGATCCCCTGGTAGGAGTCAAAGCCGTTCTCGCGGAGCTTCTCTGCCGTCGCCGGGCCCACGCCCGGCAGGTCTTCGAGGTCCTCGCTTGCGGACATACCCGTCGCTTTTGCCCGGTGGTACATAAAGCCTCGTTAACACCAGAGCGGAAGTGAAAACGGCGGGCGAACGAGGCGTGACGGCGACGGTCGTCCGGGGGTTTATCCGTCGGGGGTGAGCCGAGACTGGCGGCGGCTACTCCCAGGGGTGGGCGCCGGGGTCGTCCGGCCAGAGGGGGTACCAGAACTCGCGGTCGTCCTCGATCGCGAGTTCCCCCTCCAGGTTCGAGGCGAGTTTGAACTCCGTCGTCGCGTCGCGCTCGCGGGCGCCAGCGTCCGCTGGTGCGAAGGGGTAAAACGACCCCCGGCGGAAGGAGTAGAGCCAGTAGACCGGGCGGCCGTCGCCGCGCTCGGGGACGAAGGCGAACACGGCCGCGAGCAGGCGGGACCCGTAGCGGGCCTCGACCAGCGTGTCGGCGGCGAAGTGGACCGACGTGACCAGATCCTCGAAGTCCGGGTCGCTGAAGACGACCCAGCGGTAGCCGTGGTCGTCGGTCGGCGTCCGGAAGGTCGTCCCCGTCTCCTCGCTGCCGGCCGCGAGGATCGCCTCCACCTCGTCGACGGCGTCCCGGAAGTCCGTGCTGTCGACGCCGGCGAAACACAGCGCGGCGTCGCCGGTGGGGACGTATCCCAGGTCGGCCTCCATGGTGACGTAGGCCGTCGACAGCCCGAACAGGTCCTCGGGGTCGGCGTCGCGCGCGGCGTCGGCCTCGGCCCGCGTGCCGAGCACGCTCCGGAGGCCGTCCAGCAGCCCCATCACTGCCCCTCCAGTTCCCGCTCCAGTGCCTGCAGGCGCTCGACGCGCTTCTCGGTCGCGGGGTGGGTGCGAAACAGGCGCCCGATCACGCCCACGTCGATGGGCACGATGAAGAAGGCGTTCATGTCCGCCTGGTCCCGGAGGTCTTCGGTGGGCACGCGGTCCATCCGGTCGTCGATGGTCACGAGCGCCGAGGCCAGCGCCGCGGGGTTGCCCGTGATGAGCGCGCCGCCGCGGTCGGCGGCGTATTCGCGGTAGCGCGACAGCGCCCGGATCAGGAGGAAGGAGAGCACCCACACGACCAGCGAGACGAGGATACCGACGACGATCGAGCCCCCGCCGCGGCGGTTGCGCCCGCCGCCGAACAGCCACCCCCACCGGACGACGACGAACGCCAGCGTCGAGAGGAAGGACGCGATGGTCATCACCATCACGTCGCGGTTCTTGACGTGGGCGAGTTCGTGGGCGAGCACGCCCGCCAGTTGCTCGTCGTCCAGCGTCTCGAGCAGGCCGGTCGTCACGCAGACGGTGGCACTCGACTGTGAGCGCCCGGTCGCGAACGCGTTGGGCGTCGTCGTCTCCGCGACCGCGACGGTCGGCTTGGGCAGGTCGGCCTGCTGGGCCAGTCGCTCGACCGTCCGGTGGAGGGCGGGGTACTCGTCGGGGCCGACCTCGTGGGCGCCCATGCTCCACAGCGCGACCCGGTCGCTGAAGAGAAACTGCGCGAGCGAGAACAGCCCGAACAGCAGGGCGACGGCAAGCAGGCTCTTGAAGTACAGCGTCATCGCTCCCAGGAAGACCAGGTAGAGCGCGCCGAGCAGGAGCATCGTGAGGACCATGCGGCCGCGCAGGCCCCAGTCCGTCCGCCATTGCATACCCGGGAGTACGTGCGGCGAGTATATAGGTCGGCCGTTCCACCGGGTCCGCCGGCCCGCCAGGCGGCCCGCCGTGATCACTCGTTGACGCTGTCGAGGCGGTCGCTCACTGCGAGTTGCCCCTTCCCGGTGAGGACGACGCCGTCGTCGTGATCGCGGACGAGGCCGTCGGTCGACAGCGAGTCGAGCGTCGCCGACAGCGTCTCCGGATCGAGGTTGATCACGTCACCGAGACCCCGGTCGTCCTCGACGGAGTACAGCGCGACGAGGAGCATCTTCTCCGGGTCGCTGAGGCTGACCGCGCGCACCTCTCGGAGGGACTGGCGGTACTCCCGGCGGACGTACCGGCCGAACAGTTCGAGGATGCGTTCCTGTTCGGTGCCGACGGTGGTGGTGGTCGGCCGGTTCCCGGAGACGTGCCGGATCTCGACCACCGGCTCGAGGTCGTCGTCGACCGAGCGCCGGCCCCGCTCGACGTGAATGATGTCGTCGAGCGACACCGCACACTCGACGGACTCGCCGGCGCGGTCGGTGAACTCGACGCGCCGTGGTCGGACGTACATGACCATCGGCTCGGCGTCGGTGTCCATCACTCGACCGGCGACCCGGGCCGGGTGCCGGACCGTGACCGGCGTCACGTTCAGGAGGATGCGGTACAGCGCAGACGCGAGGTCCCGCCGCCGCGACGGCGAGAGTTCGGCGATCACGACCCGGCGCTCGCCCCCGTCGGGGCGGTACGCGATCGCGATGGTGGTCTCGAAGGTGTCGGCCATCCCCTTGGGGACGTAGTCGAGCGCCAGGTCCGCGACAGTGTCCAGCGGGATCAGCCGGTGGGCCGCGTCGTCGAGGTCCGCCCCGCGGTCGGTCGCCGCCGCCACCAGCAGTTCCTCCTGGCCCAGCACGAGGCGCCCCTCGAAGGGGCCGTCGGTCACGCCGTCGGCGGCCATCGGCGCCGTCACGTCCGCGATGATCGGCGTGGTCACCGCCTCCCGCGGCGTCCCGCCGACCGTCGGCGCGCCGCCCGCGTCGCCAGCGATCTCCTCGGCTCCGGCGCCCTCGTCCGCGGCCGGCGGCCCGGTCGCCCCGTCGGTCGCCGCTCTCTCCCCCGTCGCCCCGTCGGGTGACTGCCCGCTCCCGTTCGCGGCGGACGCACCGTCCGGTACCGTGCTCGCGGCGGCCCCGGACGGATCCGCGTTCGCGTCCCCGCCCGCGGCTCCCGCGTTCGTCTCGACCCGCTCGGGGACGCCGGCGCTCGCGTGATCGTCGGAGTCGTAGTCGACAGCGTCGGCGACGTCGACCGTCCGGGGGTTCGTCTCGGGGTCCGGACCGTCGGCCCGCTCGCGCCGGGCCGAGAGGTCGCCGTCCGCTGGGTCGAACGGTTCGCCCCCGACCGGCTGGGTCCCGCAGGCGAGGGGGAACCGCTCGGTCGGTGCCGCGAGCGTCGGGGACCGCTCCGCCGCGCCAGCGTGCCGGTACAGCGCCCGGACCGCGCCCCCCACCTCACAGAACGGGGCGACCCGCTCGCGCTCGACGCCGAGCAGTCCAGCGACCGTCGCCGGGTCGAGCCCCAGGTCGCCGAGAAACGCCGCCGCGGTCGCTCCCATCGCCGGTCCGGTGGCGTCGTCGGCGGCCAGGTTCGGCGCGTTCGCGGCCGCCGCCGCGAGCAGGTCCTCGATTCGCTCGACCGGCACGTCGAGCACGGCCTGCCGGTCGAACAGCGCCTCGAGCGCCGCCGCGATCCGGGGGGACCAGCCGAACGCCACCGAGCGCTCGGCACGGGCCGTCGGCGTCCAGCAGCGCTCGTACAGCACGTCGAGCACCGGCTCGTCGTAGTCGCGCATCGCCCGCGCCCGGTCCCAGCAGTCGGTACAGGCACACGGGTCCTTCGCGGGGACCACGATGACCCCTCGCTCCCAGTCGAGCCACCCCTCGTGGAGGTGTGTGACCTCGGTGGGGTGGAGGCCGAGGCGTCCGGTCAGCAACACGGCGGTCGCGGCCCCGAGACGCCGCTCGCCGTCCAGCGCGAGCGCGCCGCGGTAGAGTCGCCGGAACGCGCCGGGATCGAGCGCCGCGTCCGGCCCCGGCCAGTCGCGCATCGTCCCCCGTTGCTCGTCGTCCCTCAAAGGCGTTTCCCGGCAATTCTTACACCTGAGAATGGGAGCCGATGGCACGCGGACCGTGGCCCCGACACTCGCGTTCGCCAACAGGTTTGATAGCACGCTCCGAGTGCTTGGGCCAACCCGGTCGTCGGACTGCGCGACGCGGGGACCAGCGGGACGCCGCGACGGGCCGAGCAGGCGGTCGCGCTCACACCCATGACACGACAGCAAGACGCCGGCTGCCCGGGCGCCAGTCGCCAGCCGACCGTCTCGCGCAGGACCGTGATGGCGGCGACGAGCGCGGGACTCCTCGGTGCGATGCCGACCGTAGCGGCCGACGACGGAGCTGACGCGACCCCGTCGCGGGCGCTCCTGTCCCGCGAGGACCTCGCGAGTGATGGACGGGTCGCGTCCGATCGGCGGCCGAGGTTGGAAACCGGTCGCTTAAACGCCCGAGTCCCCTGCCTCCCACCAATGACGCGCTCCGAGGCGTTCTGCCCGCGGTGTGGCGACACGCTCCCCGAGGTCGCCGGGGACCGGCCGGGCGAGGGACGGGACCCGGACCGCGTGCTGTGTGACGCCTGCTACTTCGAGGAGTTCGACCTCGTGGACGCCCCCGACCGGGTCGAGGTACTGGTCTGCTCGCAGTGTGGCGCGGTCCACCGGGGCAACCGCTGGGTGGACGTGGGCGCGACCGACTACACCGACGTGGCCGTCGACGCGGTGCGCGAGGCGCTTGGCGTCCACGTCGACGCCGACTCGATCTCCTGGCAGGTCGCCCCCGAGCAGGTCGACGCGACGACCGTCCGCGTCCACGCCGACTTCTCGGGGGTCGTCCGCGGGACGGCCGTCACCGAGCGCGCCGTGGTCCCGGTCAAGATCGGCCGGCAGACCTGCACGCGCTGCGGGAAGATCGCCGGCGGGTCCTACGCCGCCGTCGTCCAGGTCCGGGCCGACGAGCGCGACCCCACCGACGAGGAACGCGCCCGCGCCGAGGCCATCGCCCGCGAGGTGGTCGCCGAGATGGAGGCGACCGGCGACCGCGAGGCCTACGTCACCGAGGCCGGCGAGGTCGAGGGCGGACTGAACCTCAAGCTCTCGACCAACAAGATCGGCATGAAGGTCGCCCGGCGCATCGTCGACGACCTCGGCGGGAGCTACAGCGACTCCGAGACGCTGGTCACCGAGGACGAGGACGGCAACGGCGTCTACCGGGTCACCTACGCCGTCCGCCTCCCGCGTTACCGGCCCGGCGAGGTGATCGACCCCGGCGACGGCGACGGGCCGGTGCTGGTGCGCTCGGTGCAGGGCAACCTCAAGGGGACTCGCCTGGCGACCGGCGCGGCCTACGAGGCCAGCTTCGAGGACGGTACCGCCCCGGACGCCCGCCGCCTGGGCGCCCGCGCTGACGCCGAGCCCACGACGCTCGTGGCGATCGAGGACGACCACGCCGTGCAGGTGCTCGACCCGGAGACCTACGCGGCCAAAACCGTGCCGCGACCGGACTACCTCCCGACCGACGCCGACGAGGTGCCCGTGCTCAAGAGCCGCGCCGGCCTCCACGTTCTCCCCGCCGAGGACGGGGGCGACGACCTCGAGGAAGGCGAGGACGGAGATGGGAACGGGGATGGGAATGGGGATGGGGATGGGGATGGGGGCGGGGGTGGAGACGGCCGTGCCGGATGAAGACGAGGCGGCCACGATGCCGGACGCGGACGAGGGAGCCGCGATTGCGGGTGAGGACAGGGAGACCACGATGACGGATGAGTCCGACGGAACGGCGGGGTTGGCCGTCGTCGTCGAGAAGCCCCGCGCCCAGCGAGCCATCGACGCCGTCCGGGCGGCGGGCGTCTACGACGCCGACCGCCGGGTCCGCGAGTACGGCGACGCCGCGGTGGCGGTGCCCGTGACAGAAGTCCCCGAGGGCGTCGAGTACCGCGAAGTGGTCCGGCAGGTGGGCGAACCGCGCCTGCGGACCCTGGCCGATCACCTCCGCGAGCGCGGGTGGACCGACGACGAGATCGAGCGCGCCCCCTCGTCGTGGGCCGTCGTCGGCAGCGTCGTCCTCGTGGCGGTGGGCGACGCTCCCCGGCCCGAGGAACTGGGCGCGGCGCTGCTGGCCCTCCACGGCGAGGCCGACACCGTCCTCGCACGCGGGGGCATCGAGGGCCCCCACCGCGAACCGGACGTGACGGTGCTGGCCGGCGAGGGCGACACCGAGACGGTCCACCACGAGCACGGCACCGCCTACGGCCTGGACCTCGCCGAGGTGATGTTCTCGCCGGGCAACAAGGCCGAGCGTGCGCGGATGGGACAAGTCATCGAAGCAGGCGAGCGGGTCTTGGACATGTTCGCCGGCATCGGCTACTTCACGCTCCCGATGGCCCGCGCCGGCGCGACCGTGACCGCCGTCGAGCGCAATCCCACGGCCTTTCGCTATCTCGTCGAGAACGCCCGCCGCAACGGCGTGACCGACCGGGTGCGCCCCTACCGCGCGGACTGCCGGGAGGTCGCCCCCCTCGTCGCCGAGGACGGCCGGTTCGACCGCGCGGTGCTCGGCTACTACGACGCCACTGAACCGGACGACGACGGCGGATTCGCCTACCTCGATCCCGCCCTCGCGGCGCTGGCGCCGGGGGGTGTCCTCCACGTCCACGAGGCCACGCCCGGTCCGCTGGCCCCCGAGCGCCCGATCGATCGCCTGCGGGCGGCCGCCGACGCCGCCGGCCGGTCTGTCGAGGTGCTCGACACCCGCGAGGTCAAGGGGTACAGCGAGGGCGTCGTCCACGTCGTCGTGGACGCGCGGGTGGGCTGACGCCGAGTCTCCTGTGGCGAGATGACGAGCGCCGTGAACACGCCCAGCACCGACGGAAGGCCGAAGCGCAACTCGTCGGCGAACGATGAGCGAGGCGGCGTAACGCCTACGTCGTTCGGTCCGCACGATCCACTATGGACAGAAAACAGCTCATCGCCATCTTCTTCGTGCTCCTGATGCTCGGCTCTTCGATCGCCTACGGCGCGTCGCTGGTTTTCTGATTCTTGCGAGTCGTCCCCGCCGTGGCGGCACGCGGCCCACACGAGGCGTCGTACACGATCACTCCGTGTCCCAGACGTCGGCCATGGGGCTCCGCCGTGACGAACCGCTGCGGGACCGCGAGCGCGAACGATCGGACGTCCCCCTCGATGCGGTACCCGACTCGCCCTCGACCGCAGCCCCTCCGAGCGCCTCGCGCGGGGCGAACGCGGGGAGGTCCGGTTCGGACAGCCGGTCGACCTGCGCCGCGAACCAGTCGGGCGTGTCGCTGCGGGCGCGCTCGAACAGGTCGAGCAGCGAGCTGTCGGCGAGGTAGGTCGCGCCGTAGTCGTCGGGCGCGCGAACCACCCGCCCGCAGGCCTGGACGACGGTGCGGAGCGCGGCGCGGTAGTACCAGCCCCACTGGCCGTCCTCGAGGCGCCGGGCGACCCTCGAATCGCGGGTGTTGGGGTAGGGCGCCTTGCAGATGACCTGCCAGCGACAGAGGTCACCCTCGAGGTCGAGCGCCTCCTCCATCTTCACCGAGAGGAACACGTCGGGGGCGTCGCTGCGCTTCCAGGCGGCAAGCTGCCCGTCGCGGTCCTCCTTCTCGTGGCTCCGGAGACGCTCGCCGACGCCGAACTCCCGCAGGAGCCCCTCGAGTCGCTCCTCGATGGCGTAGCTGTGGCAGTGGATCAGCCCCTTCTCGTCGGGGTGGGCCTGCATGATACGGACCACCTGTCGAGCGATCTCGGGCAGCGTCTCCTCGCGGTGCTCGTAGGTCATCTTCCCCTGCGCGACGTCGTACAGCGGCCGGTGCTCGACGGGGAAGGTGTGATCGACCTCCACCAGCGCCACCCGGTCGGGCGACAGTCCCACGCTGGCACAGAAGGCGTCCTTCGAGAGGATGGTCGCCGACAGCAGGGCGAACCGCTCGCCGCGGTCCCAGATGGTGTGGTCGAGGTAGCGCTCGGGGTTGAGCGGCTTGATCGTCACCCGCGTCCCCGCGCCGTCGGGCTGGTCGACCACCCACGTCGTCCCCGCGTCGGGGTCGCGATACTCCTCGACGAACCACGAGAGGTCCCGCATCAGTTCCCGGCAGTGGTCCCGCTCGGCCACCTCCTCGGGCGCGAGTTCGGCGTTGCCCCGCAGTTCCTTCACGCGGCGCTCGCAGGCGTGGGCGACCCCCTCGGCGTAGTCGGCGGCGTCCGCCAGATCCTCGATCGCCGGGGGTTCCTGGCTCTCCCACAGCGGCACCGTGTCCGGCCCCAGTTCCACCGTGGCGTACATCTCGGCCCAGTCGCCCAGGCCGTGGGCCTCGTCGACGACCACCACGTCCCGCGGGCCGAACACGTCCGAGCCCGCCGTCTGCATGAAGTAGGCCAGCGTCATCGCGGCGATGCGGCGGTTCGAGGCGATGGCCCGGTCCGAGAAGTACGGGCACCGGTGTTTCACCTGGCAGTCGAACCCCCGCTCGCGGGCGCAGGGCGCCTGCGAGACGGGCGTGTCCGTCTCGCCCGGCAGGATACAGGAGTAGTTGTTCTT
>JBDGUH010000006.1:0-12858 GCA_042216055.1 Haloarculaceae archaeon
AGGTCGATCTCCTCGCCGGTGACCATCTCGACCATCCGCGGGCTGGCGATCGCCATGGCGCTGACGCCCTCGACCATCACCGTGAAGTCCGCGAACACGGGCGTGTACGCCGCGCCGGCGATGCAGGGGCCATACAGGACACACACCTGCGGGACCCGGCCCGACAGCATCGAGTGGTTGTAGTAGTACTTCCCGATGCCCTCGCGCCCGGCGAAAAAGCCCCGCTGGCGGTCGATCCGGCCGCCGGAGGAGTCCATGAGATACAGGATCGGCCGCCCGGTCTCGAGCGCGCGCTGCTGGAGGCGGAGGAACTTCTCGACGCCGCGCTCGGCCATCGACCCGGCCTTGACCGTGTAGTCGTTTGCCATCACGTGGACGCGCCGCCCCTCGAACTCGGCGGCCCCGGTCAGCAGGCCGTCCGCGGGCAGGCGCTCGTCGGGATCGGCCTCGTCGACGTCCGGCGAGTCGGGGTGCCACTCGTCGAAGGCGGCGAAGCGGCCGTCCTCGAAGTCGAGGCCGTCGAACCACAGGTCGAGGCGGTCGCGGACGAACAGCTTTCCCTGCTCGTCGAGGCGCTCGCGGTACTTCTCGGGGCCGCCACGCTCGATGTCCGCAATCTGCTCCCGCAGACGGCGCTCGCGGTCGGTGGGCGCTCCGCTCGATGGCCGCGCGCCCTCGCCGGCGTCGCCAGTTGACGCCGTGCTCGTCGCACGCTCGCCGTCCCCCTCGTCGACCCGGTGGACGAGTTCGGGTTCCTCGTCCTCCCCGACGTAGACAGTCACGTCCTCGCCGACGTGGTCGGCGATGGCCGCGGCGACCGCGGCGGCCTCCTCGCGGGTGGCCCCCGCGGCGATCCGTACCTTCATGGTCAGTTCCACGACGGCCCGGGGCACAACTCTTGTCCCCGACCCGTGGCTGACGGGACCGGGATCCCGCCCTGGCGCTGTTATCAGCGGCTGAAATCGGGGCGCGATATTGATAATCGGTGACTGGGAAGGCTCTGACAGTGACCGGGAGCGCCCTGCGGGCGAGCGAGCGCGTACGCCACCGCGAGGTCGGCCTGGCGCTCCTCGCGGTCGCGGTGGCGCTCGCGGCCTGCGGACTCGTCGGGGTCGCCGCCGCCCAGTCCTCCGGTGTGCCGCCCGGTATCGGGAACGCGACCCGGGAGAACGCGACGACGATGCGCCTGACCGTCGTCGACGACGGGACCGTCGACGAGTCCTCCATCAGCGCGGACGACTTCGAGGTTCCGGGGGCACTGATCGACAGCGTCCGGGTGAACGCCTCGGGCAACCGTTCGATCGTCCACGTCCACGTCGCCACCCGGCAGGACCGGAACAACGTCACCGTCAGAGTCGTCGGTTCTATCGAGGACACCGACGGCAACGCCCTGACAGACGCCAGCGTGGTGGTCTCCGGGATGGACAGCGTCTCGCCGACGCTACGGGACTTCCGGATCAAACGCGTCAACGCGACCGCTCGCCGGTTCGTCGTCGACGCCAGCGAACCGCTCGGCCACGTCAAACTCGCTGTCAGCGGTCCGAGCATCGCCAACCTCAACCGCTCGGCGTTCCACGCGACGGGCGACGGCACCTACGCGGCCACCCGGAACTTCCCGGAACAGGGCCAGTACGGCGCCATCCTCATCTCCATCGGCGACCGCTACGGGAACCGCATTCAGTACAACGCCCAGCGCCTGTTCGCCGTCGACGAGCAACCGCCCGCCGTCCACGCCGCCGTGCCGTCGGGCGCGACCGCCGGGCGCGCCTACGCCTTCGACGCCAGCGCGACCACGGACAACGTGGGCGTCGACGCCTACCGCTGGACGTTCCCCTCGGGAACCGAGACGGGGGCGACGGTCACCCACGCGTTCGACGCGGCGGGCAACCACACGGTGTCGCTGACCGTGACCGACAGCGGCGGCAATACCGTGACGCGCAACTGGACGGTCCACGTTTCGCCGGGCGCGACGGCGGCGGGCGTCAACGTCACCGCGTCGGCCCCGGACCGGGCGTCCGCCGTCGTGGCTCCCGACCGGCCCCGCGGGCGGGCCCTGCTCTCCCGCGAGGACCGCCCGCTGGTCGCTCGCGCGAACCTCACGCTCCGGACGCTGACCGTCGGCGTCGCCGACCCCGCGCCGGTCGGCTTCTCGGTGTCGGCTTCCGACCGGGTGCCCGCCGCGTTCACTGCGGCGACCAACCGAACCGCGATCGGATCGTTCGCGGTCTCGGCCAACACCACCGTCGACAACGCGACGTTCACGTTCGGCGTCGCTCGCGAGCGCCTGCGCGCGGCCGGTATCGACCCCGCGAACGTCACGCTCTATCACGGCGCAGACGGGTGGGTCCCGCTCGAGACGCGCCGGATCCGGGCGAACGAGACCCGGATCGTGTACGAGGCGCCTTCGCCGGGGTTCTCGACGTTCGTGGTGGGGGAGTCGGGCGCCGGCCCCCACCTCGCCGTCGTCAACGCGACGCTGGGCACCGAGCGCGTCGCTCCGGGCGGGTACGCCGTCGTCGACGCGACCGTCGCGAACACCGGGACGGCCACCGGAACGACGACGCTGGCGCTGACCGTCGACGGCACCCGGATCGCGCGCCGGACGGTGACGGTTCCCACCGGCGAGCGTCGCACCGTCCAGTTCGCCGGCACCGTCGACGTGGGGGGCCCCGTCAGCGTCGGGGCGTACGCCGTCGGGAACCTCACCGTCGGGCGGACGAACGGAACGGCGACCGACGGCGGGACAACGACGCCGGGCGGCGAGTCGGCGGGGAACGCGTCCGGCGGAAACGCGACCGGTGAGAACACGTCCGACGGGAACGTCACGGGCGGAACTGACTCACCGCCCACGGCCACCGCGACGCCCGCGCCGGCCAATTCCTCGACGCCTCCCTCCACCGCGACCCCCACGCCGGCCACTTCGTCGACGGCAACCCCGGGGAACGCGACCAGTGCGGAAAACGGGAGTGGGAACACGTCGGGACTGCTGAACGAGACCGGGAACGTGACGGGCAACGCCACCGGCCCCTCGAACGGAACGGGAACGGCGGCCGGGAGCCTCCCGCTGCTGGGCCTGTTGCCGGGCGGCCTGTTCGGGACCGCCCTCGGATCGGTGTTCTGGCTCTCCGTGACGCTGTTCGCCTCGCTGAAGGCGGTCGCGATCTACCTGGGGTACTGACCGCGCGCGACGCCGAGCACTCGAGGCGTACCCGCTGGCCGGGTCGTGGATCGCTCGCCGGCAAACTTACCCCCCGCCCGCCCGTCAGTTCTCGCATGCGTCCCCTCGATCAGATCCACACCGTCGGCGTCGTCGGCGCCGGGACGATGGGCAGCGGCATCGCGCAGGTGGCGGCCACCCACGGCTACGACGTGACGATGCAGGACATCGAGCAGCGGTTCGTCGCGGCCGGGTTCGAGCGGATCGAGTCGAGCCTCGATCGGCAGGTCGACGGCGAGACGCTCACCGCTGCGGAGGCGGGGGCCGCCCGCGATCGGATCACCGGCACGACCGACCGGGCGGCGCTGGCCGACGCCGACCTCGTGATCGAGGCTGTCGTCGAGGAGATGGCCGTCAAGCGCGAGGTGTTCGCCGACCTCGACGACCTGTGCGAGGCGGGCGTCGTGCTGGCGACGAACACCAGCACCCTCTCGATCACCGAGATCGCCGCCGCGACCCACCGGCCGAACCTCGTGGTCGGCCTCCACTTCATGAACCCCGTCCCCGTGATGCGCGGCGTCGAGGTTGTCGTCGGCGAGCACACTGCCGACCGGACGGCCGACCTGGCCCACGAGTTCGCGGCCTCGCTCGAAAAGGAGACCTGGGAGGCCGACGACCGGCCGGGGTTCGTCGTCAACCGGGTGCTGATCCCGTGGATCAACGAGGGCGTCCGGGCCTTCGACGAGGGCGTCGCGACGAAGGCCGACGTGGACCGCGGGCTGAAACTCGGCACCAACGTCCCGATGGGACCGCTGGAACTGGCCGACCACGTCGGCCTGGACGTGGTGCTCGACGCCGCCGAGACGCTGCACGAGGAACTCGGGGATCGCTACGCCCCGGCCTACCTCCTCCGGCGGAAGGTCGCCGCCGGCGACCTCGGCAAGAAGACCGGGCGCGGGTTCTACGAGTACGAGGAGTGAGACGGAGAGTGAGACGGATTATTGGGACTGTTTCCCGGTCCGACCGTACACTGTCGTTCGGTCGAGACGAGAGACTCGCAATAATCCGTATGAGAAGAGTCGTCGCGATCGGGGCCCAGACGCTCGCCGAATCCCCGTCGTGATAGCCGGGGAGACGCCCGGCAGTCCGTCCGACCCCCGGCAGTCCGTCCGACCCCCGGCAGTCCGTCCGACCCCCGGCCGAGGGTTGAAGCGGCTGGCCGTGCTACGCGTTCGCATGAGCGCCGCCGGCCTCTGTGCACTGTGCGAGCGACGGGAGATCGAGGACGCCTGCGAACGGTGCGGGCGACTCGTCTGTGAGCGTCACTTCGACGAGGGGACGGGATTCTGTGTCGTCTGTGCGCGGGAACTCGGTGGGGCCGGGAAACGGCACGACCCCGATGATCTGCCAGACGACGTCGATATCTACCGGGTGTAGGCGCCGGTCACGCCGGGCCGCGCCAGCGGGGACCAGACGGGGCGGGACGCCACGCCGCACGCGAGGTGCGGCGTGGCACCGCACGGAGAGGCTAGTGGCATGCCCGACCCGCGACGGGGTGTGGCGCTGCGGGCCGGACGCCGGGTCGACACCATGCCGGCCGGGGTGTCGAGGACCGGCCGGCACGATGCACTCGGCGGTTCGCTCCCCGTGGCCCTATAACCGGAGCCAGGCTTGCTGGTTCGACACCTGTGCCAAAGGTTTATATGATGACTTCGACTGTCCAGGCCGGGTCATCGCAGGCGGGTGTCGAACTAGTGGAACACACTCGACGACCGCTCTGCTCTTCGCTGACAGAAAAAACCATTTACGGATGGACAAGAAACGAGGAGTATCCGACGCGAACAGTGGCCGTGGGGCCGCAACGCGAGAACGACGGGGCGACGCGACGACGGCGGTCACGCCGGTAGCCGAGTTCGACCGCAGCGACCCATCGAAGGAACGACCATGACCGAAGACGACACCACGGACGACCGATCGGCCGACGCCAGCGAGAGCGAACGCACAGCGTTCGACAAGGACGCCTTTCTCGAACAACTCAGGGAGGACGAACAGTTCCGATCGGCAGTCCGAGACGCTCTCGGGACTGACGACGGCGGCTCGAGTCCCCGCGTCCACGGAACCGACGACGGCGGTTCGAGCCGCCGGTCGGTCCTGAAAGGGGCGGGAACCGCGCTCGGCCTCGGCGGTCTGCTCGCGGCCGGTGCCGAGACGGCCGGCGCGAAACCGCAGGGCGAGATCGGGACGAATACGACGCCGGTCAGCCGCCTCTTCGTCGACAGGATCACTCTGAGCGGGTCCGGGACCGGGGCGCGACGCATCGAGAGCGTGGCCGCCATTCACGCCGAGACGGTCGGCGACAGCAACTATCAACCGGTCAATCGGGTCGTCATGGGCGGCGCCGCTCCGGAGATCGACATGAACGCCGGAGACGTCGTCGACGGCGGCACCGTCGAGGCCTCCACCGCCGACCTCTCGGGGCTCTCGATGGCCGGCAACGACGTCAGCAACGTCGGCACCATCGACGCCGCGACCGTCTCCGCGTCCGACGGCGACTTCGGTCACCTGTCCGGGACGACGATGGTCGGGGACGTCGACGCCGCCACGAACAAGGTAACGGGTCTCGGCGGGCTGTCCATGGCCGGCGACATACAGATGAACGACACGTCGTCCACCGGTTTCGACATCGAGAACGCGGGTACTATCGACGCGACGGGCCTGTCCATGCACGGCGACGTCGAAATGAGCGGGCACGACGTCAGAAACGCGGGTTCAATCGACGCCGCCAGCGTCACCACCTCCAAAGTCACCGCGGACGTCGTGTCGACTGGGACCGGCTTTTCGGGTGGGCCCGCCGTCCGGCTTGGCAATTCGAACACCGGGCTGTACGTCTCGCCGAACGGGAACCTCAAGTACGTCAGTGGTGGGAGTACGTTCGCTAGTCTCGTCAGTCTGTGACGGCGACGATCGCGCGTTACACCGCTTCCGCCAACGCGACCAGCGCCTCGGCCTTCTCTCGCCAGCCCCACCCGTCGAAGACCGATTCGATCCACTCGCGGCCGCGTTCGGCGAGTTCCCAGCGTTGCTGTCGGTCCTCCATGAGCGTCGACAGCACGTCGGGCAGGGACTGGGCGTCGGCGACGGCGTAGTGGTCGCCCTCGAAGTACGACGCCCGATAGGTGTCGCGCCACCACGCGACGCTCTCGCCGAACGCCGCCGTGTCGATCACCTCGGCGGGCAGCGACTGGAGACCGCCGATGGCCTCGGGCGCGCTGACGTACGCCCGCTCGGAACAGAACGCCCGGTAGCAGGCGTCGGGAAGCGCGGCGGCCTGTGCGGGGTTGAACACCAGTTCCGCGCCCGCGTAGCGGTCGGGCGCGGCCGACACCGGGACCGGCGGGAACCGCTGGACGTTCGAGGGGAGCGCGTGACTGACCCCGCTGGCGTGGGCGCGGTAGGTGATCGTCGGCGTGTGTCGGACGATCCGCGCACAGCGGCCGTCGGGCGCGTACTCGTCCCCGAGGTTCGGTATCAGCACCGTCCCGTCGCTGGCCTCGCGTGGCTGGGCGGGAAAGAGGTCGGGGTTCGGCGGACTCGGTATCACGGCGACCTCGTCGGGGTCGGCGTCGATGGCCTGGAACCACGGGGCCTTGTTCGCGATGGCGGGATCGAGCATCGACACCGTGTCGGCGTTCGCGAACGTGTTGGCGACCAGCCGCGGATCCATCTCCTGGGGGCCGTAGCCGCCGATCTGGTGGTGGAGGTGCGCGTCGCCGGTCTCGACGGTCGTCGCGAGCGACGTCAGCACGACGAGGTCGTACCCGTCGGCGTCGGCGGCCAGTCGCTGGCGGTCCGTGTCGTAGTACAGCGTCACGTCGTGGCCGGCCCGCTCGAACCCCCGGACGTCGCCGCGGGCCTCCAGGGAAAGGGTTCCCGGTCGGGTGGACAGTTCGGGCAGCGCCAGCGCGACCTTCATGCCAGGACGCTCCCGTCGACCTTGAACGGACCGACGCGGTCGATCACCCGCTCGAGTACGTCCACGTACTGGGGGACCACTGCGTCGACGGCGTAGTGCTCCCGGACGTAGGCCTGCTGTTCTCGGGCGGTGCGGGTCCGGAGCGCGTCGTTCTCGAGGTACTCGACGATGGCCGTCGCCCACTGGTGGGGGTCGTCGGGCGGGTAGCGCGGGAAGCACTCGGGGAAGACCTCGGCCCACCCGCCGTCGCCGACCAGCGACACCACGCCGGCCCTCGCCGCCTCGAGGACGACCTGCGGGTGGCGCTCGCTGAACGACGGGCAGACGTGGACGCCCACCTCGGGCCAGAAGGCCTCGTCGGGGTCGTCGACGTAGCCGACGAACTCGACGCGGTCGGTCAGTCCCATCTGGACCACCTGTTGCCGGAACGCGCGCCGGTACTCGTTTGGCTGACCGGTGATGAACGCGCCGACGTGGTGGGTCGGGTCGATCTCGCGGATCCGGCCGATGGCCTTGATGGTGGTGTGCTGGTTCTTCAGCGGCGAGATGCGCGCCGAGAGGTGGCCCACGGTCGACGGCGCGTTGGGGTCGGGTTCGGAGAGAAGGTCGTCGGCCATCGACAGCGCCGTCGGGATGACGCTGATGCGGTCGCCGTCGACGCCGAGCGTCTGCACGTCCCGTTTGGTCGGTTCGGAGGGGGCGACGACGTGGTCGCGGGCCTGCACGAACTGCATCAACTGCGGGACAGTACTGGCGTGGGCCTGCCCGCTCATCACTGACTCCAGAAAGTTCAGCCCGGCCCGGAGCACCGTCGGCGTGTGTTGCTGGATCCTGGGGGCCTCACTGACGACGTGAGCGTTGACGTTGTGAAAGACAACGACGTCCGGCGAGAGGTCCCGGATCGCGGCGTCGAGCGACGCCGTCGCGTGGCGGACGCCGTGTTCGTCGGTCACGGACGGCTGCGCGTGATCGATCCCGAGCGGTTCGCCGTAGATCGGCGTCACGGCCTCGACGTGGCTGGCGAGTTCGAAGCTCTGTTCGCGGGCCCCCGAGTTGCCCCTCTGGACGACCCAGGCGACCCTCATTCGATCACCGCCCAGGGAACGGTCACGAGGTGGTCGTGGGGGTCGTGACCGCGGCCGTGGAACCACTGGCCGCAGTCGCCCAGACACTCCCCGTGGTCGGCGGTCACGACGACGGTGCCCTCGAGGTCCGGTAACAGATCCGCGACCCCCTCCGAGAGCGCCCACTCGAAGTTCGACCGGTAGGCGTCCGCGACCGCTTCGAGCGAGAGATCGCCGGCACGGACGGCGTTGGCGACCTGTCGGACGCGCGTCGCCCGGCCCCGCGTCCGCTCGGGCATCTCGCGCAGCGGCGGGTGGGGCTGGAGGTAGCGGACGACGCCGCGATCGTGGTCGGACAGGTGCTCGCGCACCACCTCGTTCACCGCCGCCGGCGGGCAGGTGTTGTACGTCTCGTCCCACGCGAAGGCGTCGTAGGGCGGGACGGTCGCGAAGTGATCGCGCTCGTCCCACTCGCTGTCCGCCATCGAGTGGATCGGCTGGCCGCCGTGGGCGAACAGTTCGTCGTAGGTCCCCGGGAACGTCGCGGCCATCCAGTCGGCCGTGAAGCCGGCGCCGCCGTTGTGGACGGGTTCGACCGTCGCGTCGGGCGGCAGGTAGTCCCCCGCTACCGCCTCGAACACGTCGTACCGGCCGGCGTCACACACCAGCAGCCAGTCCCACTCGCGGCGTTCGACGAGCGCCCGCTGTGTCGGCGCCCCCTCCGAGGTCCGGGTCACGACTCGTGGGACGCGAGACGCGCTAATCAGTATTGTGCCCGTCCGTGGCGGTGGGGCCGTCGACTCGTTCGAACGCCCTCGCACTGTAGCGCGGATCCCCAGTCCGGCACCGTCACCGGCCCCCCGTCACGGCGCTCTCCCCCTCGGACGCACTGTCACCGAGCAGCGCGACCACGAGGTCCCCGAGAAGGCGAGCGGCCAGCGCGGCGAGGGCCGACGACGCGAGCGCGACGAGCACGCCGAGGGCGCACGCGAGCAGGGCCTCGGGCACGGTGTCGATAGCGCGTCCCAGGCCGGGTAGCGCCGCCCCGAACCGATAGCTCGCGAACGGTAGCGAGAACAGGGCGGGAGCCAGCACCAGCGCGACCGAGACCGCCGTGGCCGTCGCCAGGAAGACGAAAGCGGCCAGTCCGACGGCGAACGAGACGAGGGCGTAGGCCAGCAGCGCGTAGTTCCGCGGGTCGGTCGCGGCCGCTTTCAGGTACGGGATCAGCGGCAGTTTGTTCGGATCCGCGGGCTCGTAGCTCACGTCGCGGTCGAGCAGGCGGCGGGCAAGCAGCGCCTCCAGCGCGCCGACGTAGGACGCCGCGCCCAGGGCGCCCGCGAGGAGGGGCACACCGACCAGAAGGGGCAGGAGCGCCAGGCCCACCGCGATCCAGGAGACGAACAGCACGAAATACAGGACTCCCAGGGGAAAGCGTAGCAGGAGATACAGGAGACGACGCCGGATCGCCGGCTCGGTGACGACGCCGAACGCGCGGTGTGCCATCGACCGCTCGCTGTCGGTTCGCAGTGGGTGTTCGCCCATGACTACGCCGACCTTCGACCACCGATGTCGTATAGCCGGAGGGGCAGTAATCGGCCCGGAAAGCGGGCGAAACGTTTTTCCGTGCGATCGCACGTCCGGCGGCTCAGCCGCGATAGCGGTTCAGTCGGCGTTTCAGTCGCTTCGCCGCCTCGCCCGCGGCGGCGAAGTACTCGCCCTCGGGGGCGTCCTCGCCGGCGAAGATGATGCCCCGCGAGGAGTTGACCAGGCCGACCGGCGCGTCGACGCCCGGGGGGCTGGCGAGGCCGTGTTCGACGGCGGCCTCGGCGTCGCCGCCCTGCGCGCCCACCCCGGGCACGAGAAAGGGCAGGTCGGGGACGGACTCGCGGATCTCGGCGAGTTCGTCGGGGTTCGTGGCGCCGACCACCAGCCCGACGTTGCCGTTGCGGTTCCACGCGTCTGCCAGGCCGGCGACCCGCTCGTAGAGGGAGTCACCCGACGCCAGTTCGAGGTCCTGCAGGTCCGCGCCCCCGGCGTTGGAGGTGCGACAGAGGACGAACACGCCGGCCTCGGCACGCGCCAGGAACGGTTCGAGCGAGTCACGGCCCAGGTACGGATTGACGGTGACGGCGTCGACGTTCAGATCGTCCGCGTCGAGCACTGCCGCGTACCGGCGAGCGGTGTTGCCGATGTCGCCCCGCTTGGCGTCGAGCAGGACCGGGACGTCCTTCCCGTGGGCGTACGCGACCGTCTCGCGGAGCGCCCGCCAGCCGTCGGGCCCCTCGTAGAAGGCGGCGTTGGGCTTGTAGCAGGCGGCGTGCTCGTGGGTCGCGTCGATGATCCGGCGGTTGAACGCCCAGCGGGGGAGGTCCGCGCCGGTAACGGCGTCGGGGAGTCGGTCGGGGTCCGGGTCAAGTCCCACCGAGACGACGCTGTCGACCGCCCGGATCCGGTCGGCGAGTCGCGCGAAGAACTCCATGGCGCGAGGTCACCGGCCACCGACTCAAGCGTTCCGTCTCGCCGTCGTGGGTTCGGCCGGAAGCGACGGGCGAGCGCCGACCCGTCGGCGATCAGTCCTCGAAGCGCCGGCGGACGCTCTCGGCGTGGGCCTCGAGGCCCTCGGCGTCGGCGAGGGTCGTGATGGTCTCCCGGAGGTCAGCGAGCGCTTCCTCGTCGAGGCGCTGGACGGTCGTCGAGCGCAGGAAGGTGTCCACCGAGAGGCCGCCGGTCACCCTGGCGCCGCCGCCGGTGGGGAGGACGTGGTTGGTGCCGCTGGCGTAGTCGCCGGCGGCGACGGGGCTGTACGGCCCCAGGAAGGCGCTCCCCGCGGAGGGAACCCGCTCGAGCAACGCCTCGTCGTTCTCCGCCTGGATCGAGAGGTGCTCGGCGGCGTACTCCTCGGCGAACAGCACCGCCTCCGAGAGCGACCGCGCGAGGAACACCCCCGAGGCGTCGTTCTCCATGGCCCCGCGGATGGTGTCCTCGCGGGCCCGACCCGGCACCTGCTCCTCGACGGCGTCGACGACCGCCTCGGCGGTGGCCTCGTCGTCGGTGACGGCGACGACGGAGGCGTTCTCGTCGTGTTCGGCCTGCGCGACCAGGTCGGCGGCCACCAGGTCGGGATCGGCCGTCTCGTCGGCGACGATCAGGATCTCGGAGGGCCCGGCGAGGAAGTCGATCGCGACGTCGCCCCGGACCGCGGCCTTGGCGGCAGTCACCCAGCGGTTGCCCGGCCCGACCACCTTGTCCACGGCGCTCACCGTCTCGGTGCCGTAGGCGAGCGCCGCGACGGCCTGGGCGCCACCGGCCTGGTAGACAGCGTCGGCGCCCGCAGCGTGGACGGCCGCCAGCGTGACGGGATTGACCTCCTCGGCGGGCGGCGTGGCGACGGCGACGTGCTCGACGCCGGCCACCTTCGCCGGGACGACGCCCATGACGGCGCTAGAGGGGTAGGCCGCGGTGCCGCCGGGGGCGTACACTCCCGCGCTGTCGAGCGGCCGGAATCGCCGGCCCAGTTCCCGCCCCTCGAAGTCGGCCCGCCAGTCCTCGGGGACCTGGGCCTCGTGGAACGCGCGGACGTTCTCGATGGCGTCGTTGATGGCGTCGCGCACGGCGGGATCGACCTGCTCGTGGGCTCGCTCGGCGGCGTCCGTGATGTCGAGGCTGCCGACCGTGACGCCGTCGAACTCCTCGGCGTACGCCCGGAGGGCCGCGTCGCCCTCCGAACGGACGCGCTCGACGATGTCCGCCACGTCCTCGCGGACCGCGCCGACCCCGGCGTCCCGGTCGAACAGCGCCGCGCGCTCGGTCGTGTCGAGGTCCGCGACGCGTCGTACGTCCATACCCGGGATTGGGGGGGGCCACTCAAACGGTTTGTTATCCCGCCCGCGAGAGACACATCGTCACGTGGAGGGCTGTCACCGCGAGCGTCGTCAGGAGGACGCCACAGGCGACGGCGACGCCGAGCGCCGAGGCGGCCGTCCAGGCGAGCGCCAGCCAGGCGGTGGCGACGCCGCTCGCCGCAAGCAGCCCGTCGAGGAACAGCCACGGCCCGAGCGACGCGATGGCCTCGAACGGCGACCCCCCGCCTGCGTCCGGCCGGACCCGCTCGCCCGGCCGGTAGTAGGCCGCGCCGCTCCCGGCAGCGGCCGCGCGGGCGGCGCTTCTCCCGGCACGCCCCTCACGCTCTCGACCCCCGTCGGTCGCCGCCCGGGCGACGTACGCGCGGGCGGCCGTCACCGCGTCGTCGGCGTCGCCGATCACACCACCGTCCTCGGGGCCGACGGTGGGCCCGCCGTCGTCGGATACGCCGTCACCCCAGGCACCGTCGACGTGCCGGCGGACGTACGTCTCGTGGCCCAGTCGGTCGTACCGGGACCGCGCGTCGGCGTCCAGCAGAACGTCGCGGGCGGTCGTGAGTCGCTTGAACTGTGCGCGCGCATCCGGGTCGTCGCTCACGTCCGGGTGGCAGGCCTTCGCCCGCTCCCGGTAGGCACGGCGGATCGTCTCCTCGTCTGCCTCCCTGGTTACCCCCAGGGCGGCGTAGAACGTCGCTGCCATACACCCCAATCGGCCACAAGTTTTATCTACAATGATAAAAAGGTTGGTGCTCTATCAGCTCACGAGGCCGGATCGAAACGGCTCGCTCGCCGGCCAGACGC
>JBDGUH010000044.1:0-12717 GCA_042216055.1 Haloarculaceae archaeon
TCGCTGCCGGCACCACTTCGCTATTGGCGCCACTTCACCGTTGGCGCCGCGCTCCTCGCAGTTCGGCACGTTATCAAGCGACACACTTCAATCAAACACCATATCTTCAACCTTCTGAGTCACCGGAATCGGGGATTGAAGGCAAAATCTTTTCAATAGTGGCGTCCGATAACTCGTAGTACCAACCGGTGGTCCAGTGTGCCAGAAATGGAAACAGCGGAGTTCGAGACGGACCTGAGCCTCTTCAAGTACGACAACCTCGAGCAGCTTCCCCCGGCCTACCGGGAGCTCGAGGAAGACGAGCGGAGCCGCCGCATCGAGGCGGCGCTCGACGAACTCGGCGACGACGTGGTCGTCCTCGGCCACAACTACCAGCGTCGCGAGATCGTCGAGCACGCCGACTTCGTCGGCGACTCCTACCAGCTCTCGAAGGAGGCCGCCACGAGCGACGCCGAGTACGTGATCTTCGGCGGCGTGACGTTCATGGCCGAGTCGGCCGACATCATCACCGACGACGACCAGACGGTGATCCTCCCCTCGATGGAGGCGTCCTGCCCGATGGCGGGGATGGCCGAGGCCCTGCAGGTCGACGCCGCCTGGGCCGAGATCACCGCCCAGACCGACGCCGACATCGTCCCCATCACCTACATGAACAGCTACGCCGACCTGAAGGCGTTCTGCGCCGAGCACGGCGGGCTGGTGTGTACGTCCTCGAACGCCCACGAGGCCTTCGAGTGGGCGCTCGAGCGCGGCGACAAGGTGCTCTTTCTCCCGGACAAGCACCTCGGGGAGAACACGGCCCACCGCCTCGACATGGCCGACGAGACCGTCGAGTGGGACCCGTGGGACCCCGAGAGCACGGACGCCGCCAAGGCCGTCGAGAACGACGTCATCCTCTGGGACGGCTACTGCCAGGTCCACGAGCGCTTCCGGGTCGAGCACATCGAGCAGGTTCGCGCGGAGCACCCCGACGCGAACGTCGTCGTCCACCCCGAGTGTCGCCGCGAGGTCGTCGAGGCCGCCGACAGGGCCGGGTCGACCGCTACCATCACCGAGACGGTCGCGAACGCCGATCCCGGCGAGACGTGGGCCATCGGCACCGAAGTCCATCTCACGCATCACCTCCAGCGCTGGCACCCCGAGGTGAACGTCGTCCCGCTCTGTGGCGAGGCCTGCATGGACTGTAACGCCATGCGACAGATCGACCCCAACTACCTCGCGTGGGTGCTCGAGGAACTGGTCGCGGGCCGCGAGCGCAACGTCGTCGAGGTGGCCCCCGAGGAGAAGGAACTGGCGCAGGTCGCGCTCGACCGGATGCTGGAGATATGAGCGAGGCGCCACGCGCCTCGGAAGAGGCGAGCGGAGAGCGGAGCGAGCCGCGAGCCCACGAGACCACCGACGTGCTCGTCGTCGGGTCCGGCATCGCCGGCCTCGCGAGCGCGCTCGCCGCCGCCCGCGAGGGCGCGGACGTGACCCTCGCCACGAAGGCCACCCGCCCCGAGGGGGCCTCCTCCTGGTGGGCCCAGGGCGGCATCGCCGTCGCCCGCGACGACCCCGAGCAGTTCAAGCGCGACATCCTCGCGGCCTCGGACGGCACCGCGGACCCCGCCGCCGTCGACGTGCTCGTCGAGAACGCCAACGACGCCGTGCGCGACGTGCTCGTCGAGACCCTCGACGTCGACTTCGACGGCCCGGAGCGCGGCGAGTCCACGCCCGACGACGCCGACGGGTACGACTTCGGCCGCGAGGCCGCCCACAGCGAGGAGCGCATCCTCCACGTCGACGCCTCGACCGGTCGGCACGTCCACGTCCCCTTCCTGAACTACGTCGACGGCCACGACCGCGTCACCGTGCGCGAGGACACCGCCGCCCTCGAGCTGATCCGCCACGAGGGGCGGGTCTACGGCGCGATGCTCGAACACGGGGACGAGGTCGCCCCGCTCTATGCCGGCGCGACGGTGCTGGCGACCGGCGGTATCGGCGACCTCTACCCGCGCTCGACCAACCCCGCGGGCTCCACCGGCGACGGCGTCGCCATGGCCGCACTCGCGGGCGCGGACGTGACTGACATGGAGTTCGTGCAGTTTCACCCGACCGTCTTCGTGGACGGCGAGACAGGGGGCGACGCCGCCGAACAGGGCACCTTCCTGGTCAGCGAGGCCGTCCGTGGCGAGGGCGCCCTCCTCCGGAACGGTGACGGCGAGCGGTTCATGCCCGACTACCACGCGGACGCCGAACTCGCGCCCCGCGACGTGGTGGCCCGCGCGGTCCAGACCGAGCGGGAACAGACCGGCGAGGTGCGGCTGGACGTGTCGCCGCTGGACTTCGCCGGGCAGTTCCCGGACCTCGTCGAGCGCTGCGAGGCACACGGCGTCGACTGGGAGGCGGGCATCCCGGTCGGGCCCGCCGAGCACTTCCTCTGTGGCGGCGTCGCGGTCGACGACCGCGGGCGGTCCTCGCTCGACCGGCTGTACGCCGTCGGGGAGTGCTCCCGGACGGGCGTCCACGGCGCGAACCGCCTCGCCAGCACCTCGCTGCTCGAGGGGCTGGTGTGGGGCCTGCGCGCCGGCGCCGACGCCGCCGGCCGCGAGGTCGACGTCATCGAGGCCCCCGAACTGCTCGAGCGGGACCCGGACCTGCCCGACCGGTTCGCCCGCGACAAGTTCCGGCGCCTCCAGCGCGTGATGGACGAGCACGTCGGCGTCCGGCGCGACCCCGAGGACCTGCACCGCGCGCTGGGCGTCCTACGGCGGCTGAAAGGCGAGGTCGACGCCTACGTCCGCACCCGCACCTCGCGGTCGCTGTACGAACTCCGCAACGCCAGCGTGACGGCCCTGCTGGTCGCCCGGCAGGCCGCCGACAACGACGAGTCGGTCGGCACCCACAACCTCGACCCGGCGCCGGCCGGGCCCGCCGAGTGATGTTGCTCGACGCGGACGTGGAGCGCTGGCTCCGCGAGGACGTGGGCCACCACGACGTCACCAACGACGTGAGCGGCACGGCCGCGGGCCGCCTCGTCGCCAAGGAATCGGGCGTCGTCGCGGGGCTGGACGCCGCCGTGGCCGTCTTCGAGTACCTCGACTGCGAGGCCGACGCGCTGGCCGCGGCCGGCGACGCCGTCGAAGCGGGCGAGCCGGCCCTCCGGGTCGAGGGGCCGGCCCGCGCGGTCCTGCGCGGCGAGCGGCCGGCGGTGAACGTCGCGGCCCACGCCGCCGGCGTCGCCACGCGGACCCGCGAAGCCGTCGAGGCCGCCCGCTCGGTCGACCCCGACGTGCGGGTGGCCTGTACGCGCAAGACCACGCCCGGCCTCCGCGGCGTCGAGAAACGCGCCGTCGCCGCGGCCGGCGGCGACACCCACCGGCTGGACCTCTCGCACATGGTGATGGTCAAGGACAACCACGTCGCGGAGCTCGGCCTCGAGGCCGCCGTCGAGCGGTTCCGCGAGCGCGTCTCCTTCGCCACCAAGGTCGAGGCCGAGGTCGAGGCCCCCGAGGACGCCCCGCGCGCCGCCCGCGCGGGCGCCGACGTGGTCCTGCTGGACAACATGTCCCCCGCCGAGACCGGGCGGGCGGTCGACCTGCTCGGCGAGGCCGCGGCCGACCTCGACCGGGCCGTGCTGGCGGAGGCCTCCGGCGGCATCACCGTCGAGACGGTGCCCGACTACGCCGCCACGGGCGTCGACGTGATCTCGATGGGGTCGCTGACCCACTCCGCGCCGGCGCTCGACTACTCCTTCCGGCTGGCGTGAGCGGTCGGACTGGTACAGGGCCCCGGTGATCCCCATCAGTTCAGCGCGACGAACACGGCTCCCCGCATCCCGAGGCTGCGGTGGGGCGTGCAGTAGTAGCGATAGACCGCCGGCGCGTCGAACGTCCGGTCGAAGGTGGTCCCGGCGGCCCGGACGGGGTCGCCGCTGTCGAACGACCCCTCGAGAGCCGCCACGTCGTGCTCGCCGCCCCGGCCGGTCCACTCCCAGGTCACGACCGTCCCCGGCGAGACAGCGACGGCCGCGGGGCCGAACTTGTAGTAGCCCATGTCACCCGAGACGCCCACCCGCACCGTCACGCTGTCGGCGTCGGTCTCGAGCTGGCGTCGCTGACTCCCGCTCGCTGGTTCGCCGTTGTGCTGACGGGACTCATCGGCGTGATCCACCTGTACCTCTACACCTCCGAGGGCTTTCTCCCCTTCCTGCTGGGCGGCCTGGGCTACCTGGGCGCGGTCGTCCTCCTGCTGTTCAACGTCCGCCGGCGACTCCTGTATCTCGTCGGCATCCCGTACGCACTCCTCCACACCGTCGGCTGGGCCGCCGCGGGGATGCCCGACGGCGGCTGGACGCTCGCCGCGCTCCCGGTGGTGACGCTGGGCTCGGTGGACAAACTGATCGAGATCGTACTGATCGGGATGCTGGTCTATCTCTACCGAAACGAGAGCGGCGCGCCGGCCTACGCCACGGAGCGGCAGGTCCGGGGCTGACCCGCACTACTCCAGGAGCGACTCGCCGGTCATCGCCGCCGGCTGTTCGACCCCGAGCAGTTCGAGCATCGTCGGCGCGAGGTCGGCCAGCGTCCCGCCGTCGCGGGCGCGGCGGCCGCCGGTCATGTCGCCGCCGTCCGTGTCGGGCGAGAGGTAGACGAAGGGGACGGGGTTGAGCGTGTGGGCGGTGTGGGGGTCCTCGGGCGTGCCCATGTCGTCGGCGTTGCCGTGGTCGGCACACAGGAGGACGTGCCCGCCGGCGCCCCGGACCGCGTCGACGAGGCGGCCCAGTTGCTCGTCGACGGCCTCGACGGCGGTCACGGCGGCGTCGAAGTCACCGGTGTGGCCCACCATGTCCGGGTTCGCGTAGTTGAGCACCAGCACGTCCGGGTCCTCGCGCTCGATGATCTCGATGGCGGTGTCGGTCACCGCGGGCGCGCTCATCTCGGGCTGGAGATCGTAGGTCGGCACGTCCGGGCTCTCGATGATCTCGCGGATCTCGCCCTCGAACGCCACCTCGCGCCCGCCGTTGAGGAAGTAGGTGACGTGGGCGTACTTCTCGGTCTCCGCGAGGCGCAACTGCGTGAGGCCGTTGTCAGCCAGCACCTCGCCCAGCACGTCCTCGGGCTGGTTCGGCGGGTAGGCCACCGGGAGGTCGAACGTCTCGTCGTACCGGGTCATCGTCACCAGCCGGACGTCCGGCGGCGAGGTGTCGGCCCCCCAGTCCTCGGGGCGGATGTCCGCGAGCATCCGGGAGAGCTGTCTGGCACGATCCGAGCGGAAGTTGAAGAAGATGGCCGCGTCGCCGTCCTCGAGAGCGGGCCGGCCCTCGACCAGCGTCGGCTCGACGAACTCGTCGGTGTCGCCGCGCTCGTAGGACTGCCGGACGGCCGCGACGGCGCTGTCGGCGGTGTGGGCGGCCTCGCGCTCGACGATAGCGTCGTAGGCCCGCCGGGTGCGCTCCCAGTTGCGGTCGCGGTCCATCGCATAGTAGCGCCCCGAGACGGTGGCGACGTGGCCGGTGCCGTGCTCGCCGGCGTGGGCCTCGAGCGAATCGAGGTAGCCCTCGCCGCCCTTCGGGGATGTGTCCCGGCCGTCCGTGAACGCGTGGGTGACGGCGTCGGCGCCGCGCCGGTCGGCCAGTTCGATCAGCGCGTGGAGGTGCTTCTGGTAGGAGTGGACGCCCCCGTCCGAGACCAGCCCCATGAAGTGGACCCGGCCGTCGTGCTCGGCCGCGTAGTCGAACGCCGACAGCAGCCCCTCGTTCTCGAAGAAGGTGCCGTCCTCGATGTCGTCGGTAATCCGCGCCGAGTCCTGGGTGACGACCCGGCCGGCGCCGATGTTGAGGTGGCCGACCTCGCTGTTGCCCATCTGTCCCTCCGGGAGCCCGACCCGGCGGCCGTAGGTCTCGAGCGTCGAGAACGCGCCGGCCGCCCGATACCGGTCGAAGTTGGGCGTGTCCGCGGCGGCGACGGCGTCCCGCGCCTCGCTGTCGGGGTTGAGCCCCCAGCCGTCCAGAATGACGAGCGCGACCTGCATATCCCAATCCTCGCCCGCGCGGCGTAACTACCCTTCGGTCCCCGACGTGACGGACGACGCGCCGCCTCCGAGCGCCGGGAGTGTCCCGTCACGCGCGCCGACCTGTCTGGCCGGGAACACCGGAGTTATGGGCGTGCCCCGCGACGATCCAGGTATGACAGACCTGCTCACCGACGAGCTGGCAGACGAGATCGTCACGACTGCCCGGACGGCGACGGGCGACTCGCTGCGGTCGGTGACGTACTTCACGCGGGCCAACTACGAGCAGCTGTATCTGCGGGGCGACCTCGAGCAGGACGCCGACCTCAACGAGTTCGTCGGCCACGAGTGGCGCGGTTACAAGGAGACACAGAACGCCTACCAGAACTCCGAACTCGGGGCCTACAAGTTCACCGTCCGGGCCTTCGAGAACGGCTATCTCCTGCGCGTGACCAGCGAGCGCCAGGGCGTGCTCATCACGACCGACGGCCTCTCGATGGGCTCCTACGAGGAGATCGCCGAGGCCATCGAGCGACTGCTGCGCGAGGAATCCAGCAAAGAGTGAGCCGCGCCGTCGCTCTGACCCGCGCGGACACGCTTCGCCCCGCGCCCGACCCACGCGGAAACACTTAACCCCGCGCCCCCGGACGCTCACGCCATGACGCTTGACCCGGTGCACGTCGACGGCATCGCCCAGCTCGCGGGCCGGCTGGGGGGCGCCGTCGACCCGGCCGACCACCGGGCGTACGCGGAGACGGTCTGGGAGGAGTTCCTCGATCCGCTGGTCCACGACGGCGATCCGGTGCTGGAGCCGGTCGGCGAGCGCCGCCGCCTGAAGGTCGACTGCCACGACGCCGCCCTCCAGGAGCGACCGTTCCCCACCCAGCACGGGCTCGACTCGGGGACGATCAACCCCACGACGTTCAACAACGGGCTGGTGCTGGACGTGGCCCAGGCGGCGATGAGCGCCGTCCCCTCGGACCTGGAGTTGCACCGCGCCCGGACCATCGTGATGACCGCCCACACCAACGACGTGGGCGCCGCCCTCGAGAGCGACTGGCGGATGGGCGACGCGGGCTACGTCCGTCGGCGCCTCCTCCGGACGCCCCGCGTGGATCGCTACGAGCAGGACGTGGTCCACGCGCTGGCGCTGTACATGGCCGAGAGTGCCCACGCTCTCGACCAGGCGGGCGTCGTCGAGGACCTGCTGATTCTGGACGGCCCGATCTACCCGACGGGGTTGTTGCGCTGGGCCGACCACGACCCGGAACTGGCCGACCTGCTCGTCCGCGAGGACGTGCTGGCCGTCCTCGAGAACTACGTCGGCCTCGTGGAGACGTTCGTCGAGCGCGGCGTGCCGCTGGTTGGATTCGTCAAGTCCTCGGCGGCCAAACCGATCACCCGCGTCGTCCGCGAGCGGGAGGGGTCGGCCCCCTGGGCCAACGACGCCGCGCTGTTCCGGCAGATCCTCGAGCGCCGCGCGGACGGCGAGCGCCTGACCGACGCGCTGACCTGCACGAACTGGTTCCGGTCGCGCCTGGGCACCGACCGCCCGCTCTCGACGGAGGGAGACGCCCTGGGCGTCGAGCGCGCGCTCGACCCGGCGGCCTACGAAGTCACGTTCTTCGTCGTCTACGATCCCCGCGAGGACCTCCTCTTCCGGGTGGAGGCGCCCTACGCCGTCACCCGGGACCCCGACACGCGGGCGGCCATCCGCCGGCAGATCCTCGGGGACGTGGCCGCGGAGCGGGGCCCGCCGCTGGCGGTGGGCAAGGCCGACGAACTGGCCCGCATCGGCGCCGCGGAGAAGGCGGCGCTGCGCGAGGAACTGGAGCGGCGCTTCGACAGCGACCGCCAGCGCCAGTACGACGACGCCCGCTGGGGCGTCGACCTCGAGGACGTCTGAACGTTCCCGCGGACGGCGACCCGGATCAGTCCGCCGCCGCGTCGGCCTCGCACTCGTCTGCTGGCACGATCTCGATCTCGACGGCCTCCTCGGGCACGCCCACCCGCGCGAACTGGGTGCGGAGGTGCTCTTCGGCGGCCTCGACGGCGTGTTCCTTCGTCTCGAACCCCCGCGGCATCGGCGACTCGAAGGCGACGTGGACCTCCCGGCCATCGATGGACTGGACCTGGCCGCCGCTCTCTACCTCGTAGAAGGCGTCACACACCCAGACGTACGGCGCCCCCTCGTCGGGCGCGCCCTTGAACGACGGGGGACGCTCGCCCCGTTCGTACAGCGTCCCGGTCAGGGTCGTCCCCCCGGCGCTCCCGCGGATCAGCAACATACCCTGAGCGAGGCGCCGGACGGCAATAACTCCGGCGGGCTACGCCAGGTCGACCACGACGGGCAGGTGATCCGACGGGTAGCGGTCGTCGTCGCGGTCGGTGACGACGGCGTGCGAGCGGACCGCCAGGTCGTCGCTGGCGAACGCGTGATCGATCCGGCGGTCCGGCACCAGGTCGTGAAAGTCGGTGCGCGTGGTCCGCGGGCCGTGGCGGTGGGTCGCCGCCCGGGCCGCGGGACGGAGCGCGCGCCCGTCCGCCAGGGCGGCGCCGTCGAGGGCCGCGTGAGGGGGGTCGCCCGCGGTGCAGTTCAGGTCGCCCACCAGCACCGCCGGCGCCGCCCCGGCCCAGTCGGCCAGGCGGTCGGCGAGCAGTCGCGCGCCCTCGAGGCGGGCGCGCTCGCCCTCGTGGTCGAGATGGGTGTTACACACCGCCAGTTCGCGGCCCGTCTCGCGCTCGCGCAGGCACACGAGCGTCGCCACGCGGGGGTGACGGGCGTCCCAGCCGACGCTCCCGCGTGCGTCGGGCGTCTCGGAGAGCCACACCGTCTCCCAGTCGACGCGCTCGAAGCGCGCGGTCCGGTAGCCCACCGCCGCGTGCTCGCCGGGGCCCTCGCCGACGCGGGACTGGCCGATCCAGTCGTAGCCGTCGAGCATGGCGTCGAGTTCCCGGAACTGGTGGTCGAGCGCCTCCTGTACGCCGATCACGTCGGGCGCGTGATAGCGGACGGTCCCGGCGACGAGACGGCGCCGGTACGGCCAGGCGTCCGCCCCGTCCTCGGCGGCGTCGAGACGGACGTTGAACGACATCGCCCTCGCTTCCATTGGCGGGGGAAAGGGATCGCCCCGGGAAAGCGTTACTGACCCGCCATCGAACCGCGTCGGCCACCCGCGAACCGCGTCCGCCCCGACGGCGCGGGGGAAACGCGTTTGTCGGGGGACGCCGATGTGGGGGACATGTCCGACCTCGGGGACTTCACTGAGTTCGACGGCGACGGCGGGGACGAGGACAGCGACGCCCGCGGCGGAGAGAGAGACGCCGACGGCGGCGACGGGGACGCCAGCGACGGAGAGGGCGCAGACGACGGGGCCAACACGTCCGCGGAGACGGCCCGGAGCGAGGAAGAACCGTTCCAGGACGTGCCGGTCGAACCGGCGGGGCGGGACCGCGGCATCGGCGTCCTCTCGGCCTCGCAGGGGCTGGCCATCAGCGAGGACGAGCGCGACACCTGCCTGCGTGCCTACGTCACCGCGGGCAACCGATCCGCGGTCCGCATCGGCACCTACCTGCTGGCGCCCTATCCGGACGGCGAGCGGCTGTTCTGTCGTATCTCGGCGCTCGAGTACGCCCGGGAGTTCCGCGCCGACGACGCCACCGAGATCCACGCCCGCCGGGCGATGCGCTCGGGCGGGATCGACGAGCAGGACTTCAAGTTCATCGCCACGCTCGACCCCGTCGCGGTGCTGTACGAGGACAGCGGGGCGGGGGCCGGAAACGGCGAGGCGGGGGCCGCGGGCGGCGCGGGCGGCGAACTGAAGCGGCGGATGACCGACCGCGTGCCGAAACCCGAGACGGTGGTCCGGCAGGCCACCGACAAGAACGAGATCAAGACCGGACTGAAGATCCCCGGCGAGGGCGTGTTCCTGGGTCATCTCTCGGTGGGCGGCGAGAAGGTCCGCACCGCCGCCGAACCGCCGACCATCGACTACCGGCTGAAAGACGACTACGGCGACGGGGACCCGCTCGTGTTCCGGCACACGCTGGTCGCGGGCGGCACGGGGTCGGGCAAGACCCACGCATCGAAGAACGTCCTCCGGCAGTACCTCGCCGCGGGGCGCACTTACCCCGTCGAGGACCGCGACGTGCGCCCGGCGCTCGTGATGTTCGACCCGCAGGACGAGTACGCCCAGATGCACGACGACGGCGACCTGCCCGACGAGTTCCGCCGGCGCTGCGAGCGCGAGGGCATCGCGTACGGCGGCGTCGAGGACACGACGGCCTTCGTCCCGAAGGTCGCGGGCGCGGACTACGCCGCCAGCCACCACCGCGCCGAGCAGGTCCCCTTCACCGTGCCGTTCTCGATGGTCCAGGACAACCCCTGGCTGATCGCCGGGAGTTCGCTCAACGACAACCAGTACGACGCCCTGCGGTACCTGCTGGACCGCTTCCGCCGGGATGCCGGCGCGGGGGGCACCTACGAGCAGTTCACCACGCTCCTCGACGACCCGGGGCTGAAGGAGGAACTCGACGAGTCCGGGCGCGTCCACGAGGCCACCTTCGACGCCGTGAAGCGCCGCGTCTACGGCTTCGGCAGCGTCTTCGACCGCGACGCCCGCCCCATCACGGACCTCGTCCAGCAGTTCGTCCGCCCCGGCGGCATCTCGGTGGTGCCGACCTACCACATCACCGACTCCCGGGCCCGCGAGACGGTCGTGCTGGCGCTCGCCAGCCTGCTGGTCGACGAGAAACTCGCCAACAGTCCCACCTACGACCGCATCAAGGAGACGCCCCTGATCGTCGGGATGGACGAGGCCCACAACTTCCTCACCGACGCCGACAGCGTGCAGGCCCGCAAGGTCATCGGGAAGTTCACCGAGGCCGCAAAGCAGGGCCGCAAGGAGCGTCTCGGCCTGTTTCTCATCACGCAGGACCCCCAGGACATCGCCGAACCCGTGTTCAAGCAGATCAACACCACCGTCGTCCTCAACCTCGGCGACGAGGACGCCATCTCGGCGGTCAACATCCCCGCCACCCTCGAGGCGAAGGTGCCCTACATGGAGAAAGGCCAGATGGTCGTCTACTCGCCGGACAACTCCGAACCCGTCGAGATCACGGGCCTGCCGGTCTGTGTGACCCGCCACGGCCGGGAGTAGCCCCGGCGGCTTTTTGGGCAGGGACCCCATGAGTCCGGACATGAAGATCCTGCTCGGCGTCGGGGGCAGCGAACTGTCCTACAACGCGCTGACGGAGACGATCGAACGGGCCGTCGAGGCCGGCGATTCGGTGACCGTCGCCATCTTCGGCAACGAGGAGGTCGACACGGACGGCGAGGCCATCGAGGAGCGCGTCCGGGAGACGCTGGCCGAGCACGAGTTCGAGGCCGAGATCAGACACGTCGAGGGCGACCCCGGCAGCGAACTCGTGGACATCGCGGACGGCGAGGGGTTCGACCGGATCGTCCTGGGCAGCGGCGAGCGCAGCCCGCTCGGGAAGATCCGGCTCGGCTCGATCGCGGAGTTCGTCCTCCTGAACGCCCAGACGCCCGTGACGCTGATCCGATGATCCGCGAGTACCCCGACGAACCGGTCGACGACTTCCCGTCCCCGCCCCGGACGGTCACCGACGGCGAGGGCCGCGAGATCACCGTCGAGCGCGCGGACGCGGCCGACCTGGAGCGCCTCGTCGAGATGTATCGAGCGTTCGACCCCGCGGACCGCGCCCAGGGGATTCCACCGGTGCGGGAAAGCGCCATCCGCCAGTGGCTCGACACCCTCCTCGACGCCGAGTCGGTGAACGTCCTCGCCCGGAACGGCGACCGCGTCGTCGGCCACGCGACGCTGGTGCCGGACAACACCGAGGAGTACGAACTCGCCATCTTCGTGCTCGCGGACTACCAGGGCGCGGGCATCGGAACGGCGCTCATCAAGACGCTCCTGGGCGCCGGCGCGGCCGACGGTATCGAGCACGTCTGGCTCACCGTCGAGCGGTGGAACGACCCCGCCATCGCCCTGTACCGGTCGGTCGGCTTCGAGACGACGAGTTCGGAGAGCTTCGAACTCGAGATGGGGATTCGGCTGGGCTGACTCGCGACGCGGTTCCTACACTGAGAGGACGGGCTGGCTGGCGTACTCGATGACGTACAGCGCGGCGCGGCCGATGGCCTCGTCGGCCCGGTCGCTGCCGGGTTCCCGGGGGACGACGAGAAACTCCGCGCCCAGTTCCTCGGCCGCGTCGAGGATGGTGCTGCCCGGGGACTGGCGCAACTGCGTGGTCGAGAAGCCGCCGGCCGAGGAGGTGCCCAGCCGGGCGTCGTGGCCCCGCTCGGCGAGGCGGTCGCGCACGTCGTCGGCGAACGCGCGGTGGTCCTCGGCGACGGCCTCGGCGGCCACGTCCCCGGTCTCGATGTTCGCGAGCAGCGTCTCCTCGAGGACGAACAGGAGATGGAGGTCCGCGTCGTAGGCGGCCGCGACCGCGACGGCGTACTCGGCGGCCCGTTCGGCGCGCTCGCTGCCGTCGACCGGCGCCAGCACGAGGTCGATGTCCATCACCGCCGACTGCGAGCGGGGACGGCAAAAAGGCACCGAGGGCGGCCGACGGCGCCGTGCGAAGTAGCCCCCGCCCGACGCAAGGCCCGGGTGAAGCGATCGCCGCCCGACCCGGGATCCGATTGAAGTGGCCGCCGCCCGACCCGGGATCCGATTGAAGTGGCCGCCGCCCGAC
>JBDGUH010000004.1:0-12640 GCA_042216055.1 Haloarculaceae archaeon
CAAATCTCTCTCCGTTCTATATCCAAACGTTTGCATACCACTCTGCGGGCGGTCGCTGTGGAACTGACTGAGAGCAGTCCGCATGATACGGCTACTCCTCGTCGTCGAAGGGCGATCCTGCAGCGTCGGGTTCGTGGCCGGCGAGGCTGATGATGTTCTCCCGGCCGACGCGGAGCTTGCTGATCTCGCCCTCATCCTCCATGTCAGAGAGGAGCATGCTCACCTTGGACTTCGACCAGTCGGTCTCCTCGACGATCCGGACCTGCTTCATCCGGCCGCCGTTGTCCTCGAGCAACCGGACCACGCGGTCGCTGTCCGAGAGCAGTTCCTCGTCGGGGACGGCCGGTTCCTCGGCCGCCTCGGCGGCAGCGCCGCCCGTGGGATCGTCTCCGCCGACCGACGCGGGTTCGCTGCTCCCGCCACGGCGGAGGCGATCGATCGCCCCGGTCCGCCAGGCCGTGAGGACGACGCCCGCCAGCGCGACCAGTAACACTGCCGCGACGAGCATGCCGAGAGCGCCGGGGCCGCCAGTGTCCCCGTCGTCGCCAGCCGTGTTTCCGGCCGGCGTCGCGGTCGGCGTGGCCGTGGTGGCATTGCCGCTACCCGGAACGCCGCCACCGGTCGACGTCGGCGTGGCAGTCGATGTTGGCGTCGGCGTGGATTCGGGGGCGAGGTCGACCCGGGGGCGGTTCGGCGCGAACTGGCGGTCCCCGCGCCAGGACACCGAGTCCGGTTCGATCGTCGTCCGCGAGTCCGGGTCCGGCCGGGCGTCGACGACGTCCAGTTCCGGGCCGGCCTGAACGACGTACTGCTGGTCGGCCCCGAGCGTGAGTCCGGCCGTGCCGCCGTAGATGTCGGCCAGGATCACGCGGTCGCCCCGAACCACCGACGCGTTCGTCCAGAGAAACGACATCCGCACGACGCCGGTCGTCGACCCGCCGTAGTCGATGCGGGCCGAGCGCGCGAAATTTCGTGCAGTCATCCGCCGGTCGGTCTCGTTTTCGGCCTCCGCGACGAGCCCGGTCGCCTGTCTCCGGAAGTCCGCGAACAGCTGTGTGTCGTTTCGCTCGAAATCCCGCGCGAACGACTGGAAGTTCGCCTCCTCGGTGGCGTTCTCGAGCGGCGTGAACAGCGAGATCGACCACTGGACCGAGCCGTTCTCGTAGGCGGTGACGCCGAACACGGTCCGGTCGAATCCGCCGGTCTGGGACACGCTGCTGGCCTCCGTTCCGGCGGGATCCGCGGGCAGGACCACGACGGCGCCGACGAGGACGAGCGCGGCCAGGCCGACGACGACCGAGCGAACCATCTACCGTATATGATCCGAGGGCGGGATAAAAGCGCTGTGAATGGGGGGACGACACCCGGTCAGAGCGCGTCGTCGAGTCGCTCGACGGGATGGGGCGGCCGCTCGTGGCCCGGCCGGTCGCCCAGTTGCGTGCGACAGGACGCCCCCGGGGCGACCACCGTCTCGCCGGGGCTGTCGGCCACCTGATCGAACAGGAGATCCCCGACCGCCCGACTCATCGAGTAGTGCTCGGCCTCGTAGCCGAAGCTCCCGGCCATGCCACAGCACGTCGAGTCCAGCGGATCGACGCGGTAGCCCGCCCGCCGCAGGACGCCGACGGCGTGGTGGTCCTTCGAGTGGGCCTTCTGGTGGCAGTGGCCGTGGTAGGTCAGGTGCTCGTCGGGGGCCGACCACTCGACGCCGTCGTCGAGGTCGAAGCGGTCCAGGTACTCACAGACGCCGTAGGCGTTGGCGGCGACGGTCCGCGCGTCCGCGCCCGAGAGCAGGTCGAGGTAGTCCGACTGGAACAGCACGGCGTCGGAGGGCTCGGCGGTCACGAGGTCCCACTCGCCGTCGAGGCGCGCGGCCAGCGCGTCGACGTTGTGGTGGGCGCGCTCGCGGGCCCGTTCGAGCAGGCCCTGGGAGTGGGCCGCGCGACCGCTCGCGGTCACGTCCTCGGGCACGCGCACGTGGACGCCCGCGGCCTCGAGGACGCGAACGGACGCCCGCAGCACCTCGGGCGTGCTGTAGTTGCCGTAGGTGTCCGGGAACAGGAGCGCCTTCCGGCGGGCCTCCCCTTCGGGAACGGCGGGACCGCGCTCCTCGAACCAGGCGGCGAACGACTCCGAGGCGAACGTCGGCAGGTCGCGCTCGCGGGCGATGCCCAGCACCTTCTCGGCCAGCCAGTCGCTCCCCGGGGCGCTCGCCAGCCAGTTCGAGACCGGGGCCAGGGCGCTCCCCAGACGGCTCACGCGCTCGACGTTCCCGAACAGGCGCGTCCGCAGGCCGACGCCGTGTTCCCGGTGGTGAGCGTGCTCGACTTCGGCCTTCAGTTTCGCCATGTCCACCTCGCTGGGGCAGTCCTTCGCACACCCCTTGCAGCCGACACAGAGGTCCATGATCTCGTCGACGAACTCCCCGTCGGTCGGGTCCGCGGGGAGGTCGCCGCTCATCGCCTGCCGCAACGCGTTGGCCCGCCCTCGCGTGGCGGTCGATTCCTCGTCGGCGGCCCGGTAGGTCGGGCACATCACCCCGCCGGTCGTCTCCTGGGGGCCCCGACAGCCGCCACAGCCGTGACACAGTTCGACCATCCCCTGCATGCCGTTCTCCGAGCGCCAGTTGAGCGCGGGTTCGAAGCCGGCGTCGAACTCGTAGTCGGGATCGAACCGCAGGTCGTCGGTCAGCGCCACCGCGCGAGCGCGCTCGGGGGCCGTCCCCCGGCGCTCGTCGGGCGCGTAGCCGACGACCTGCCCGGGGTTGAGCAGCCAGTCGGGATCGAACGCCTCCTTGACCGCGCGGAACAGTTCCCACACGTCCTGGCCGTAGAGCTTGCGATTCCATCGGGTGCGCGCGCGACCGTCGCCGTGCTCGCCCGAGACGCTGCCGCCGTACTCGACGACGAGGTCGGTCGCGCCCTCGGCGATGGTCTCGAGTTGCTCGATGCCCTCCACGGACTTCAGGTCGATCAGCGGGCGGATGTGCAGACACCCCGGGCCGGCGTGGGCGTAGAAACTGGCGAACGTTCCCGCCTCCTCGAGCAGGTCGCGGAAGTCCGCGACGTACTCGGGGAGGTTCTCGGGCGGGACGGCGGTGTCCTCGATGAAGCTGACGTGTTTGGCGTCGGAGGTCCGCCCCAGCAGGATGGGGAGGCCGCTCTTGCGGAGCTTCCAGAAGCGCTCGCGCTCGGCGTCGTCGTGGGCCTCCTGCCCGTGGAATGCCCGGACGGGCGCGTCGGTCAGCGTTTCGGCGCCCTCCTGTGGGACGCCCGCCGTCGTGACCTCGCCCACGCGGTCGGCCAGCAGGTCCGCCACGCGCTGCTTGCCCTGGGCGTCGTTGTCGGCGTAGAACTCCACGAGCAGGATGGCGCCGGCCCCCTCGGGGCGCAGGGCCTCGACGAGCGCGCCGAACTCCTCGGTGTCCTCGGCGAGGTCCAGCAACACGTCGTCGAGCACCTCCACCGCCGCGGGATCGTGCTCGAGGATGGGCGTCACGTCCTCCATCGCGGTCACGAGGTCGTCGTAGGACAGCAGGGCCAGCGCCTTCGTCTCGGGCACGGGTTCGAGCGCGACCGTCGCCGCCGTGACGACCGCCAGCGTTCCCTCGCTGCCGGCCAGCAAGCGCGCGAGGTTGACCGTTCGCTCGTCGGGATCCACGTCGCCGGTCGCGCTCGCCCCGGCGTCGGTGCGGGGGCCGTCTCCCACCCCGGCGTCGGTGCGGGGGCCGTCTCCCGTTTCGACGGCGCCCCTGGCCTCGTCGACGAGGCGGTCGAGGTTGTACCCCGAGACGTTGCGCTTCAGGTCCGGGAACGCCGCCTCGACGGCGTCTCCATCCTCGTCGACGACGCGGGCGACGGCGGCGTAGATGCGCGCCTCGAGGTCTCCCTCGGGGTCGGCCCGCTCGCGCAGTTCGGCGAGCGTCACCTCGCCGAACGTCGTCACGGTGCCGTCGGCCAGCACCGCCTCGCAGGACTCGAGGTAAGCGTCGGTCTTGCCGTACTGCAGGGAGTGTGCGCCCGTGGAGTTGTTGCCGATGGCCCCGCCGAGCGCGGACTTGTCGCCCCACGCGGGATCGGGCGCGAACTTCAGGTCATGGTGGGCGAGTTCGGCGTTCAGATCGCCCAGCAGGACCCCCGGCTGTGCCCGGGCCCGCCGCCCGTCGGGGTCCACCGTGAGCAGGTCGTCCATGTGGCGGGTGAAATCCAGCACGACCGCCTCGTTGACGGCCTGGCCGGCGAGGCTCGTCCCGCCGCCGCGGGGCAGCACCGGCACCTCACGCTCGGCACAGTAGCGCACCGTCGCGGCCACGTCCTCGGTCGCGGTCGGAAAGACGACCCCGACCGGCGTCACCTCGTAGGCGCTGGCGTCCGTCGCGTACAACTGGCGCGTGTACTCGTCGAAGCGAACCTCGCCGTCGACGCGTTCCCGGAGGTCCGCCACCATCCCCGGGCGCGCCACGTCGCCGCCGGCGTAGTCGTAGCGCGCTCGCCCGTCCAGCGCCGGGTCGTCGCTGCCGTCGTGTACGCCCATGGAGGCCACTTCGAGCGCCCGCCGATTAAACTGACGCCCGCGTGCCCTGGTCGATCGGAGCGGCCGGTCAGGCCTCGTCGTCCTCGCCGCCGTCGGTCAGCGCGGGCAGGCGCTCGCGCTCGAACCAGGCCCACTCGCGGCCGCGCTGGTTCGTCTCCTCGAGGTTCCAGGGGTCGGCGCTCTGGACCCGCGGCCCCTCGAGCCAGGAGGTAACGAGGTTCCAGACGAAGATGAGTTGCGCGACCACGAGCACCAGCAGGCCCAGCGTCGCGAGGCGATGCAGGAGCGTGAACAGGTGGACCGGGCCGACGCCGACGTTGTAGGTGGCGTACCGGCGGGGCATCCCCGCGTACCCCAGCAGGATCATCGGGAAGAAGGTGAGGTTGGTGCCGATCATCGTCAGCCAGAAGTGGGCCTTCGCCAGCGTCCGCTGGTACCAGCGGCCCGTGTAGATAGGATACCAGTAGTAGATGCCCGCGAAGACGGCAAAGGCGATGCCGCCCATGATGACGTAGTGGAAGTGCGCGACGACGTGGTAGGTGTCGTGCAGGATCAGGTCCACCGGGATGGCGGCCTCGAAGACGCCGGTGACGCCGCCGATGATGAAGTTGGCGACGAACCCGACACAGAACAGGAACGGCGTGGTGAGCCGGAGGTCGCCGTTCCACATCGTCGCGATCCAGTTGAACGTCTTGACGGCGCTCGGGATGGCGATAGCGATGGAGACTGCCATGAACGCGGTCCGCAGGCGCGGATCAATGCCGGTGGCGAACATGTGGTGGGCCCAGACGCCAAAGGAGAGGACGCCGAGCGCCAGCGTCGAGTAGACGACGAACTTGAAGCCAAACAGCTTCCGTCCCGTGAACTTCGGCAGGATGTAGCTGACCAGGCCCATCGGCGGGAGGACGAGGATGTACACCTCGGGGTGGCCGAAGAACCAGAACAGGTGTTGCCAGAGGATCGGCCCGCCGCCGCCGACGGCGAAGAACGTCGTGCCGAGGTTGCGATCGAGCAGGAGCATGATGAGCGCGCTGCCCAGGAGCGGGAAGGCAAAGAGGATCAGCCCCGACTGGGTGAGCATCGTCCAGGAGAAGATGTCGAGGTTGGCCCAGTCGACGTCGGGGGCGCGCTCGGTGAAGATGGTAGCGATGAAGTTGATCGCCCCCATCGTCGCCGAGACCCCCGAGAGGTGCAGGCCGAGCAACATCAGGTCGACGCCGGGGTTGGGCTGGTTGGCCGAGAGGGGCGCGTACATCGTCCACCCCGTCTGGGCGGGCTGGATCGAGTTCCCCGTCAGGGGAGCGAGGAAGAAGCCGGCCCAGATGAGCAGGGCGGCCGGGGGAAGGAGCCAGAACGCGATGGCGTTGATCCGCGGGAACGCCATGTCGTCGGCCCCGATCAGCAACGGGATGAAGTAGTTCCCGAACGCCGCGAGGATCGGCGTCCCGAACAGGAACAGCATCGTGAGCCCGTGGCTCGTCAGGAGGGAGTTGTAGAAGCTGTGCCCGATGAAGTCGGTGCCGGGATTGACCAGTTCCAGTCGCATCAACAGGACCGCCACGCCGCCCCACGCGAACGCGACCACGGCGAAGGTGCCGTACATGAGGCCGATGTCCTTGTGGTCGACGGTGGTCAGCCAGCGGACGAGGCCGCCGGGTTTCTCCTCGTGTCCGTGACCCGTCTCCCCGCCGTAGCCCGCGACGGTACCCCCGCCCGCGAGCGGCGTGTACGACCGCCAGTTCTCCAACCGTGCCACGGCGCCGACCACGAGTACGGCCAGCGCCGCCATCGTCGCTGTCAGTACGAGACTCGTCACTGCCATCGCGGGGGCCTTTCAGGGACGGGCACTTCGGGGTTTGCGGGAACACGTTCGGCCGGACGGTGTACCGCCATCGCCGCGCCGGTTCCCGAACCGGTTCGGCGCCAGCCCCTCCGGTTGGCGGTACCTGGGGGCAGGTATGCCAGCCACCAGCCTCGACGCCGAACGCGCCTACGACGACGAGCGGTTCACCGCCCGGACGATCCACGAGACGGAGCGCCAGAAGGTCGTCCTCGGCTACTTCGAGCCCGGGCAGTTCATCCCGGTCCACGCGCCCGACAGCGACGTGGCGATCACCGTCCTCTCCGGCGAGGGCGTCGTCCGCGAGGGCGAGACGACCCACGCGGTCGGTCCCGGCGACGTGGTCGTCGTCCCGGCGGGGACCGAGCGCGGCGTCAGGGCCGGCGAGGAGCGACTCGAAGCCACGCTGGTCACGGCGCCGCCGCCCACGGACGCCGAGCACGGGCCCGTCCGAAAGGGCCTGCGAACGGGGCAGTTCGACCCGGCCTGATCGACGGCTCCAGCGACGCCCAGTCGCGACCGAACACGTTCGGCGGAACCCCCACCGCCGTCGCCGGGCAAGCGGAGCGTGCATGCCAGCCGAGACGCTCGATCTGCGCGACGTACCGCCCCCGCAACGCCATCCCAGGATCCACGAGGCCTTCGACCGACTGGACGCCGGCGAGGCCCTCCAGATCGTCAACGACCACGAGCCCCGGCCGCTGTTCTACGAGTTCCAGGCCGAGGTCGACGCCTTCGACGCCGAGAACTACACCTGCGAGCGCCAGGGCGTCGACGAGTTCGTCGCCACGCTGCCCAAGCAGTAGCCCGGCGTCCGTTCCGAGCGGCGTTGGGGTGGGCAGGCCACGGTCACTGCGGGCGCACAACTTCTTTGCCGACCGTTGACGTATGACACGACATGGCGAGCGAGTCCCGCGACGACGACATCGTCCACCGGCCCGGGAAGGCATTCGTCGAGTCCACCAACGTCTGGCAGTTCATGCGAGCGTACGACATCGCGGACTACGACGAACTGATCGCGCGCACCACCGGCGAGGTCGCGGGCGTCCCGTCGGGCGTGGACTGGTTCTGGGACCTCCTGCCGGAGTATCTCGGCATCGAGTTCTTCGAGGAGTACGACAAGGTCCGGGACGACAGCGAGGGGCCGCAGTTCACCGACTGGTACCCGGGCGGTCGCCTGAACGCCGCCCACAACGTCGTAGACCGCCACGCCCGCCCGGACAGCGCCGCGCGCAACGACGCCGCGATCGTCTGGGAGGGCGAACCCGGCGACACGCGGACCGTGACCTTCCACGACCTGCACCGCCAGTCCAACCGCGTCGCGAACGCCCTCGAGGCGCGGGGCGTCGGCGTCGGCGACACCGTCGCGCTCTACATGCCGATGGTCCCCGAGGTCGTATCGATTCTCTACGGCTGTCTGAAGGCCGGCGCGATCGCCGTCCCGATCTTCTCCGGGTTCGGCGCGGACGCGACCGCCACCCGCATCGCCGACGCCGAGCCGACGGTGCTGTTCACGGGCGATGGCTTCTACCGGCGGGGTGATCCCGTCTTCCTGAAAGAGCGGGCCGACGAGGCGATCGCCGACGCGGGCCACGTCGAGCACACCGTCGTGTATCCGCGGCTCGACGCCGACGTGCCGTGGGGCGAGCGCGACGAGTGGTGGGACGACGCCGTCGGCGGGGAGGACGACGCCTTCGGGACGCGCTCGCTGCCCAGCGACCAGGCCTCGATGCTGCTGTACTCCTCGGGCACTACGGGCGAACCGAAGGGGATCGTCCACACGCACGCCGGGGCGCTGATGCAGGCCGCAAAGGAGATCTACTTCGGGTTCGATCACAAGCCCTTCGACCGCTTCTTCTGGGTGTCCGACATCGGCTGGATGATGGGCCCGTGGACGTTCCTGGGCAACCACGCGTTCGGCGGGACGACGTTCGTCTACGAGGGCGCGCCCGACTACCCCGACCCCGACCGCTACTGGCGGATGATCGACCGCCACGGGCTGACGGTGTTCGGCGTCTCGCCGACGGCGATCCGGGCGCTCCGCCGGGCCGGCGACGAGTGGGTCGAGAACCACGACCTCTCGACGCTCCGGCTCCTCGGGTCGACCGGCGAGCCCTGGGACGCCGAGTCCTGGCGGTGGTTCTACGAGCGCGTCGGCGGGAGCGAATGTCCGATAATCAACATCTCCGGCGGGACGGAGATCATGGGCTGTTTCCTGATGCCGATGCCGATCCAGCAGCTCAAGCCCGGGACGCTGGGCGGTCCGGGCCTCGGGATGGCCGTCGACGTGGTCGACGCCGACGGGGACCCGGTCGAGCGCGGGGAGCGGGGCTTCCTGGTCGCCCGCGACTCCTGTCCGAGCACGACCAAATCGCTCTGGAGCGGCGACGAGCGCTACCTCGAGGAGTACTGGTCGACCTGGCCCGACCTGTGGGACCACGGCGACTGGGCGCTGGTCGACGCGGACGGCTACTGGTTCCTGCTCGGCCGGGCGGACGACGCGCTCAACGTCGCCGGTCGGAAGGTCGGCCCCGCGGAAGTCGAGGGCGCGGCGGTCGAACATCCCGCGGTCAACCGCGCGGCGGCCGTGGGCGCTCCCGACGACACCACGGGGACGGCCGTCGTCCTCTACGTGGTCCTCGAACCCGGTCACGACCCCTCCGACGCCCTCCGGGCCGAGATTCGGGACGCCGTCGGCGACCGTCTCGGCAAGCCGTTCCGCCCCCGCGAGGTGCTGTTCGTCGACGCCTTCCCGCGCACCCAGAGCGGGAAAGTCGTCCGCCGGGCCATCGGCGCGGCCTACCGGGGCGAGGACCCCGGCGACCTCAGCAGCGTCGAGAACCCCGAGGCCATCGAGGCCATTCGCGCCGCCCGGTGATCCGTTCTGCCGGCGATTAGGTCTCGTTTCTTGCCACGTTACCGCCGACGATCAAGTCCCGTTTCTCGCCACGCTATCGGTGGCCCGCGGAACAGTCACTTTGTGTCGCAAAGTTACTTTGTACAGCAAACTTTATTGTCCCGGAAACAGCTCTTCCGGACAGATAAATGGCGAGCGACACCGCCACGTCGACGGTCGAACAGTCCCCGCCCGGTTCCCGGAGATACTGGCTCCGGCAGGCGAGCGCGTTCACGCGCAGGTACCTCCGCGAACTCCTCCGCAACAGGGTCGTCCTGTTCTGGTCGGTCGCGTTCCCGGCCGGGTTCTACCTGCTGACGATCACGGTGTTCATCGACACGAGCCAGATTCCCGCCGACGCCATGTCCATCGTCAAGGCGTCGACAGCGGTGAGCTACGGGGCGTTCGGCGCCGTCGTGGTGTGTCTCAACGCCTTCGGCCAGCAGCTGGTCGACGACGTGGAGGCCGACCGCTACCGGCAGTTCCGCGCCCTGCCCATCTCCCCGTCGGCGGACTTCCTCGGGCGTGCGGCGGCCGGCCTCCTGTTCGCCGTGGGAGCGGTCGTCGCGGTGGGGGTGGTCGGCCTCGCTACCGGCGCCGAGTTCGCGCTCCGGAGTCTCTCGTCCGTGCCGATCCTGCTCGTCGCGTTCGTCGGGTTCGCGCTCCTGTGGATGGCGCTGGCCGTCGCCGTCGTGGTGGTGGTGCGTGACGCCCGGTACGCGAACGTCGTCACCATCGCCGTCGCCATCGTCTCGTACATGTTGACGGGCTTCAACGGCTCCAATCCCGGGTCCTTCGCCGCCGATCCGGCGTGGCTGAACGTCCTCCCGAACACGCTGGCGACGCGCCTGATGATCTATCACACGGTCGATATCGCGCCCGACGGCGCCTCGATGTCCCCGCCGCCCGTTCCGAGCGACCCCATGCACCTGGCGCTGCTCGCGGCGTACGGCCTGCTGGCGGTCGCCGCCGGGACGCTCCTGACGCGTCGCTTCCTCCACGGTCGAGGGTGGTCGGCGTGACGCCGGCGCTCGAGGCCCGGAACGTCACGAAGTCCTTCGGCGCCGACGGCGTCCTCGCGGGCGTGGACCTGGCCGTCGAGGAGGGGGAACTGCTCGTCCTGCTCGGCCCCAACGGGGTCGGGAAGACGGTGCTGTTGACCTGCCTGGCCGGCAGTTCGGCGCCGACCGAGGGGGAGGTGACGGTGTTCGGCGACCCGGTGGCCGAGGACCGCGGCGAGCGCCTGAGTTTCCTCCTCCAGGGGTCGATGTGCTCTGCCACGCTGTCGGGCCGGGAGAACGCCGAGTTCTACGAGCGGCTCCACCCCGCGTTCACGGACCGCTGGCGGGAGTACGTCGAACGCCTGGGCGTCGCCGGGGACCTCGACCGGCGCGTCGGCGACTACTCCGCCGGGATGACCCGGAAACTCGAACTCTCGCTGGCGCTGTCCATCGACGTGCCGGTGTACCTGCTCGACGAACCCACCGCGGGCGTCGACCTGACGATGATCGGCGAGTTCCACGACATCATCACGGACCTCCACGATCGGGGACGGACGTTCGTGGTCACCTCCCACCGCCCGATGGACGCCGACCTGGCCGACCGCCTGGCCGTGATCCGCGAGGACGGCGTCGCCGCGACGGGCACGCCCGACGACCTGCTGGCGGACGTCCCACCGGTGGTCCGGGTCGACGGGACCAGCGCCGTGGACGCGGCCGAACCCCACGTCCGCGAGTCCCAGCTGTTCCCGGCCGGCGGCGAGTTCCGGGGCTTTCTCCGTGAGTCGGCGAGCGTCGCGAACGTGGAGGCCGCCGTGAGCGACGCCGGCGCGTCGGCGACCGTGACCGACCCGACCTACGCCGACCTGTTCAACTACTACGTCCACGTGATCTGACCATGCCCGACCAGGAACTGAACGTCGACGAACTCCGCAGCGAACTCGACCAGATCAAGGACGCGATGGGCCTCCAGGAGCGCTACGAGAGCACCGGGCAGCAGTGGCTGCTGTTCGCCGTGCTGGTGGCCGTGGCCGCCGGGATCTCGCAGTACGTCATGCTCGCGCGGCTCTCGGGCTGGTGGTACTCCGTCGTCTGGGCCGTCGTGGTGGGGGGTGGCTGGTACGTCGGCAACCGCCTGATCGACACTCGCGTCCGTGGCTCGACCGCCGGCAAGCCCAGCGTCGTCTTCCTGTACGCCGCCGTCTTCCTGGCCACGATTCCGACGCAGTTGGTGTTCGCGCCCTTCCTGCGGGACCTGGGGTACGTCCCGCGGTCGGCGATGATCCTGGGCTCCATCTCGGTGTTTCTCGGCCTCGCGTACCTCCTCATTGGCAACCTCCTGCGGGCCTACTACATCCGCCGGCGCGACCGGGTGGTGCTGTACGTCGGCGGCCTCTGGCTGATCGTCCTCGGCGTCGCCGTCGCGGACTTGCCCCCGGTTCGCGAGTGGGGGTACGCCGCGTTCGGCGCCGGGTACGTCGTGTACGCGCTGGCCGCCTACGCCGTATTGCGGGGTGAAAGCGGTGAGTGACCCGGAGACTCCACCACTCGACCCCCGGTGACTGACCATGGACTTCGACAAACTCGTCCACCAGCCGACGCGGCTACAGATCTTCGCGTACCTCTACCGGCACGGCGAGACGGCCTTCCCCGACCTGGTCGAGGCGCTCGACGTGACCGAGGGGAACCTCGCCAGCCACCTCCAGCGGATGGAGGACGCCGGCGCGGTCGCGGTACAGAAGGAGTTCGTCGACCGCAAGCCCCGGACCAGCTATCGGCTCACCGACGAGGGGCGGGACCTCTTCGAGGAACACGTCCAGACGCTCGAGGCGCTCATCGACAGCCTCGACGAGGAGTGACCGCCCGGCCGGAATCGGACGGATTTTTGTCCCCTCTCTCCTATCCCGTGGTATGGCAGCCCACGGGACACGAGACGACGGGGCACGCGGCGGGGAACTGCCCGACGCGCTCCCCTTTGGACTCCGCGAACCGTCGCGGCTCAGCTGGGCGCTCGGCGCCCGCGTCGTCGAGGACGAGGCGGCGACCCGACTCGGTCGCTGGCGGCGGGCCGACGGCTGGCGGCTCGCGGTGTTCCGGGTGACCGACGTGACGGTCGTCCTGCGCGTCGGCACCCCCGTCGGCCGCGAGCGGTTCTACGGCGCACCGCTCGCCGAGATACGGGACGCCATCGACGCGCTCGACGCCGCGCCCGCGTGGCAGTCGCTGGACTGAACCGCTGGCCGTCGTCAGAATTTGCGAGGGAAGACCGCTCCGTGGCCTTCCGCATCTCTCGATGCGAGGGAGGGGATTTGAACCCCTGGACCTCTACAGGAGCGGATCTTGAGTCCGCCGCCGTTTCCAGGCTTGGCTACC
>JBDGUH010000053.1:0-12153 GCA_042216055.1 Haloarculaceae archaeon
TCGCGCCGGCCCACTTCTCCCGCAATTCGCTCTCGTAGAGTGACGTCGTCCGACCTTCGGGGGGCCGTAACCGCGTCCTCGTGAGCGAAGCGAGGGCTCGCGGGGCTTGAGTGATCAGCGAAACAACTGACTCTTCGGCGAGGGCTTCGAGCAGCGAGAAAGCCCCACCCGCGTTGCGTGATCGACCAGCCGACACGGGTGGGGCTTTCCCGCTGTCCAAATCTCTCTCCGTTCTCTATCCAAACGTTGTGCATACCACTCTGACCCCGAGGCGGTTCACGGGACTCGGCTCTTCACTGATACTGGGGCAGATACTCGGCGTGTGCCTCGAGGAGGTCGTCCATGATCTCCCGGGCGGGGTCCATGTCGTTGACGTACGGACAGGCGAGCAGCGACTGGTAGAGCCGGTCCTCGTCGCCCGTCAGGGCGGCGTCCACGGCGAGGTCCGCCCAGTTGATCGTCTGTTGGGTGATCCCGAGCACGGGCTTTGGAAGCTCCCCCATGGCGATCGGCGAGATGCCGTTCCCGTCCACGATGCAGGGACCCTCGACGATCGCGTCGTCGGGGAGGTTCGAGATCGCGCCCCCGTTCCGGAAGTTGATGCCGCCCCACTCCCGGCCCTCGTCCTCGACGATGCTCACCATGATCCCGATCGCCTGGCGGGCGTGGAAGAGATGGAAGGCGTAGTTGTCGGGGTGGTCCTCGTAGGCGGCGCCGTCGCGGAGTTCCTGGGCGAATTCCCACCGTTCCTCGGACCACCCGATGACGGTCCCTTCCTCCCTGACGTCCGTCCGCCGGCGCTCCTCGAGGAAGCGCTGCTGGCGGAGGAGCGGCTTCGCGTGGAAGGGACAGGGGTGGACGTAGCCGTACGTGTCGATGAGTTCCTGCATGAACTCGAGGGGGCGGTCGAACGTAGTCTCGTCCATGGCCCGCTCGATGCCCTCCTCGAGGAGCGGGTAGGCGTCTTCGCCGTCGAGCGTGATCTCCACGAACCAGTTGAGGTGGTTGACGCCGATGGCCCGGGCCTTGATGTCCTCGCTCCGGGCGTACCGGCGCTCGTACGGCGGCTGGTCGAGCAGTCGGGGGAGCGTCCCCATGACGAAGCCGGGGTGACAGTCACAGACCGAGATGAACGAGACGTCCGTCTCCCGCCGGACCGCGTCCGCGACGGCGTTCGCGGGATTCACGTAGCTGATCGCCCAGGCGTCCGGACACAGGTCTTCCATCAGCCGACAGTACTCGACGGTCACCGGGATCGAGCACTGGGCCATGAACGTCCCGCCGGGGCCCGTCGTCTCGTCGCCGGAGATCCCGTGCTCGGTGGGGATCGTGATGTCGTAGGCCATGTGCTCGCTGCCGCCGACCCGGTAGCCGAAGAAGACGAACGTCGCGTCCGCGAGCGCCTCCTCGGCGTCGGTCGTCGCGTGAAACGACAGGTCCACGCCGTGGCGCTCGGCGAACTGCGCTCCGATCGCCGTCATCGTCGGCAGTCGGCTGTCGTCGATGTCGAGCAGCCAGATCTCGCTGCCGTCGAGGGCCGCCCCGTTCTCGACCACGGTGTACAGCAGCGACGGCGTGAACGGACTCCCGCCGCCGATGAAGACGATCTTCTCAGAAGCCATGCGCTCCATTCATACCGATTTTCTATAGGCGTTCCGCCTGTCCGCACGTCGGGGCATCGGAGCGCCAACTCAGCGTTTCGCGCTTTCGGAGCCCCATTTCAGCGCTCTGCGCGTTCGGAGCGCCAACTCAGCGCTCTGCGCGTTCGGAGCGCCAACTCAGCGCTCTGCGCGTTCGGAGTCCCATCTCAGCGGTGCCCCGCGCTCGACGAGACGCGTGCCGGCCACTGGAGAATATCGGCTCGCTCTCTCGGTCGCCCGACGACTGACCCGGTCACGCCACCCCGACAAGTCGGAATGACCAGCCTACTCGCGGTATCGCCGGACGCCGTGCCCCCAGTAGATGCGACCTACAGGAAAGGCCTATTTACCCGGTGGTACTCTGCCGGGACGATGTGTGAACTGGACGCTGCGTTCGAGGCACTGGCCGACGGGCGCCGGCGGACCGCGATCGCCTGCCTGCAGGAGCACCGCGAACTGACGCTGGCGGACCTCGCAGAACTGATCGCGGAGTGTGAACGCGGCCGGTGCGTCCAGGCCATCGACGACGAGGCGGTTCGGGACATCTACCTCTCGCTGTATCACGACCACGTCCCGAAGCTCGAGGCGGCCGACGTCGCACAGTACGCACAGGAACGAGACTGCGTCGCGACGACCGATCGGACGGAGACCGTCCTCAGTGCGGCGCGGGAGAACGTGGCGACCCTCGCCGGGCCCGAGTGCTGAAGCTGCGGGGCTGTCGGGGCATCGAGCGGTAGATTTCGAGTGGGGCTACAGCCAGAGCAGTTGCGCGTGGCGGGTGCCGTCGAGTTCGAGGACGTTCTCCTCGTCGACGAAGCCGTGTTCGATGGCGAGCGCGACGACGTCCTCGCCGACGAGGTTGGCGACCGAGCAGTCCGCGAGGCTCTCGACGACGGCCGCCTCGTCGACCGGGTCGCCGCCGTAGAATTCCTCCTCGACGGTCAGGGACACCTGCCCGGCCTCGAAGGTCTCGCCCAGCACGTCCGGGTCACACACGGAGACGAGCGTCCCCTCGTCGGTCTCGCGCTCGTTGAGAATCATTCCATGAGCTGCTGTTCGGCCTCTTCGCGGAGCTCCTCGGCCTCCTCGGCGACCTCCTCGGCGCGGTCGTACTCGCCCAGTTCCTCCAGCGCGCGGGCCTTCTCCTCCAGGATGTCGGCGTTGCGAAAGCCCAGGCGGAGCGCGTTGTCGAATGCGTTGCGGGCGTCCTCCGCGAGACCGCGCTCCAGCAGGAAGAAGCCCCGGTTGTACCACGCCTCGGCGAACCGCGGGTCGATCTCGACGGCCCGCTCGGCGTGTTCGAGCGCCTGCTCGGTCCGACCGGCCTCCCAGAGGGCGTACGCGAGGTTCGTCTCGGCGGTGGCCGCGTGCTCGGACTCCTCGTCGAAGGAGAGCGCGTCCCGGTAGGCGCCGATGGCGGCGTCCCACTCCTCGAGTTCGGCGTGGGCCGCGCCCTGGTTCACCCGGGCCTCCTGGATCAGGGCGGTTTCCTCCTCGTCGTCGGCGAAGCGCGCGACGCGCTCGAACGCCTCGGCGGCCTGCTCGTGGCGGTTGATCTCCACGTACGAGAGGCCGACCTCCAGCAGTTGCTCGGGGTCGACGTTCTCGCGGGGGACGTTGCGCTCGTCGAGCACGTCGCCCAGCACCCGCGAGTCGACGGGGTCGACCTTGTCGGTGTCCACCGTCAGCTCCGGCGGGTCCAGGTCGAAGGGATCGTACGGCTCCGAGAAGCCCTGCCCCTCGGAGAACTCGTGGTCGTCCCGTTCGTCGGTCATACGTCCCAGTTGGTCGCCGACCCGGTTAAGGGCTACGTCACGGCAGGGCGGGCAACGGTATCTCGCGGGCGAGGCTTTGATTGGTCGGGGCCCCTACGCCGACCCATGGGAAAGCGACTGTTCGTCAGCGTCGACCTGGAGGGGATGGACGAGGCCGTCGCGGCCGCCCAGGCGCCGTTCGAGGGGGCGAGCGGGCTGAACTTCGTCGATCCGGCCCAGGCCCACGTCACGCTGAAGTTCCTCGGGGACACCGATCCCGACCGGGTCGATGCGGTACTCGAGGCGCTCGAGGCGGCCGTCGAGGACGCCGGCGTCGACCCCTTCGAGGCCCACTTTCGCGGCTACGGCGTGTTCCCCTCCCTCGAGTACATCAGCGTCGTCTGGCTCGGCGTCGAGGAGGGGAGTGCGGAACTGACCCGTCTCGCGGAGGCGATCGAGGACCGCACGGTCGCGATGGGGTTCGACCCCGAGGACCACGAGTTCACGCCCCACGTCACGCTCGCCCGGATGGACCACGCGGGCGGGAAAGAGCAGGTCCAGCGGGTCGTCCGCGAGCGCGATCCCGACGCCGGCCGGCTGTCCGTCGAGGCCGTCAGGCTGACCGAGAGTACGCTCACCGACGCGGGGCCGGTGTACGAGACGGTCGCGAGCGTCCCCCTGTAGCGGGGTGGGCGGCCGGGTCACAGTGCGGTGGACGGGCCTGGGCACGGAGCAGCAGGCGGCCCCTGAACGGTGCAATGGACGGATCCGGGAACGGAGCAGCAGGCAGCCCCGGAAACGGTGCGACGGGCGGCCCCGGACTGACAGCCCTGCCCCGCCGCGGAACCGCCCCGTCACGTCTAGGTCGACCAAAAAGTGATCAAGTAAGTGATAATTCTTAAGACGGGCGGTAAACAACGGTTAGTATGGGGCTCGGAGTAGATCTCGCGTTCGTATTCGTCGCCGGATTGATAACAGCGCTCGCCACGGGGCTCGGCGCGATACCGTTCTTTCTGGTCGACGAGTTCGGCGACCGGTGGAACGTCGGCCTGTGGGGCGTCGCGTCGGGCATCATGGTCGCGGCGTCGCTGTTCGGGCTGATCCGCGAGGGGTTGCAGTACGGCGACACGATCCTGCTGATACCGGGGCTGCTCGCGGGCGTCCTCCTGGTCGTCGGCGGTCACGAGATCATCGAGGGAGCGGAGGTCAACCCTCGCCAGTACGAGACGGCCGACTTCAGGAAACTCGTGTTGATTCTGGGGGTGCTGACCGTCCACAGCTTCCCCGAGGGCGTGGCCGTCGGCGTCTCGTTCGCGGAACTCGGGCTGGCGAACCCCGCCGGGCCGACCCTGCCCATCGCGGGGCTGGCGGTCCCGCTGCTCGCGGTGTTCATGACCGTCGCCATCTCTATCCACAACATCCCGGAGGGGGTCGCCATCTCCATCCCGCTGCGCTCGATGGAGGTCTCGGAGTGGCGGATGGTCTGGTGGGCCGTCTTCTCCTCGCTCCCCCAGCCCATCGGGGCCGTCATCGCCTTCTACTTCGTCTCGCTGGCGCGGTCGTTCATGCCCTTCGGCTTTGGCTTCGCCGCCGGCGCGATGATCTATCTGGTCGCCACGGAGTTCGTCCCCGAGGCCCTCGAACACGGCGAGGACCTGCCGGGCGACGGCAAGCGGGAACTGGCGACCGGCGGCCTCCTCGGGGTGGTCGCGATGGTGCCACTGCTGTTCGTCTGATCGGTTCGACCGGGCCCGTGGCTTTCAGAACCGCTTTTTGACGACCGTCAGGTCCACGAACGCCCCCAGCGGGTCGGCGTACTCGTCGACGGGGTTTTCCATCCGGTAGCTGGTGTAGTCCACGGCGAAGTAGTAGGGCCCCTCGACGTTCAGCGGTTCGCGCGCGCCGTCGTCGTGGGTGGCGGCCTGGTACATCTCGCCGTCGCCCGACTGCGGGACGGCGGCCGTGCTCAGTCGCTCGTTTCCGACGGGCGTCGTGGCGGGGTCCCCGCCGCCGACGAACGCGTCGTAGTGCTCGTACTGGCCCCGTCCGACGAAGAAGTACACGTCGAAGGGACCGTCGTCCGAGCGGACGGTGTAGGAGATGGCCCCGCCCGGATCCGACACGTCAGGAATCTGCTTGACCCACGCGTCGCCCGGATCGATCGTGAGGTCCCTGTGGACCTCGACGACGACGTCGCCGCCCAGTCCCAGGCACCCGCCACCGATCCCGACCGCGCCGCCGCCCAGTCCACGGAGTAGTGCCCGACGTCTCATGATCCGATACTACTCACGCCCATCCACTATAGTCCCCATCCCCCAGTTATTGACGCTGATAATTGAGTGGGGCGATCGTCACACGGCTTGCCCACCGGCACACCCGTGGCTCGAAAGGAACACACATTTAAGCGCCGCCGGGAAAGACGGGACCACTATGGGCAAGAAATCGAAGGCCAAGAAGAAGCGGCTGGCGAAGCTTGACAGCCAGAACAGCCGCGTCCCCGCGTGGGTCATCCTCAAGACGGACCGACAGGTACAGCGCAACCCCAAGCGCCGTCACTGGCGGCGGAGTGACACGGACGAATGAGCGCCAGCGACTTCGAGGAGCGGGTCGTCACCGTTCCGCTGCGCGACGCGAAGGCCGTGCCCAAGCACGAACGCGCCGACGCCGCGATGTCGCTGGTGCGCGAGCACCTCGCCCGTCACTTCTCGGTCGCGGAGGACGCCGTCCGCCTCGACCCCTCGATCAACGAGGCGGTCTGGGAGCGCGGTCGCTCGAAGCCCCCGAGCAAGCTTCGGGTGCGCGCCGCCCGCTTCGACGAGGAGGGCGAGAGCGTCGTCGAGGCAGAGACCGCAGAGTAACCCTTGCTCCGCGCGGCCTTCTCCGGTTCGGCGTACGTCGGTGTCTTCGCCCGGGCGACCGACGACTGCGTCCTGATTCGACCCGACGTCGAGGACGACCTCCGGGCGGACGTGGGCGAGGAACTGGCCGTGCCAGTCGTTCCCACGACCGTCGGGGGCTCGGGCACCGTCGGCGCGCTCGCCACGGGCAACGAGAACGGCCTGCTGGTCTCCTCGCGCGTGCGCGATCGGGAGCGCGAGCGCATCGCCGCGGCCGTCGACCTCCCCGTCGCTGAACTGCCCGGCCGGATCAACGCCGCCGGCAACGTCGTCCTCTGTAACGACAGCGGGGCTTACGTCCACCCGGACCTCCCCGAGGACGCCGTCGCCGCCGTCGAGGATGCGCTGGCCGTCCCCGTCGAGCGGGGGGCGCTGGCCGGCGTCAACACCGTCGGCACGGCCGCCGTCGCCACGAACCGCGGCGTCCTCTGTCACCCCAAGGCCAGCGAGGCCGAACTCACCGCCCTGGAGGACCTGCTCGGCGTCCCCGCCGACTACGGGACCGTCAACTACGGCAGTCCGCTGGTCGGGTCGGGCCTGCTCGCCAACGCCAACGGCTACGTCGTCGGCCAGGACACCACCGGGCCGGAACTGGGCCGCATCGAGGACGCGCTCGGCTACGTTGATTAGGGAGACGGAAGATACTTCCCGCTGCCTTGCCCATCCGCAGACATGAGTGAGTACACGGTGACCGGTTCATTCAAGTCCCGGGACGGATGGCAGGCCTTCGAGTCGACGATCGAAGCGCCCAACGAGGACGTGGCCCGCGAGCGGACCTACGCCAACTTCGGCTCCCAGCACAACCTCAAACGCACGCAGATCGAGATCGAGGAGGTGGCGGCATGAGCCTCGGCGGCGGCGGCAACTCCCAGCTCCAGCAGGTCGCACAGGAGATCGAGCAGATCGAACAGGAGCAGGAGGCAATCGAGGGGGAGATCGCCGGCCTCCGCGAGGAGAAGACCGAGATCGACGAGGCCATCGAGGCCATCGAGACGCTCGACAGCGGTTCGACGGTACAGGTCCCCCTGGGCGGGGGCGCCTACCTCCGCGCCGAGATCGCCGACATCGAGGAGATCACGGTCTCGCTGGGCGGCGGCTACGCCGCCGAGCGCGACCGGGACGGCGCCATCTCGAGCCTGGAGACCAAGCAGGACACCCTCGACGACCGCATCGAGGAACTCCAGTCAGAGATCGCCGAACTCGAGAGCGAGGCCGAGCAGCTCCAGCAGCAGGCCCAACAGATGCAACAACAGCAGATGCAACAGATGATGCAGCAACAGCAGCAGGCCGAGGACGACGACGAGTAGGCGATGTTCGACGGACTGCGCGAGAAACTCGGAAGCTTCACCGAGGACGTCGAGGAGGACGTCGACGCGGACGCCGTCGAGGAAGCTGCCGAGGAAGCCACTGCTGGATCCGGACAGGCGGCGAGTGCCGAGTCCGAGGCGGCCAGTTCCGAGTCCGAGGCGGCCAGTTCCGAGGCCGAGGCGGCCAGTTCCGAGGCCGAGGCCGAGGCCGAGCGGGAGGCGACCCCCGCCGACGGCCCCGAGGCCGCCGCGACGGGGTCAGCCGACGAGGAGACCGCCCCGGCGGCGTCAGCGGACGACGAGGCCGCCGCGACGGAGCCAGCCGACGAGTCGGGCCGGAGCTTCACCGAGCGCGCGAAGATCATCGCGTCGGGCAAGACGGTCATCGACGAGGACGACCTGGCGCGTCACCTCGACGACCTCGAACTGGCCCTGCTGTCCAGCGACGTGGAGATGGGGGTCGCCCAGCAGGTGCTCGACGGCGTCGAGGCCAACCTCACGGGCCAGACCCGCCGGCGCCTCTCGAGTACGGGCAATCTGGTGCGCGACGCGCTCCGTGAGGCGCTGTACGACGTCCTCAGCGTCGGCCAGTTCGACTTCGACGAGCGGGTCACGGCGGCCGACAAGCCCGTCGTCATCGTGTTCACCGGCGTCAACGGCGTCGGCAAGACCACCACCATCGCCAAACTCGCCCGCTACCTGGAGGAGCGTGGCCTCTCGACGGTGCTGGCGAACGGCGACACCTACCGCGCCGGGGCCAACGAGCAGCTCCAGCAACACGCCGAGGCGCTGGAGAAACCCTGTATCTCCCACGAGCAGGGGTCTGACCCGGCGGCGGTCATCTACGACGCCGTCGAGTACGCCGAGGCCAACGACGTGGACGTGGTGCTGGGCGACACCGCCGGCCGGCTGCACACCTCCGACGACCTGATGGCCCAGCTCGAGAAGATCGACCGCGTCATCGCGCCCGACATGACCCTGTTCGTCGACGAGGCCGTCGCCGGCCAGGACGCGGTCAACCGCGCCCGCGAGTTCGACGCCGCCGCCGAGATCGACGGCGCGGTCCTCACGAAGGCCGACGCCGACTCCCAGGGCGGGGCCGCCATCTCCATCGCCCACGTGACGGGCAAGCCGATCCTCTTTCTGGGTACCGGCCAGGGCTATGACGACCTCGAGCGGTTCGACCCCGAGGCGGTCGTCGACCAGTTGCTCGGCGCGTCCGGGTAGCGGCGACACTGACCGCTACCGGCGACGCCTCGCAGTCCGCCGCGCGCGCTCGTGACCGTCTCGGCCGGCGGTAGCCGCCTTCCGGCCGGCCCCGGCAGTCCTACCCCGCGAAACTTACGGCAATATCTTCCGCATCGAGGGAGGGACGGGGCTTTTCGCCGTGACGGGGCGGTTGATGGGCGTGCGCGCCGTTCTCCGATCCACATGCTCGACTCGCGACCCGCAGAAGGGAGGGGGCGCTCGTGAACACCGTCGAGGAGTGGAAACAGGAGAAACACCCGCTCGACGTCGTCGAGGACGTGAAGGAGTACGCGGCGGGCGGCCTCTCGTTCGACGAGATCGAGGAGCGCGCGGGCGAGGGCGAGTGGGAACGACTCAAGTGGGCCGGCCTCTACTCGCATGGCGTCCAGGACGGCTACTTCATGCTGCGGACGAAGGTCCCGGGCGGGTACCTGACCCCGGAGCAGGCTGCGGTGATCGGCGAGGTGGCCGAGGAGTACGCCACCGCCCCCGAGGAATACGGCGGCGCGGAACAGAACGACATCTGGGGCGATGCCTTCCTCGACATCACGACCCGCCAGGACGTCCAGATGCACTGGATCGAGGTCGAGGACGTCCCCGAGATCTGGGAGCGGTACGACGAGGTCGGCCTGACGACGATCCAGGGCTGTGGCGACTCGGCGCGCAACGTCCTCGGGTGTCCTGCCGCCGGACTGGACGACCACGAGTGTTTCGACGCTCAGCCCGTCATCGACGCGGTCTCGGAGTACTTCACGGAGAACCGCGAGTACGCGAACCTCCCCCGGAAGTTCAAGATCACCATCACCGGCTGCACGCACGACTGCGGCCAGTCCCAGATCAACGACGTCGGGCTGACGCCGGCGCGGAAGGAAGTGGACGGCGAGGAGATCTACGGCTTCCACTGCAAGGTCGGGGGCGGCCTCTCGGACGGCCCGCGGATGGCCACGGGGATGGACGTGTTCGTCCCGCCCGAGGACGCCGTCGAGTTCTGCCGCGCCGTCGCCCAGACGTTCAAGGAACTGGGCGATCGGTCGAACCGCGGCGTCTGCCGGATGCGCTACCTCGTCCAGCAGCTCGGGACGGCGGAGTTCGAGCAGGCGGTCCGCCGGCGCTGCGAGGTCGAGTTGCCCGACAGTGGCACCGACCTGACGGAGGGGTACACCGGCGACCACGTCGGCGTCCACGACCAGAAGGCCGAGGGCCTGACCTACGTCGGCTGCAACGTCATCGCGGGCCGGATGGGCGGCGACGAGTTCGCCGCGGCCGCCCGCGCGGCGAGCGAGTACGGCACCGACGAGGCGTCGATCCGGCTGGCGACCGACCAGAACTTCCTGATCACGCACGTCCCCGAGGAGAACGTCTCTGACCTGCTGAACGAGCCGTTCGCCCGCAAGTACGAACCCGATCCCGGTCCGTTCTCGCGGGGCGCCGTCGGCTGTACGGGCTCGGAGTTTTGCAACTACGGCATCATCGAGACGAAGAATCGCGTCTACCGGTGGGCGAAGGCCCTCGACCGGCGCATCGACACGCCCGAGGACCTGGACGTGGTGCGGATGCACATGTCCGGCTGTTCCGCGTCGTGCGCCCAGCCCCAGATCGCCGACATCGGCTTCCGCGGCGAGACCGTCAGTCTGGACGACCCCGAGGACACCACCAACGAGGAGGGGGACAATATAGTCGAAGGCATGGACTTCGGCCTCGGCGGCTCGCTGGGGGCGGACAACGAGTTCATCGACTGGGTCGAGACCGCGGTGCCCGCCCAGGCAGTCATCCCGGCGATCGAGGAACTGTTTGCGGCCTACGTCGACGAACGGAACGAGGGCGAGCGCTTCTACGAGTGGACCCGCCGCGTCGGGAACAACCGCCTGCGGAACGTCATGCAGCGGGCCGACGCCGACGTCTCGGGGGGTGTCGCCCGTGGGGACTGAACGGGTCGGCGAAGGCCGCGAGCACGAACAGGTCGGCGAAGGCCGCGAGCACGAACAGGTCGCGCCCGCCGACGCGGCGCCGGAACTGACCGAGCTCACGGAGCGTGAGCGGACCGACGACGCCGTCGAACGCGACGACTTCCGGCTGCTCACGGACGGCGGTCGCGACGAACCGATGCCGGGCGTCCCCGACACCGGTCGCGGCGACGACTCGGCTGACGGCGACGGACGAGGAGACGACTGCGGCTGTGGCGGCTCGTGTGGGTGTGGCGGCCACGGCGACGAGCACGCCGCTCGTGGGGACGCCCCGGACGGCGGTGAGTCGAGCGATGCGCGTCGAGCCTCCCCGGAACGAATCTCCGACGGTGGCACGACGCCCGCCAACGTCGACGAGACCGGCCGGCTCCGCGACGTGACGTTCACCGAGCCCGCCACCGACAAGAGCCAGGACGTCTACGAGACGCCCGCCGACCGGCGCGTCCAGCGCCCCGGCGAGGAGGAGCTGGCCCTCGATACCCCCTCCTACGAGATCCGCCGGGAGATGAACGACATCGAGACGCCGGACGAGAAGACGTGGTTCATGGAGCTCGACGAGGCCGTCATCGACGAGGGCCGGTGCATCCAGTGTGGGACCTGCGTCGCCTCCTGTCCCTCCGACTCGATCGGCATCGGCGAGGACGGCCTGCCCGAACTCGTCAAGATGTGCACCGGCTGCTCGCTGTGCTGGGACTTCTGCCCGCGGGGCGGCCTGCGCTACGAGCGCCAGTGGAAGATCACCGGCGGCGACGACAACGTGAAAGGCGCCGGCGACCCCATCACGGAGTTCTCCGCGCGGGTCACCGACGACTGGCGCGAGGGCGCCCAGGACGGCGGGCTCGTCACCGCCGTCCTGATCCACCTGCTCGAGGCGGACGAGATCGACGGCGCGCTCATCGCCACCGAGAGCGAGGACGAGCCCTGGAAGGCCGAGTCGTTCCTCGCGACCACGCCCGAGGAGTGCATCGCAAACGCCGGGAGCTTCTACAACCAGACGATGGCGCTCGGCAACCTCGACCTCGGTCAGTGGGACCACAAGCTCGACGTGCCAATCGAGGAGGCCTCCCTGGCGCTCGTGGGGACGCCCTGCGAGATCGAGGGCATCCGCGCCCTGCAGGACTTCGAGTGGGAGTACGGCTCCCAGGAGGAGGGCGTCCGGGCCATCGACTACACCATCGCCCTGATGTGCACGAAGAACTTCAACTACCGGAAGCTGATGGGCGAGAAGCTCGTCGAGGAGCGCGACGTCGACCTCGAGGAGGTCGGCAAGATGGACGTCCTCGACGGGCGGATGATGGTCTACGACCGCGACGGCGAGATGATCGTCGACGAGGACGTCGAGG
>JBDGUH010000035.1:0-11678 GCA_042216055.1 Haloarculaceae archaeon
ACGAGGGTGATCTCGCGCGGCACGGCGAAGTACCCCTCCGCGAGCGCCAGCGAGAGGACTTCCCGCTGTTCGGGGGTGAGTCCGAACCCCGTCTCCTCGGTCGCGCTGATCAAATCGTGGATGCCCTCGAGATCTATCGAAATGTCCTTCTCGACGACCGCCCGGTAGAACGCCGAGAGCGCCTCGTACTCCGGAAACCGGAGCTGGAAAGACCACCTGTCCCCCTCCCCGCGACCCTGGAGGATGAACGCCTCGGACTCGTCGATGGCCTCGATGAGGCCGTCGACCTGGTCGTTCCACCGGACGTGAAACAGCGCCTCGTCACCGATTTCGTCGACGATCGACACCTCGTCGACGATGTCGGAGTCGCGAAGCGCCGCCGCGACCGCTTCGACGTCCGGCGTCTCGACCCAGAAGTAGGGGATCACCACCCCGCTCGTGGGGATCATCGTCTCCAGCCGGATCTTCACGCCGGGCCGAACCTCGAGAACGTGCCCGATCGCAAACTGTTCCGCGGGGATCGAGAAGTCTGCGATAACACTCATGTATCCGTACTCGTTCGAGGGATCCCCAGGCTTGGCTGTCGACGCTCCATCACGTGACGACAGAGTTCCATCGTGAACATGTAAGCCAGCGCGACCCAAAGGCACCTGGGTTACTTATCGAAGCCGCTTTTACGTGACCGGTCGACGATACCACGATTCACGCTCGCCCCGATCTTGGCGCAAAGACTAATGCCGATGAGACCGTGGTGTGAAACCGGGATATAATCCTCAGATGTGACCTCCCCCTCGACTCCCCCGTGGCGCCGGCCGGCGCCACGTGAGAGGTTCCGCGATGGACGGGCGCCCCGTCACACCCTTGGGAGACTATTACCGGGAACCCACGACATATGCCCGTTTCCAGACCGGGACCCGACGGTCCCACGACCGAATCCGAGTTCGAGGACAACCTCTCCTGGTTGCTCAGGCAGGCACACGCCAACAGCGTCGGCGTCGAAGGCGGCTGGGACTACCGGACAGCCGACGCCGAGTACCCCGACTGGGGGATCGAAATCTACCGCGTCACGGAGCGCACGCCGACGATGCCGTGACGGCGTCGGGCGTGTCGACGATGCCGTGACGGCGTCGGGCGTGTCGACGATGCCGTGATCGCACACGCGCATTCCGCGTCGGCCGCCCGCCGGCGGGGACAGCACTTTGTGCGCCACTCGTACCGTGGACAGGGCCTCGCTTACCGCGTGCCCGCCGTCAGCGGCGCTTCTCGCTGCTCCGGCCCGTATCGGCACCGCCCGGACGTGTCAGTCTCGATGTGTGTGTCTGACGTAGCTTTATGGACGCCGACCGGCAGCTATTCGCGTATGTGCGGCAATCGCGTCGAGGAGCTCGAATCACGCGTCAATGAACTGGAGGCGTCCGTCGAGGGGCTGACCGACGAACTGGTCGAGTGCAAGGTGCGCCTGCGCGAACTCGAAAACGCCGTCGACGACGACCTCGGATTCGGCGTCGAGAAGCCGGCCGAGGAGGTGGAGGAGACGCCGGACCGGGCCGACAGGACTAAAACCGAGGCTACCGACGACGGTGACAGGGAGGAGCAGGAGGCCGACGACATCATCGTCGCGTAGGCCGGCCACCAGGCCATGCACATCAAAGAGCTCGTACTGGACAACTTCAAGAGCTTCGGCCGCAAGACGCGTATCCCCTTCTACGACGACTTCACGACCGTCAGCGGCCCGAACGGCTCCGGCAAGTCCAACATCATCGACGCGGTGCTGTTCGCGCTGGGGCTGGCCCGCACCTCCGGCATCCGCGCGGAGAAGCTGACCGACCTCATCTACAACCCCGGCCACCAGGACGGCGAGTCCTTCGCCGGCGAGCGCGAGGCCAGCGTCGAGGTCATCCTCGACAACGCCGATCGCACCCTCGAGCGCTCGCAGGTGGTCAGCGCCGCCGGCACCGAGGACGTCGGCGACGTCGACGAGATCGCCATCCGCCGCCGGGTCAAGGAGACCGAGGACAACTACTACTCGTACTACTACATCAACGGCCGCTCGGTGAACCTCGGGGACATCCGGGACCTGCTTTCCCAGGCCGGGGTCACGCCCGAGGGGTACAACGTCGTGATGCAGGGCGACGTCACCGAGATCATCAACATGACCGCCGGGTCGCGCCGCGAGATCATCGACGAGATCGCCGGCGTCGCCCAGTTCGACGAAAAGAAGGCCGACGCCCTCGAGGAACTCGAGGTCGTGCAGGACCGCATCGACGAGGCCGACCTCCGCGTCGAGGAGAAGGAGACCCGGCTCGCGCAGCTGGAAGACGAGCGCGAGACGGCCCTCGAGTACCAGGACCTGCGCGAGGAGAAGGCCACCTACGAGGGCTACCGCAAGGCGGCCGAACTCGAGGACAAGCGCGAGGACCTCGCCGCCGCCGACTCCGAGATCGAGGGCCTCGAGGCCGACCTGGCGGACCGGCAGGCCGAACTCGACGAGCGCCAGGGTAAGGTCGTCAGGCTCGAGGACGAACTCGCGGAGCTGAACGCCGAGATCGAGCGCAAGGGCGAGGACGAGCAACTGGCGATCAAGCGCGAGATCGAGGAGATCAAAGGCGAGATCGCCCGCCTCGAGGACGCGCTCGAGTCGGCCCGGGGGACCGTCGAGGACGCCGAGAACGAGCGCCGGCAGGCCTTCGTCAAGATCGACCGCAAGCAGGAGACCGTCGACGACCTCGAGGGCGAGATCAGGGAGACGAAAGTCGAGAAGTCGAGCGTCGCCGCCGATATCGCCGACCTCGAGGGCGAGTTGGCCGACGTGGAGGCCCGCATCGACGAGGTGGGCGAGGAGTTCGAGGAGGTCAAGGAGGAACTCGAGGCCAAGCGCGACGCCCTGGAGGCGGCCAAGGCGGCGAAAAACGACCGCCAGCGCGAGCAGGACCGCCTGCTCGACGAGGCCCGTCGGCGCTCGAACGAGCAGCGCGAACTCGAGGCCGACATCGAGGCCGCCGAGGCCGAGATTCCCGACCTCGAGGGCGACATCGCCGACCTCGAGGACGAACTCGAGAAGGCCCGGAAGAACCGCGAGACCATCGCCGAGGTGGTCGAGGATCTGCGGGACGAGAAGCGGGAACTGCAGGACGACATCGAGGAACTAGAAGACGAGATCAGCGCGAAGCAACAGGAGTACGCCCAACTGGAGGCCAAGGCCGGTCAGGACGGCGACAGCTCGTACGGCCGCGCGGTGACGACCATCCTCAACGCCGAGATGGACGGCGTCCACGGGACGGTCGGGCAGCTGGGCGGGGTCGACCCCGAGTACGCCACGGCCTGCGAGACGGCCGCCGGCGGCCGCCTGGCCCACGTCGTCGTCGACGACGACACGATGGGCAAGCGCTGCATCGAGTACCTGAAATCGCGAAACGCCGGCCGCGCGACCTTCCTCCCCATCACCGAGATGCAGGACCGGTCGCTGCCCGCGCTCCCCGACCACGAGGGCGTGATCGACTTCGCCTATCGCCTCGTGGAGTTCGAGGCGGAGTACGCGGGCGTGTTCTCCTACGTGCTGGGCGACACGGTGGTCGTCGACGACATCGACACCGCGCGGGACCTGATGGGCCAGTACCGCCTGGTGACCCTCGACGGCGACCTGGTCGAGAAGTCCGGCGCGATGACCGGCGGCTCCTCCTCGGGGACCCGCTACTCCTTCTCGGGCGGCGAGGGGAAACTCGAGCGGGTCGCCCGGCACATTAACGACCTCGAGGACGAGCGGGCCGACCGCCGCGAGGAGCTACGCGACGTCGAGGAGCGCCTCGACGACGCCCGCGACCGGAAGACCGACGCCGCCGACCAGGTCCGGGAGATCGAGGCCGACATCGAGCGCAAGCGCGAGGCCATCGACGACGCCGAAGGGCGCATCGAGTCGATGCGCGAGGACCTCGCGGAGACCGAGGCCGAGCGCGAATCGGTCTCCGGACGCATGGACGACCTGGAGGAAGAGATCGCCCGCCAGGAGCGGGCCATCGCCCACGTCGAGGGCGACATCGAGGCCCTGGAGGCCGAGGTCGCGGACTCCGAACTGCCCGACCTCACCGACGAGGCCGACCGGCTACAGGCCGAGATCGACGAGCGCGGGGACCGACTGGACGACCTGAACGCCGACCTCAACGAGCTCCAGCTCGAGAAGCAGTACGCCGAGGAGGCCATCGAGGGGCTCCACGACGACATCGAGGCCGCGCAGAACCGCAAGGCCGAGGCCGAGGAGCGCATCGCCGACCACGAGGAGAAGATCGAGGCCCAGCGCGAGCGCAAGTCCGAGAAGGAGGCCGAGGTGGCCGAACTGGAGTCGGAGCTGGCAGACCTCAAGGAGGAGCGCGAGGGCCTGCGGGCCGATCTCGAGGACGCGAAGGCGGCCCGCGACGAGAAGCAGGCCGCCGTCGACGAGATTCAGCGCGACCTCGTGGACGCCCGCGAGGAGGCGGAACGCCTCGAGTGGGAGATCGACGAACTCGAGGCCGAGGTCGGGGACTACGACCCCGAGGAGATCCCCGATCACCACACCGTCGAGTCACAGATCGGCCGCATCGAGTCCGAGATGGAGGCCCTGGAGCCGGTGAACATGCGCGCCATCGAGGAGTACGACAGCGTCGAGGCGGAACTCGAGGACATCCAGGAGAAGCGCGAGACGCTGATCGAGGAGGCCGACGGCATCCGCGAGCGCATCGAGTCCTACGAGGCCCGCAAGAAGGCGACGTTCATGGACGCCTTCGAGGCCATCGACGAGAACTTCCGTGAGATCTTCGAGCGCCTCTCGAACGGCACCGGACGGCTCCACCTCGAGAACGAGGACGACCCCTTCGAGGGCGGCCTGACGATGAAGGCCGAGCCCGGGGACAAGCCCATCCAGCGGCTCAACGCGATGAGCGGCGGGGAGAAGTCCCTGACGGCGCTGGCCTTCATCTTCGCCATCCAGCGGCACAACCCCGCCCCCTTCTACGCGCTGGACGAGGTGGACGCGTTCCTCGACGCCGTGAACGCCGAACTCGTCGGCGAACTGGTCGACGACCTGGCCGGCGACGCCCAGTTCGTCGTCGTCTCGCACCGCTCGGCGATGCTCGAGCGCTCGGAGCGGGCCATCGGCGTCACGATGCAGGACGACAACGTCTCGGCCGTGACCGGCATCGACCTCTCGGGTGGAGAGGGGGTGCCCGCCGATGACTAGCGAGACGCCGGAGCGAAGCGACGGCGTCTCGGAACAGTCGAGCGGGGAGCGAAGCGTGGACGACGACACGGACGACGTGCCCCTGAACATCGCCGGCCACGAGGAGCGCGACCCGCCCGATGGCGCCGAGTCGCTGCTGAACGGGGACGGGAGCGAAGCGGCCGCCGAGGGCGACGAGCGGAGCGCCGACGAAAGCACCGACGCGGGCGCCAACGACAGTACTGACGCGGACGCCGACGAGAGCGACGACGCAGGCGCCGACAACGATGACGGAGACGAGGAGGTGGAACCGGTCGAGGTGCTGGTGGGACTGGCCGACGAGGGGGCGATCGACCCCTGGGACATCGACGTGGTGCGGGTCACGGACAAGTTCCTCGAGCGGATCGACGAATCCGATCTCCGCACGTCGGGGCGGGCGCTGTTCTACGCGTCGGTGCTGATCCGGATGAAAAGCGACGCGATGCTCGCCGACGACGACGAGGAGGAACCCGAGGAGCCCGAGGAGCCCTGGATGCAGGGCGAGGAGGCCCCCGTCGACGGCCCCGATCCCTTCGCCTCGCTGGAGGCGGAGATGGACCGCCGCCTCGAGCGCAAGCGCGCCCGGGGGATGCCCCAGACCCTGGACGAACTCGTGCGCGACCTCCGGGAGGCCGAGCGGGACTCCTGGTGGAAGGAGTCCCGGAGCTACGACACCAGCGGCTCGCCCTCGGGGTTCCAGCGGGGTACCCAGGAACTGGACTACCGGGCCGGCGACGACCTGCGGATGGACGACGAACCCACGGCGGCCGACGTGACCGGCACCGCCCACGCCGAGGACATCGACGAGATCGTCGAGGCGGTGTACGGCGCGGTGCGCGAGCACTACGACGCCGGGCGCGACGAGGTGCTGTACCGCGAGATCTCGGCGGCCGGCGGCTCCCGCGTCGAGACGTTCCTCGGCCTGCTCTTTCTCTCCCACCGCGGGCGGGTCCGCCTGCGCCAGGACGACCTGTTCGGCGACCTCTGGATCCAGGATCCCAACGCCGTCCAGGGCTCGGACGAGGCGCTCGCGGACTGACCGGAGCGGAGGTATATACGACGGCGGGGAGATATCAGGCCATGGACACCGTCGTCGTCACGGGCGGTCTGGGCAACGTCGGCGAGTGGGTGATCGACGGCCTCCTCGCGGCGGGCTATCACGTGGTCTGTCTCGACCTCGAGCGGCCGGGGGAGGGCCCCGAGGGAGTCGATTGCCGGGCGGTCGACCTGACCGAGCAGGGAGAGACGTGGGAGGTGATCCACGACGCCGATCCGGACGCCGTGGTCCACCTCGCGGCGTACAACTGGACGGGGCTGGTGGCCGGGACGAAGACGTTCCTCGACAACGTCGCCTCGACGTACAACGTCCTCTCGGCGGCGGGCGTGGCGGGCGCGCGGACGGTCAACACCTCCAGTCTCTCCGCCCTCGGTTACTTCGATCGGCGCGTGCCGGACGCGGTCCCGGTCGACGAATCGGCCCCGCTCGTCCCGGACGACGAGTACGCGGCCTCGAAGATCGTCGGGGAGACGGTCGCGGCGATGGTCGCGGATCGGCGGGACGTCGCGATCGGATCGATCAGGCCGGCGTGGGTGAACTTCCCCGACGACTACCAGTTGCGCTCGGACGCGGCGCAGTCAGATCCCCAGGGCGGTCAGGGGGCGCTCTGGACGTACATCGACGCCAGGGACTTCGCCAGGCTGGTGCGGGCCATCGTGGAGACGGAGTTCACGGGCCACGAGACGGTGCTGGCGTGTGCCCGGGACACCTATCTGACGGTGCCGACGGCGGAAGCGCTCGAGACCGTGTACGACGAACCGCCGGACGCGAGTTCGCTCGAGGCGAACGAGTCGCCCGTTTCGACGGCGCGCGCGGCGGCACTGTTCGGGTGGACGCCCGAACACTCCTGGCGGGACGTTCGGGGGGAAACGATCGAGCCGCCGGGACTGTTCGAGTGACGCGGCGATCGGACGAACGGAAACCGCCGAGCGACCGGGAGAAGGGAGAAAGAGCCTCGGGGATCAGCGCCGGCGGATCATGTCCTGCAGTTCGTTCACCTTCGCGGCCTGCTGCTCGTTGGCGGCGGCGATCTGCTCGATCTCGTCGGCGACCTCCTGGGCGCTCTCGGCGGTCGTATCGACCATGCTGGCGACCTCCTCGGTGGAGGCGGCCTGCTCGTCGGTGGCGGAGGCGACCTCCTCGGCGCCGAGGGCGGCCTCCCGGACGGCGTCGTCGATCTGCCGGAGTACCTCGACGGCGGTGTCGACCTGGGTGATACCCTCTTCGACCTGTTCGTTGGCGTGTTCGATGCTGTCGACGGTCTCCTCGGTGTCGGCCTTGATGTTGGCGACGAGTTGCTCGATCTCGGTGGCGTTCTGCTGGGACTCCTCGGCGAGGCTCTTGACCTCGTCGGCGACGACGGCGAAGCCCTCGCCGGCCTCGCCGGCCCGCGCGGCCTCGATCGAGGCGTTCAGGGCCAGCATGTTCGTCTGATCGGCGATGTCGTTGATCACCTCGACGATCTCGTCGATCTCGTCGATGCGCCCGCGCAGGCGACGCACGTCCTCGGCGACCTCGGAGTTGGCCTCGTCGACCGCCTCCATGGCGTCGATGGCGTCGTCGGCGGCGCCGCGGCCCTCCTCGGCCAGGTCGCGGGCCTCGTCGCTGACCTGCTTGACCTGGCTCGCGCTGGAGGCGACCTCCTCGACGGTCGCCGAGAGGTTCGACACCTCGCTGGCGACCTCGCGCATGTTCTCCGACTGCTCGTTGGCGAGGTCGCTGATCTGCTGTGAACTCTGGGAGACGCCCTCCGAGGCGCGCAACAGTTCGTCGATGGCGCTGCCGAGGTCGTCTCCCGCGATGGCGTTCCCTGACCCAGTGAGGTTGGTCGCGGCCGGGTCCGTCCCTTCTGAAGCCATATGCTGGTTGCCGTGGGCCACCGGAGTAAACGTTACTGCGCAGTTATCAGCCGTGATTCCGGGCGGCCACGGGAGACCGGCGTTCAGGCCATCGCGAGGCCCTGCTCGGCCTCGAGGAGTTCGTGATAGCGGTTGCGGATCGTCACCTCGGAGATGTCGGCGACCTCCGAGACGGCGGCCTGGGTGGTCTTCTCGTTGGTCAGCAGGGAGGCGGCGTAGACGGCGGCGGCCGCGAGGCCGACGGGGGATTTCCCGGAGTGGACTCCCTGCTCCTTGGCGTTCTGGAGCAACTGGCGGGCGCGGTGCTCGGCCTCGTCGGACAGTTCGAGCGAGGAGGCAAAGCGGGGGACGTAGCTCTCGGGGTCGGCGGGCTGGACCTCCAGGCCCAGTTCCCGGACGACGTAGCGGTAGGTGCGGGCGATCTCGCTTTTCTCGACCCGGGAGACGTCCGTGATCTCGTCGAGCGAGCGGGGGACGCCGGCCTGCCGGGCGGCGGCGTACACCGACGCCGTCGAGACGCCCTCGATGGAGCGGCCGGGCAGGAGGTTCTCGTCGAGCGCGCGCCGGTAGATGACGCTCGCGGTCTCGCGGACGTTCTCGGGGAGGCCCAGGGCGGAGGCCATGCGGTCGATCTCGCCCAGCGCCTGCTTGAGGTTGCGCTCTTTCGAGTCACGAGTCCGGAACCGCTCGTTCCACTTGCGCAGGCGCTGCATCTTCTGGCGCTGCTTGCCCGACAGGGAGTTGCCGTAGGCGTCCTTGTCGCGCCAGTCGATGTTCGTCGAGAGCCCCTTGTCGTGCATCATGTTGGTCGTGGGGGCGCCCACGCGGGACTTCTCGTCCTTCTCGCCGGCGTCGAACGCGCGCCACTCCGGCCCGCGGTCGATCTCGTCGGTCTCGACAACCAGGCCACAGCGGTCACAGACGGTCTCGCCGTGCTCGTCGTCGACGACCAGCGTGCCGCTACACTCGGGGCAGGCCGTCGTCGCCGTCTCGTCCTCGCTCGATACCTCGTCGGTGCGCTCGTACGCGCTCGTTCTGACGTTCGGATCGCTCATTGGTGCGAATGCGGGTGCTCGCCGGGCAGGGAAGGTCCCGAAAAATCCCGGGGGCGTTCGGTATACACTACCGGGTCCGAAAGGCACTTAACTCTGTCGGAATAGATGGAGTAAATTGCGAGTAAACGGCCCGAATGAGCGGTTTGTGTGGTTTTATCATTCGGGTTCAAGTAGGGATCTTGTCAGTCCGGTGTCCGATCGACCCGTCATTCAGGGGGTCATACGGATTATTGGGACTGTTTCCCGGTCCGACCGCACGACGTCGTGCGGTCGAGACGAGAGGCTCGCAATAATCCGTCTCAGTCCGTGGGGTCGGGTTCGACCTCGACGTCGCCGCTCTCCTCCACGGCGGCGGTCAGCGACACGTTGAGCCACGCCATCGACGCGACGCCGCCGACGACCGTGACCGCGTTCTTGACGGCGTGATCGACGACGGCGACGCCGAGCGCCGCCGCCGCGCCGACCGGCGTCAGCGCCGCGAGGATGACGGTGAACGCGCCCTCGTAGAGGCCGATGCCGCCGGGCGTCAGCGGGAGCACCTTCGCGAGGTTGCCGACGCTCACCGCGAAAAAGCCGACGGCGATCATCGCCGGGGCCAGGGCGACGTGAAACGCCGCGAGGACGACCAGCGCCGTCGCGACGTCAAGCGTCCAGATGAGCACGCTCGCGCCGCCGACGCGGGCGAAGGTCCCCCCGTCAGTCGCCACCGTCTGAACGTCGCCGGCGAAGCGCTCGACGACCCCGGCCACGTAGTCGGCGTAGGCGTCGGAGCTGAGTCGGCCCACGACCGCGCGCACCCAGTTGCGCTCCGAGCGGGCGCTGACGACGATGAGCGCCACCGCTCCGATCGCGACGACGCCGACGCCCGCCGCGACGGCGATCGCCGTCTCGCCGGAGACGGCGGCCGACTCCACGCCGACGTCGCCGGCCAGCGCCGCCACGAGGGGATCGACCGAGCCCGTCGCCACGAGGCCGACGAGGACGACGCCCGCGAGGACGGTGATCGTCAACAGGTCGAACACCCGCTCGACCGCCAGCGACGCGAACCCGGAGGTGTAGGGAATGTCCCGGCGGGCCTTCACGACGTAGGCCCGGACCGCGTCGCCGGCCCGCGCCGGGAACACGAGGTTGCCCGTCTGGCTGACGAACACCGCGCCGGTGAGAAAGCCCCACCGCTCGTGGTACCCGATGGCGCCGAGCACGTCGCGGTAGCGCAGCCCCCGCAGCGGCCACGAGAGGACGTAGACGCCGGCCGCGAGCGCGATCAGCCGGTAGTCGGCGTCGGCCATCTCCGCGAGCACCTGGCCGAAATCGAGGTACTGAGTCATCAACAGGAGCGCCACCACGACGAGCAGGACGCCCGCGGCCATGCTCCGCCGGCGCGTGATCCGGGGGCTCACCGACACCTGCCACCAGGTGCGCAGGATCTGGCTCCCCATCCCGAACACGTCCCGCACGAGGTCGACCTTCGAGTCCCCTTTGGGCTCCCAGTCGACGGCGAACTCCTTGACGCGGTAGCCCTCGCGCTGGGCCCGCACCAGCACCTCCGTGTCCCAGAACCAGTGGTCGTCCTCGACCTCCTCGAGCAGCGAGAACAGCGCCGCGCGGTCGAAGGCCTTGAACCCACACTGGTGGTCCCGCAGGTCAGAGCGCAGGAACAGGCGCACCAGCCCGTTGTACCCGCGGCTCGGCACGCCCCGCTTTGCCGGCCGGTCGGCGCGGTTCTCCGGCAGCCACCGCGACCCAGTGACCACGTCGTATCCCTCTGTGCGCACGGATTCGACCAGTTCCTCGAGGTGGCGCATGTCCGTCGCCAGGTCCGTGTCGAAGTAGACCAGCGTGTCACCCTCGGCGCGGCGGAAGGCGTACTCCAGCGCGCCGCCCCGGCCGAGGCGCTCGTCGCTGTGGACGTGGCGCACCCGCGGATCCTCGTCGGCGAGGCGGCTGGCGATCTCGGGGGTCCGGTCGTCGCAGCCGTCCTCGGCGACGATCACCTCGAACGTTCCCGCGGGGAGAAAGGAGGCGAGCGTCTCCAGGGTCACCGAGACCGTCTGTTCCAGGGTGTCCTCCTCGTTGTACGCGGGGAGGACGACGCTCACCTCGACGTCACTCATTACCGGTGTCGTCCGGTCGGAGCGAAAAAGTACCTTCTGTTCGCTTGCGTCCCAGTTTCATCGACGCCACGCCCGGAGTACGCCCCACGAGGGCGGCCAGCGGGCCTCCGGGTCGACGGGGGCGCGCGGGAGGCGGCCGGCGTATCGTGACCGTGTCCGTCCGGCCACGCGACGTCGCGTGACCGTGGCGGCACTCACCCGCGCGAATCCGGATCAGTCCGCACCCTGTGACGACCGGACGGTCACGAACGTCGCGAGGTCGTCGTCGACCTCGCCGACCGACTCGTAGGGTCGGTTCACCACGACGTCGCCGGCCGTCGACTGTCCCACACCGGGGATCGCGGTCAGTTCGTCCATCGACGC
>JBDGUH010000052.1:0-11398 GCA_042216055.1 Haloarculaceae archaeon
AACACGAGATCAACTTCACCTACGACGACGCGCTCTCGACGGCCGACAACGTCGCCACCTTCCGCGCCGTCGTACGGGCCATCGCCGCCGAGCACGACCTGCACGCGACGTTCATGCCAAAGCCCATCGCCAAGATCAACGGCTCGGGCATGCACACCCACATCTCGCTGTTCACCGAGGGGGGCGAGAACGCGTTCCACGACCCCGAGGACGAGTTCAACCTCTCCGAGACGGCAAAGCAGTTCACCGCCGGCATCCTCGAGCACGCCCCGGCGCTGGCGGCCGTGACGAACCCGACGGTCAACAGCTACAAGCGCCTGGTGCCGGGCTACGAGGCCCCCGTCTACGTCGCCTGGTCGGACCGCAACCGCTCGGCGCTGATCCGCAAGCCGGCCGCGCGGGTCCCGGCGGCGAGCCGCATCGAGGCGCGGTTCCCCGACCCGTCGTGTAACCCCTACCTGGCCTTCGCCGCGCTGATCCACGCCGGCCTCGACGGGGTCGAGAACGACCTCGAGTGTCCCGATCCCGTCCGGGAGAACATCTACGAGTTCGACGAGCAGAAGCGCGAGGAGTACGGCATCACGACGCTGCCGTCGAACCTGGGCGAGGCCGTCGACGCCCTCGAGTCCGACGAGGTCGTCCAGGAGGCCCTCGGCGAGCACGTCCACGAGAACTTCGTCGAGGCCAAGCGCACGGAGTTCCAGGACTACCTCGTCGACGTCTCCCAGTGGGAACTGGACCGCTACCTCGAGACGTTCTGAGGCCCACGGCCGCCCCTTCTCTCGAGCGCGTCGCCGACGAGCGGCAGCGCGATCAGTAGCCCGCCACCAGCGAAGCCCGCCAGCGCCGCGCCCGGCGTCGGGAGCACCCACGCCGAGAGGACCAGGAGCGGCCCGGCAGTGACGACTCCCAGTCCGAGCGTCGCGAGCGCGCCCCGACGGGCCGGCCGCTCCGCACGGTGCGCGACCGGCCAGGCCAGCGTCCCGCCCGCGGCCAGTCCCAGGACGGCCGCGCCGTCCCGCGTCACGCCGAGCGCGAGCGGCCCGGTCACGGCGAGTCCGAGCACGAGTACGAAGACGCGGGACGGCCGTCCGAGTCGGACGCCGAGTGCGAGCAGCCCCAGTCCCACGCCGGCGCCCGCCAGCACGTCCACGAGGTAGTGGACCCCGAGGACGAGCCGCGAGAGCGAGACCAGCGCGACGAGCGCGACCGCGAGGAGCGCCCGCGTCCGCCGGCGGCCGACCCGCACCGCCCACGCCAGCCCGCCCCACCCGACGGTCGCGGTCACGGCGTGCCCGCTGGGGAACCCGTACCCCTCGGCGCGTACCAGCCAGGTATACAGGCCGCTGACGGCCCGCGGGACGTATTCGACCCCGGCCGGCGTCGTCGCACCGGGCGGCCGCGGGAGCGCGAAGACGCCCTTCGAGACACCGGTGAGCGCGACGCCGCCGATCAACAGCGCCAGCACGGTCGCCGTCCGCTCGCGGTCGAGTGCGTCGCCGAGACGGGGCGTCGCCGGGCCGAGCCAGTAGACGGCCGTCGCCAGCGAGAACAGGAGCGGCGCGGCGCCCAGCTGGGTGAGCAATGCGAACACGACGACGAGCGGGCCAGCGTGGTGGGCCAGGAACGGTTCCACGCCGACCCCGCGGCTCATCGGTCGCGGACGCGGTCGATCACGCGACCCGGCAGCCCCAGGGCCGAGGCGCTGACGCCCACGAGCACCATCAGGGTGTACAGCCCGAGCGTCGACAGCCAGACGACGATCATCGCCAGGATGGCCCAGCCGCCCGAGAGAAAGTAGAAGGCCCCGAGCGTCATCACGGTCCCGTACAGCAAGACGAGGTACGGGCCCCAACCGCGGGCGTGGCCGCGGCGCACCCGGCGCCGGACGTACCGCCGGAGGTCGCTCTCGACCTCGTCACGGTGCAGCGTCCGGTCGTCCACGTCCTCGCGGAACTCCTCGAACTCGGCGCGCAGCGAGCGCACCGATTCGGCCACCTGGTCGTCCACGTGGGCGGCCGCCCCGGCGTCGCCGGTCGTATCCCCGGCCGCTCCGGCGTCGCCGGTCGGGTCCCCGGCACCCCCGTCGTCGTCGGCGTCGTCGGCTGTCATCGCCCCCAGTCTGCGTACGGCGGCCTGTTGTAGTTGCCGGTCTCCCGGCCGCCCCGTGAGGACGGCGTTGAGAACGGCCCCCGAAAGCAGGACGACGCTGGCGAAGTAAAACCACGTCACGAGTAACAGGACACCGCCGACGACGCCGTAGACCGCGAAACCGCTGGCGACTGACGTGTACGCCGAGAACGTGGTCCCGAGAAGCGCCCAGCCGGCCGCGGCGAGCAGCGTCCCCGGAAGGACTTCGCGGACGGTGACGTCCACGTTCGGGAACACGTAGTACAGTGGCAGAAACGCGACCGTGAGCGCGGCGACGAGGGCGAGCGGGCCGAGCAGGTTCGTCAGCGAGATCCCCGAGCGGGCCAGCACGCTGCTCACGAGAACGAGCGCGCCCACCGCCACCGCGAGCCCCCCGAGCGCGGCGAACGCGTCCTTCAGCTGCTCGGCCAGTCCCTCCCGCTCGCCGCCGTAGACGAGCGAGAACGCCACGTCGAGCCCCCGGAACAGGCGCAGCCCGCTCCACAACAGCAAGAGGAGGCTGACGACCGTCGCCCCGCCCTGACCGCGGGCGTCGAGCAGCGTCGTCCGGACGAGTTGCGCCGCCGACGGCGACAGTACGACTTCCAGGCGACCGGCCACCGCGGTCGCGAACGCCTCCCCCCCGACCTGTGCGGCGACGACCAGCACCAGCAGGCCGAGCGGGAACAGCGAGACGAGCATGTAGTAGGCCAGGCTCGCCGCGAGGAAGCTGAGCTGTGTCTCCCGGACGACGCCGACGACCGCCCGGACGGTCCCGACGGTGCTGCGAGTCACGCCTCCACCTGCGGGGCCCGAACTAATAACGACACGGAAGGCATATGCCGCGACGCGCCGACCGGCCGGTATGCAGCGCTCGTTCGGCAGCCTGTCGATGGAGGCGACGCTCGTGCCGCTGTGTGCCGGCCTGCTCGCGATCGCCGCGAGCCTGGTCGGGCTCGGCGGCTCCGTCCCGCTCGCGGCTGTCTTCGCCCTCGGCGCTCTCACACTCCTGCTCGCCCGCGAGCGCTTCCCTCGCGTCGGCCACCCTCTCGGGATCGCGGTCGACGCGTACCTCCGGGACCTGTGGGCCGTGCCCCTCCTGGCGGCGCTGACCGTGCTTGTCGGACTGGGTTCGAGTCCCAGCGAGCTCCAGGCCCTCGGCGGGCTGCTCGGGCTCGTGGGAATGGCGAACTACTTCCTGCGCCCGATCTACTTCCTCCTGCTCCGGCTCGCGACCCGGGTCTCGCGGGCCACGTAGACGCGAAGTCGCGGTCACGTCGGGCAAACCGACACAGTCGCACTACCCTGGATCAGGCGGTGGCAGCACGGATCACTTCGACACCGGCGTCGGTCTTGAACGTCGTCCCGCCGTAGTGGGTGCGACTGGCGGCGTGTCCCGCTTCGCGGAGGGCGGCGAGAAACTCGCCCATCGCGCTCGCCCCACGGCCCCACCGCTTGCACAGGCGGTGCTGGTCGTAGTGGGTCGGCGTGTTCAGTTCCGCCTCGAGCGTCGCACACAGGTCCCGCACCCGGTCGGCGGTGCCCATGTCGTCGCTCACCTGTCCCGCGACGGCCGCGACGAACCCGGGCTCGCAGGTGCGGGCTAGCCAGATCGGCCCCGCCGTCTGCAGGCCGTGACCGCAGACCGGACAGGCGTCGGGCGCGTCGGCGAGCAGCCCCCGCTCGTGGTCGCGCCACAGGCAGTGCTGGCAGTGATAGACGTGGCCCAGATCGCCGATCGCGTCGTCGGCGACGGTCGCGCCGCTCTCCAGTTCGAGGTAGGTCCGGACGTAGTGGCGGGTGGCGTGGGTCAGGACGGGCTGGGCCGCCAGGTCGTAGCGGGCGGCCGTCCGGACGAGCGCCGAGAGCAGCACGCGGACCCCCATCTCGGCGTGGTACTCGGTGTTTCGCGGGACCGCGCTGTAGGATCGGACGCCGCTCTCGAAGTGGGCCCCACAGAGGGGCGCGAGGTCGGTCGCCGTGACACAGACCAGGTTCCGCGCCCCCCGGAACGCGGCGTCGGCGAAGGGGATCGGCGTCCCGAACGGATCCAGGTCCACCACGTCGAAGGCGTCCGCGTGCATGACGACGTTCGCGTCTTCGTGCCGGACCGCCGCCGCGAGGCCGTTGCGCTCGAGGTTCTCCTCGCACAGCGCCACCGCGTCGGGATCGCGGTCACACAGCGTCGCCTCCCAGCCGTCGGCGGCGGCGCGCACGCCCCGGATACCCGAGGCCGCCGTGGCGTCGAGATAGGTCTGGGCACGGGGCTCTCGCTCCCGGTAGGCTCGCAGCGTGGCGACGGTCAGGTCCCGATTCAGCTCCTGCTCGGGGTTGAAGAAGACGCCCTCGCCCTTCCCGGCGTCGGCCTGTTCGGGCACCTCGACCGTGACCTGGCCCTCGGTGACGCGCATGCCACGGACTGGGCGACCCGCGGCGAAAAGCCGTGTGGTTTGGCGAACAGCCGGTCCGACGTGGGGGATTCGGGTCCCCAGTCGCGAGGCGGTGGACCGGACTCCCGCTTGACGCCCCGCGGCGACGATCAGCGCACGGCGGGGCTGGTTCCGTCCCGGTATAAAAGGGTCAGGGGCCGGGGGATCGCTCCCCGGGGAACGGGAGCCGTTCGAGCGCGTCGTACAGTAGGTCGTCGGGGCGGCGGGGCCACCAGCGGGCGGCGGCGATCTCGTCCTCGCGGGGACTGGGGGCGCCGTTCCCCGTCGCGTGGAACACGACGACGAGGCTCTGGAGCGGGTCGCGGTCGGGTGCAGTCACTCGAATCCGCTGGGCGACGGCGACGCCCTCGATTTCGGGGTCGATACCCGTCTCCTCGCGGGTCTCGCACCGGGCGGCCGTCGCGAAGGACTCGCCGGCCTCGCGCTTGCCGCCGGGGTCGGCCCACGCCGCGTCGCGCTCGTTGCGGACGAGCAGCACCTCGCCGGCGTCGTTTCGGGTCCACGTCCCCGCGCCGCCGAGCGCACCCGCGCGCAGTCGCTCGACGTAAGCGTCGTGATCGGCCGCGTCGACGTGCCACGTGACGGTTTCGAGGGGAAACTCGCCGTCGTCCGCGCGCAGGCGATCGAGGGCGTCGTCGACGAACGCCCGGGAGCGAGCCGTGGGGTCCATGCGTGCCGGGACGGATCCGGGACGGAAAACCGTATTTGAACCGCGTCACCGCGTCCCGCGCGACAAGCCGGTGGTGTTTTGCCACTTCTCCCGGTAGACCGCTGTATGACCGCCGTGGACGAGTGGGAACACGCGCTCCGTGAGGCCGGGGAGCTGACCCCGGAGACCGTCGAGCGCGTCGTCGCCGTCCACGGCGACCGGGGCCAGCGGGCCATCGAGGCCGTCGGCGAGGAGCGCGTCAAGCAGTACCGCGATTTCACGGTCGTCGTCGGCCACGAGGACGAGTACGTCGTCGAGGACGACGGCTGTACCTGTGCCGACGCCGAGTACAACCTCGATCCCGCGGACCCCGAGCAACTGTGCTGGCACGCCATCGCCGCCCGAGTGGCCCGGGCCGTCGGCGCCGTCGACGAGCACGACATGTGGTACTCCGACGTGCGCGATTTCCTGTGAGACGGAATGAGCCGCGGGCCCGCCTCCGGCCCGCGAGTCCCACGACAGGCTGATGGGCGTGCCGACCCACCGAGTGGGCATGTACGAGTGTGCCGACTGCGGACGCGAGTTCGCCGCCGACGGCCCGTGGCGCTGTGCGTGTGGCGGACCACTGGAGTTTGCCACCCGTCCGGACCTCCCGTCGGGCCCGCCCGACGCGCTCGACCGGGACCGCGGGCTGTGGGCCGTTCCCGAGTTCCTGCCCGTCGACCGCCGGGTGACGCTCGGCGAGGGATGGACGCCGCTGGTCGAGGCGTCCGGCTGGGACGCCGCGTTCAAGCTCGACTACTGCTTCCCGACGGGGAGTTTCAAGGACCGCGGCGCGGCCGTCCTCTGCTCGCTGGCCGACCGGCTGGGGGTCGAGCGCGCCCTCGAGGACTCCTCGGGCAACGCCGGCGCGGCGATCGCGACCTACGCCGCCCGCGCGGGCATCGACGCGACGATATACGTCCCCGCAGACGCGAAGGCCGGCAAACTCCGGGCCATCGAGCGCACCGGCGCGACGCTGGAGCGCGTGTCGGGCGACCGCCACGCCGTGACCGAGGCCTGTCAGGCCGCCGTCGAGGCGGGCGAGGGCTGGTACGCCAGCCACGCCTGGCACCCCGGCTTCTTCGCCGGCACTGCGACCGTCGCCCTCGAGGTGGCCGCCCAGCGCGACTGGACCGCGCCCGACGTGTTCGTCACGCCGCTGGGCCACGGGACGCTGTTTCTGGGCGCCTACCGCGGGTTCCGGGCACTGGCCGAGGCGGGCTGGATCGACGAGGTCCCGCGACTGATCGGCGCACAGGCCGCCGGCGTCGCCCCCATCGCGGCCGCCGTCCGCGGTGACGGGAACGGGAACAACGACGTCGCCGACGGTATCCAGGTGCGCCAGCCCGCCCGCCGCGAGCAGATACTCGACGCGATCGACGCGACCGACGGGACCGCGCTGGCCGTCGACGCCGACGCGACCGAGCGCACGCTGAATCGCCTCCATCGCCGGGGCTTCCAGGTCGAGCCCACCTGTGCGGTGGCGCCCGCGGCGCTCGAGACCCTCCGCAAGCGCGGCGAGGTCGCGCCCGACGACGACGTGGTGGTCGCGCTCACCGGCCTCGACAAGTGACGGTACGGCAAGAGCCAGCAAGTGACGGTGCGGCAAGAGCCGGCAAGTGACGGTGCGGCAAGAGCCGGCAAGTGACAGCGCGGTCGGGAGAGAAGTTAACACCCCCGCGTTCCAGTTTCGCGCTCGTGCAACTGTTCGTCAACCACCGCGGCTACGAGACCGGGGGGCCGAAGCGGGCGGTCCTCCGTGGCACAGAGCGCGTCGAGGTCGAGGGCGTCCGGGCCGTCGACGCGGCGGGAGCGACCGTCCGCGAGACGGACGCCGAGTACGTCGGCGGCGTCGACAACTGGGGCGACGGCGAGTGGGTGTTCTGGACGGTCGAGTTCTCGGCGCTGTCGGCGCCGGGCGAGTACCACCTGCTGGCCGACGCCGGCGGGGAGACGGTCCGCTCGCGTCCCTTCGAGGTGGGCGACCGTCTCCTCCAGGAGCAACTGCTCTCCGATCTCCTGTTTTTCTTCAAGTCACAGCGCTCCTCGGGGGTGTACGACCGGGCCGACCGCGCCGTGCCGTTCGTCGGCGACCGCGAGGGGACCGCCGACGTGCACGGCGGGTGGTACGACGCCTCCGGCGACATGAGCAAGTACCTCAGCCACCTCAGCTACGCCAACTACCTCAATCCCCAGCACATCCCGATGGCGGTGTGGGGGCTGGCCGACGCCCGCGAGCAACTGGCGGGCCACGATCGCGACCTCGGCGCGCAACTGGACGAGCGTCTCGTCGAGGAGATCGTCCACGGCGCGGACTTCCTCGTCCGGATGCTCGACGGCGAGGGGTACTTCTACACGACCGTCTTCGACCAGTGGTCCCACGACACCGACCGGCGGGAGATCTGCTCCTACGAGGGCGAGGACGGCACCAAGACCGACGACTACGAGGCGGCCTACCGCGAGGGCGGCGGCGTCGCCATCGCGGCGCTGGCCCGCGCGAGCGCCGTCGACGGGCCCGCCGAGTACGACCCCGACACCTACCTCGAGAGCGCCGTCACCGCGTTCGACCACCTCGAGGAACACAACGAGGCGTACCTCTACGACGGCACGGAGAACGTCATCGACGACTACTGTGCGCTGCTGGCGGCGACGGAACTCGCGGCGGCCACCGGCGAGGAGCGGTTCCGCGAGGCCGCCGACGAACGCGCAGAGTCCCTACTGGCCCGCCAGACCGGCGACGACAGCTACGAGGGATGGTTCCGCGCCGACGACGACGGCGAGCGCCCGTTCTTCCACGCCGCCGAGGAGGGCCTCCCCGTCGTCGCCCTGCTGCGCTACCGCGACGTGGTGGGCGGGGACAGCGCCGTGGCCGAGGCCGACGAGTCGGTCGCGGACGCCGTCGCCCGCTACTGGGACTTCGAGACGGCGATCACCGACGACGTGACAAACCCCTTCGGGTACGCCCGCCAGTACGTGAAGGCCGTCGACGAGGACGAGCCCCGGGACTCGTTTTTCATCCCCCACGAGAACGAGTCGGGCTACTGGTGGCAGGGCGAGAACGCCCGCCTGGCGTCGCTCGCGGCCGCGGCCTCCCGGTCACAAGAAGTCGTGGACGACGACACCGCCGACCGCCTCGAGCGGTTCGCCCGCGACCAGCTCGACTGGATCCTGGGGCGCAACCCCTTCGACGTGGCGATGATGCGCGGGGTCGGCCCGCAGGGCCCCGAGTACCACGTCGCCTACCGCAACGCCCCCGGCGGCGTGATGAACGGCATCACCGCGGGCGTCGAGGACGAGTCCGACATCGCGTTCTGCCCGGACCCGCAGGGCGAGGACCACGCCCACCGCTGGCGCTGGGCCGAGCAGTGGCTCCCCCACGCCGTCTGGCTGTTCGTCGCGCTCGCCTCCGCCGAGCGGGTGTAGCGACCGTCAGCGCTTTCGCGGGGGGACCGTCAGCACTCTCGCCCGCCGCGCGGGGACCGCCAGCGTTTTCGCCCGTCGGTCCGCTCCTCGCACATGGACGCCACCGCGAACCACGTCGGCGTGACCGTCTCCGACCTCGACGGGATGGTCGCCTTCTATCGCGACGCCCTGGGCTTCGAGGTGCTGGATCGCTTCACCGTCGACGGAGAGGCCTTCGCGACCGCCGTCGACGTGCCCGGCGCGAGCGCCGACTTCGCCCACCTCGCCGCCGGCGGGGTCCGCCTCGAACTCGTCGCCTACGACCCCGAGGACGAGGCGATGCCGACGCCCGACCTGAACCGCCCCGGGACGGCCCACCTCGGCCTCGAAGTCCCCGACATCGAGGCCGCCTTCGAAGGGCTGCCCGACGACGCGGAGACGTTCAGCGACCCCCAGACCACCGCGACCGGGTCACAGATCTGTTTCCTCCGGGACCCCGAGGGGAACCTCGTGGAACTGCTCGAGTTCTGACCACGCGCTACGCTCGTGGCCGGTCCAGCGGACTCACCGCTCGGGGTGGACCGGCGGACTCACCGCTCGGGGTGGACCGGCGCGTCGAATCCGCCCCGGACCAGGGGTTTAGCGATGTGTCGCCGGGCGACCGGCGGCACCTCGTACCACCCCACCTCTACGTCCCGGTCCAGCGGTCGCTCGGCCGGGCCGTCGGCGCTGGTCTCGCAGTCCCGGCAGCGGTACCCCTGGTCGGCGCCGGCGCTCTCCATCGAGCGCCCGCACGCCGGGCAGTCGGGCGTCGTCCGCTCGACGGTCACGAGGTCGCGGACGGCGAACTTCTCGAGTTTGAGCGTGCCGTCGGCCACCTCGCCACAGGCGGTGATCCGGTCGCCCGCCCGGAGGGCGCGCACCCGGTCGCGGAACCGCTTGGTCGGCTCGAAGGCCACGCAGTCGACGCGCGCCGCGTCGTCCGCGAGTTCGAAGAAGACGTGTCCGCCCGCCCGCGTCTCCGGGGCGGCGTTCACCGTGCCGGTCACGCGGTACGCCCGGCCGTCCCGGAGCGCGTCGACGCCGTCGGCGTCCCGCAGGTGGGCGTCGGTCCCCTGGTTGGTGACGAACGTGTGGACGCGCGCGACCGGTTCGCTCTCGACGCCCTCGGCCACCGCCCGGCAGGCCGTGGGGTCGTCGCCGCGAACGCCGTAGAGGATCGGACAGGGCGTCCGGGGGACACAGACCGGGTAGCCCGAGGCACAATCGACGGTGTCCCAGGCGTCCGGGTAGGCCGCGTCGGCGGCAGCCCGCACCGAGTCGGCGTCGACGCCGCGCTCGGTCCCCCAGCGCTCGCGCTCGCGGTAGGCGATGTGCTCGTAGGTCCAGGCGTCGAACGCGCGCCAGGCGCCCACCGCCGCGAGCGCGCCGACGAGTCCCCGTCCGGTCCCGGCCTCGACGGTGGCGTAGTCAGCCGGGACGCGGTCGCGGGTCCCCGACAGCGACAGCAGGTCCCGGACGGCCCCCCGGGCGTGGTCGACGACGGTCGCGGGCACGTCCTCGGGATCGCCCGGCGCGACGACGGCGCCGGGGTTGGTGTCGGGGTCGGCCGTCTCGGCGAGCGTGAGTTCCTCGCGGGCGAGTTCGAGCGCCCGGTCGGTCGGGCAATCACAGTGGACCGCGAGCGCCGCGTTGCCGCGGGTCTTGTGCTCGACGGCGGGGTTCAGGCGGACCAGCAGCGTCCGCTCGACGGTCCCGCCCGCCTCCGCGACCCGGTCGGCGAGCCGGGCCGCGAGGTAGGTCGTGCACATCCCGCGCTCGCGGGAGTCCGTGTCGTCGAGCCCGATGACGGTCACGCTGGGACGTACTCGGCCGGCGCAGTAACGGCTTTCGGCCCGCGCCGCCCCGGACCGGTCGTCCAGAACCGCGACGGCTTTCCGTCCCGGCCGCCTACGGCGGGTATGTTCGAGACGCGCCCGGATCGGGGCGCCGAGGTCGTGCTGGTCGGTCGCTCGAACGTCGGCAAGTCGACCCTAATGCGGGAGCTGACGGGCCACGACGTCGCCGCCGGCCAGCGACCGGGCGTCACGCGCGAGCCCAACCACTACGACTGGACCGGCCCGGACTTCGTGCTGACTGACCTCCCGGGCTTTGGCTTCATGGACGGCGTCCCCGCCGACGTCCGCGAGGAGATCAAGACCGACGTCGTGCGGTACGTCGAGGCCCACGCGGACAAGATCCTCGCGGGCGTGCTCGTCGTCGACGGGAAGGCCGCCGTCGACATCATCGACCGCCACGCCGACGCCGACGAACTGCCCCACGACGTGGAGCTGTTTCACTTTCTCCGGGACGTGGGCGTCCCGCCGGTGGTCGCCGTCAACAAGATGGACAAGGTCGACGACCGCGACCAGCGACTGGACGACCTGTGTGACCGGCTTGGCCTGCTCCCGCCCTGGCAGCAGTGGCCCGAGACCATCGCGCCCATCTCGGCCAAGCGCGGCTCCATCGAACCGCTGAACGAGGCCGTCCGCGAACACCTCCACGACGCCGGCCGGGACGACCTGTTCCAGTTCTTCTAGACCACCTTTTTTCGCGGGGGCCTCGCGCTCGCCTGCGGCGAGCGCTCGACCCCCGCCAAAAAATCTGGACCAAAAAAGCCGGCTTCGCCGCATCGCGGCGAAGCCGGTGAAACCGCGCGCCTGCGGCGCGCGGTATGCTGCTGTTC
>JBDGUH010000018.1:0-11086 GCA_042216055.1 Haloarculaceae archaeon
TCACTTTTGCCCTCGAAAGCGTGGCAAAACTGCGCACCTGTCGTCCTTATATCGATAATATTCTGGTGAATACCGACCATACGTCCACCTATACCGATAAAAGAGCCACATTGATTAGGAAAGGACTATAGGGGAGTGTTTCAAGAACGTTCGTCAGCGGAAGGGAACGAACGTACATGGTGGAAACGACTGGAAACTCGGACGATCGGTCACAATTGGTCGGGGGAATCGTATGATAGACGTGTCGGTGCTAGTCGAGGGGATCAACCTCGTCTGGCTGCTGGTCGCCTCGTTCCTGATCTTCTTCATGAAGGCGGGGTTCGCGATGCTGGAGGCGGGGCAGGTGCGCGCGAAGAACGTTGCGAACCAGCTGACACAGAGCCTGATCACGCTGTGTGTGGGGATGCTCGTGTTCTTCCTGCTGGGCAACGGGGTCGCGAACCTGGTCGGCTCGCTGACCGGGGCCCAGATCCCGACGGCCTTCGGGTACGTCAACGGCACCTCGGGGCAGTGGGCCCACTGGCTCATGGGCGGGATGTTCGCCATCGCGGCCGCGAACATCGTCTCCGGCGGCGTCGCCGGCCGCTGCAAGCCCCGGATGTACGTCGTCTACACGGCCGTCATCACGGCCGTGATCTACCCGGTCGCCATCGGGCTCACCTGGAAGGGCGGGCTGCTCGCCGGTCTCGGCTTCCACGAGTTCGCCGGCGGGCTGGTGATCCACGGCCTGGGCGGGCTCTCGGGCCTGACGGCCGCCTACGTCCTGGGCCCGCGCATCGGCCGGTTCGAGGACGACGGGAGCGCGAACGTGATCCCCGGCCACTCGGTGACGCTGGCCGTGCTGGGGACGCTCATCCTGGCCTTCGGCTGGTACGGCTTCAACGTCGGGACGGCGGTGACGGTATTCTCGCCGGAGGCGGCCCGCGCCGGCGACCTCGCGCTCGGCGCGTTCGCCGGGGTGGGCCGGGTCGCGCTGACGACGACGCTCGGGATGGTCGCCGGGGGGCTGGCCGCCGGAGCCGTCGCTTGGCGCAAGACCGGCAAGGTCGACACCCTGTATCTCGCCAACGGGATGCTCGCCGGCCTGGTCGCGGTCACCGGCGTCGCGGACGTGCTCACCTGGCCGGGCGGACTCGTGCTCGGCACGCTCGCGGGCGCACAGCTGCCGATCGTCTTCGACTTCGTCGAGGAGCGCCTCCGGATCGACGACGTGTGCGCCGTCTTCCCCGTCCACGGGACCGCGGGCATCCTCGGCATCGTCCTCTATCCCCTGCCGGGGCTCTCGACGGGCGGCTTCGACCCGGCACAGATCGGCGTCCAGCTGCTCGGCGTCGCCGTCGTCGGGACGATCAGCGTCGCCGGCACCTACGCGCTGTTCCGGATCGCGACGGCGGTCGACTGGGCGCGGGTCACGCCCGCCACCGAGCGCGAGGGACTGGACATGGCCCAGCACGGCGTCGAGACTTACCCCGAGTTCGCCAGCGGCGACGGGATGAACGACTCGGGGGTGCGGGCCGACGGCGGCGCCGCGAACGACATCGAGATGGTCGTCGCCTACATCCGCCCGGAGAAGCTCTCGGCGGCCAAGGAGGCCCTGACCGACGTGGGCGCCCCCTCGCTGACGGTGACCAACGTCTCGGGCCGGGGCAGCCAGCCCGCAAAGACCGGGCAGTGGCGCGGCGAGGAGTACGTCGTCGACCTCCACCAGAAGGTCAAGATCGAGTGCGTCGTCGCGGACGTGCCGGCGGCCGAGGTGGCGACCGCCCTCCGCGAGGCGGCCCACACCGGCGAGAAGGGCGACGGCAAGATCTTCGTCCTCCCGGTGGCCGACGCCCTGCAGGTCCGGACCGGCAAGCGCGGACCCGAAGCGGTCTGATCGGTCACGGACCCGAAGCGGTCTGATCGGTCGCGGACCCGAAGCAGTCTGATCGGTCGCGGGTTCTCGAATTTCAGGCTCCGTTGAGCGAGATCTGCGTGACGTCGATGATGCGCTCGTCGTCGAGGAGCCGCCGGAGCGCGTCCTCGGGAACGGGGTCGTCGAGGTTGTACACGGTGAGCGCCTCGCCGCCGATCGTCTCGCGGCCGTTGAACATACCAGCGATGTTGATGCCGGCCTCCCCGAGGACGGTCCCGATGAAGCCGATGACGCCGGGGGCGTCCTCGTTGCGCGCGACGAGCATGTGCCCGTGGGGGATGGCGTCGACGCGGTAGCCGTCGATGCGGACGATGCGGGCTTCCTCGCCGGCGAACTGCGTGCCCGAGACCGCGACCTCGCGGTCGTCGCCCGCGACCCGGACGGTGAGGAGGCTCTGGAAGTCCTCGGCCTGGCGGGTCTTGGACTCGGTGACCTCGACGCCGCGGCTCTCGGCGACGCCGGTGGCGCTGACGGTGTTGACCGATCCGACCAGCGGCTCGAAGACGCCCTTGAGGGCGCTCGCGGTCACCAGTTCCACGTCCTGCTCGGCGATGTCGCCGGCGTAGACGACCTCGACCTCGGCGGCGCGGCCGTCGAACAGCTGGACGGCGATGGTTCCCGCGGTCTCGGCCAGGTCGATGTAGGGACGGATCTGCCGGAAGACCGACTCGTCGACCGAGGGGGCGTTCAGGGCGTTGACGACGGGTTCGTCCGCGAAGGCGGCAAGCACCTGCTCGGCCGTCGAAACGGCGACGTTCTCCTGGGCGGCCTCCGTCGAGGCGCCCAGGTGGGGCGTGACGATCACGTCCTCCACGTCGAGCAGCGGGTTGTCCGGATCGACCGGTTCGTCGGCGAACACGTCGACGGCGGCGCCGCGGAGGATGCCGTCCTCGACGGCCTCGGCGAGCGCCGCCTCGTCGATGATCCCCCCGCGGGCGCAGTTGATCACGTAGCCGCCCTCGAGCTGGGCGAGTTCGGCCTCGCCGATCATGTTCTCGGTCTCGTCGGTCAGCGGCGTGTGGACGGTGAGGAAGTCGGCCGCCGCGAGGCACGCGTCGAGCGAGTCGACGAGGTCGGCCCCGAACTGGTCGGCCCGCTCCTGGCTGATGTAGGGGTCGTAGGTGACCAGATCCATCCCGAGGTTGCTGAGCCGCTTTGCGACCTCCTGGCCGACGCGGCCGAAGCCGACGACGCCCAGGGTCTTGTTGTTGAGTTCCGTCCCGAGATACTCGCCCTTGGCCCACTCGCCGTTCTTCAGGCGGAAGTGGGCCTGCGGGATCGACCGGGCGGTGGCAAACGCCATCGCGACCGAGTGCTCGGCCGCCGCGCGGACGTTGCCCTGCGGTGCGTTGGCGACGATCACGCCGTGGTCGGTCGCGGCGTCGATGTCGATGTTGTCCACCCCGATCCCGGCCCGGCCGACGATCACGAGGTCCGGTGCGGCCTCGAACACCGCCTCCGTCACCTCGGTGCCCGAGCGGACGATCAGCGCGTTCGCGTCCGCGACGGCCGACAGGAGGTCCTCGCCCGCCACGTCGTAGGCAGTCTCGACGGTGTGGCCCGCCGCTCGCAGACGCTCTAACCCCGCGTCAGCGATGGGGTCCGTCACCAGTACCTTCATGTCCGCCCGATTGCGGCCGGGCGGCATAACGCTTGTTTTCTGGTCACGAACGGCCGTCGCTACGACGGGGACGGGGCGGCTATCAACAGCAAAAACGAGTACGGAACGCGGCGGCGACTACCGCCACGCGGGCAGCGACGCGGCGTCGGCGAGCGGAAGCGTGAGGTAGGCGTCGTCACGCGTTACGTCGGCGATGACCAGCGTTTCCGTCTCGCCCTCCTCGACGGACGCCATCACTTCCGCGGCCGTTCCGACCTCCGCTTTGCCAACCGTGTCGGACTCCATGCATGACAATATGTAACACTCGTATATAAGGGTGCCGAAACCGGGAGACGGAGGCAAGACACGCGTCACACAGCCATCACGTCACGGAGGTTTCGATTACCGGGCCGTCCCGGCGCGAACCCCGAGCCCGGATCGGTCGGGCACGCGGGCCGCTCGGGCGTGCTGGCAGTTCAGTGAATGATAACGCGAGCCAAACGACCCTCGGGAGCCGCGTCACGCGGAACCGGGCGGTCGCCGGGAACGTCATCCGGGAGACGGGGCTATCGCCGGGAGCCGCAAGCGGAACGGGGCAGTCGCCGGGAGCCGCACGTCCGGGGACCGACCGCGCGACCGTCCGCGTCGCGCCCGGGCGAACGTTAAGGCCTATGTGCGTGGGGGCAGGAGAGTTTTCCAGTATGAACGTCGCAGACGCCATGACGCCCCGGTCGGCGGTCGTCACCGTCGAGATACCCGGCACCCGCGACGACGCGCTCGAATACCTCCAGGAACACTCGTTCTCGTCGGTCCCCGTCATCAAGGTGACCGACGACGGCGAGCAGTTCCGGGGACTCGTCTCCCGCGAGGCGCTGATCAACCAGCCCGACGAGGACCAGCTCGCCCTGCTCGTCGAGGAAGTGCCGTCCATCGATCCTGGGGCCTCGATCCAGGAGGTCGCGCGGCTGATGCTCGAGACGGGCGAGCGCCGGATCCCGGTGGTCGACGGCGGGCTGGAGGGCATCGTCACCGTCACGGACGTGGTCAGGGCCATCGCGACCGGCGAGGTGGACGGCGACGTGCCCGTCGGCGACCTGGCGACGCGGGCGATCAACTGCGTCTACGCGGGGACGCCCCTGCCGGTCGCGGAGCGCGAACTGGCCCTCGCGGACGTCCCCTACGGCGTCGTGCTGGGCGAGGACGGCCGGATGGCGGGGATGCTCACCGAGGTCGACCTCCTCGACGTGGCCCGCGTCGTCGAGGGCGAGGCAGAGACCGGCGACAGCATGGCCGGCGACGACGACGACTGGAAGTGGGAGAGCGTCAAGGCCGTCGGGAGCCGCTACATGCCCACGCGCAACGTCGAGATCCCCGGGGGACCCGTCCGGGAGTTCATGACCGACGACGTGCTGACCGTCAGCGAGCACCGGACCGCCCGCGAGGTGGCCCAGGTCATGCTCGAACACGACATCGAGCAGGTGCCGCTGGTCACGGGCGACGAACTCGAGGGCGTCGTCCTCGATCTGGATCTGCTGGAGGGCCTATGACGGTCGACAGCGACCGGCTCGTCGAACTGGCAAAGCGCCGGGGCTTTTTCTTCCAGACCGCGGGCGCGTACGGCGGCGTCTCCGGCTTTTACACGTTCGGCCCCCAGGGCGCGGCGCTGAAGGCCAACCTCGAGGACGCCTGGCGCGAGCGCTTCGCCGTCCGGGAGGGCAACATGGAGGTCGACGCGCCGACGGTCCTCCCCGAGCCCGTCTTCGAGGCCTCGGGCCACCTCGAGACGTTCGACGACATGCTGATCGAGTGCCCCGAGTGTGGCGCGTCCCACCGGGCCGATCACGTCGTCGAGGACGCGACCGACGTCGAGGAAGCCGAGTCGCTCCCGGTCGCGGAGGTCGAGGAGATCATCGCCGAGTACGATATCGTCTGTCCGACCTGCGGCGCGGGCCTTGCGGGCCAGGCCATCGAGGCGTTCAACCTCATGTTCGAGACCAACATCGGCCCGGGGTCCGCCCAGCCGGGTTACCTGCGCCCCGAGACCGCCCAGGGCATCTTCATCGAGTTCCCCCAGCTCGCCGAGTACGCGCGCAACCGGCTCCCGTTCGGCGTCACGCAGGTCGGCCGGGCCTACCGCAACGAGATATCGCCGCGCAAGTCGCTGCTGCGCGTCCGGGAGTTCACCCAGGCCGAACTCGAACTGTTCGTCGACCCCGACACCGACGGCCCCGACCTCTCGACGGTCGCGGACGTGGAGGCGCCGTTCTACCCGGTCGACGCCCAGCAGAGCGCCGGGAGCGAGCCGGTCGAGATGACCGTCGGCGCGGCCGTCGAGGAGGGAGTCGTCGCCGACCCCTGGATCGCCTACTACCTCGGCGTCACAAAGCAGTGGTACGAGCGCGTCGGCGTCGACCTCGACCGCTTCCGGTTTCGCCAGCACCTCCCCGGCGAACTCGCCCACTACTCGACGGACTGCTGGGACGCCGAGGCCGAGGTCGACGGCGACTGGATCGAACTCGCGGGCTTCTCCTACCGGGCCGACTACGACCTCTCGAAGCACGACGCCCACGCCGACGAGGACTTCACCGTCTTCCGGCAGTACGACGAGCCCGTCACCGTCGAGCGCCCCACCGTCGATCCCGACATGAGCTACCTCGGGCCGGAGTTCGGCGGCGCCGCCGGCGACGTGGCCGACGCGCTGGCCGACCTCGCGGAACGTGACCCCGACGCCTTCCGCGAGGCCGGCGAGGACGGCGCCGTCACCGTCGCGGTCGACGGCGAATCCCACGAGGTGCCCGTCGAGCGGACCGGCTTCGCCGTCGAGGAGGTCACCGAGTCCGGCGAGCACGTCACGCCCCACGTCGTCGAGCCGTCCTTCGGCGTCGACCGGGCGCTGTACGTGGTGCTCGATCACTGCTACCGCCGGGACGAGGTCGACGGCGAGGAGCGCACCTACCTCGAACTCCCGCCGGCAGTCGCCCCGACGACGGTCGGCGTGTTCCCGCTGATGGACCGCGACGGCCTCGGGGAGCGCGCCCGCGAGGCGGCCGCCGAACTGCGCGAGGCGGGCCTGTCGGTCACCTACGACGACTCCGGGGCCATCGGTCGGCGCTACCGCCGCCAGGACGAGGTGGGCACTCCCTTCTGTGTGACCGTCGACTACACCACGCTCGGCGAGGGCGAGGACGACGAGGGCGAACCGGGCACCGTCACCGTGCGGGACCGGGACACCACCGCCCAGCGCCGCGTCCACGTCGACGAACTGGCCGCGACGCTGACGGCGCTTCGCGACGGCGACCTGACCGTCGACGACCTGTGAGATGGCGCGCCGCGACGAGGTAGTCCGGCGGCTCGTCCACGCCAGCGGCACCGGCCTGCCCGGGCTGTATCTCCTCGGGCTGACGAGCTGGCGGACCGTCCAGTACCTGCTCGCGATCGGCGTGGCCGTCGCGCTCGTCCTCGAGGCGCTGCGGCTGTTCGTCGGCCTGGACTGGGCCATCTACGACCGGCTCACCCGCGAGTACGAGCAGGAGAACCTCGCGGGCTACGCGCTGTACTTCGTCAGTGCGGCCGCCGTCGCCTGGACGTTCCCCCGGCCGTTCGCCATCCCGGCCATCCTGATGCTCACGATCGGCGATCCCATCAGCGGCATCCTCGGGTCGGGCGAACTGCGCCCGGCGAAGCGGGCCTACGTCCTGCTCGCGATGTTCGGGGTCTGTACGCTGCTAGCCTCGCCGTTCGTCGGCCCCCTGGCGGCGGTGCTCGGTGGGCTGGCGGCGACCGTCGCCGACGGCTTCAAGCCCGTGATCGCGACCTACGTACTCGACGACAACCTCACCATCCCGCCCGCCGCCGCCGTCGCGATGGTGGCCGGGACGGAGATCGCGGCGACGCTGGGCTGACGGGACGGAGATCGCGGCGACGCTGGGCTGACGGGACGGAGATCGCGGCGACGCTGGGCTGACGGAGCGTCGTCCGCTCGCGTGACGGGCCACCGCGGGGCGCGAGCGGACCAGTTTCGCCGCGGTACGCGAACCCTTAACCGCGACGAGGGCGAACTCGCGGGCGATGGCGACGCCCGACGCTGCGAGTCCGTGGGCCGGCGACGACGAGCACGTCGAGCACTCGCTGATCGTCCCCGGGACCCTGGAGTCCCGGGCCTACCAGCTCGAGCTCGCGGCCACCGCGCTGCGCGATCACACGCTGGTCTGTCTCCCGACTGGCCTGGGAAAGACTACCGTCTCTCTCCTGGTGACGGCCGAGCGGATCCCCGACGCCGCCTGGAAGTCCCTGCTGCTCGCGCCGACAAAGCCGCTGGTCGAGCAACACGCCGGGTTCTACCGGGAGGCGCTCACCGTCCCCGACGACGAGATCGTCGTGTTCACCGGGGAGGTCAGCCCCGACGATCGCGCCGCCCTCTGGGAGGACGCCCGGGTCGTGATCGCCACCCCGCAGGTGATCGAGAACGACCTCGTGGGCAACCGCATCTCGCTCGCCGACGTACACCATCTCACCTTCGACGAGTGTCACCGCGCGACGGGCGAGTACGCGTACAACTACATCGCCGAGCGCTACCACGAGCAGGCCGAGGATCCCCTCGTCACCGGGATGAGTGCCTCCCCCGGCGACGACGAGGAGAGCATCCTCGCGGTGTGTCAAAATCTCGGTCTCTCGGAGGTGGCGGTGATGACCGAGGACGACGCCGACGTGGCGGCCCACACCCACGACACCGACCTCTCCTGGGAGCGGGTGGAACTGCCCGACACCGTCGAGGCCGTCCGGGACGCCCTCAACGACGTCATCCGGGACCGCCTCACGCAACTGAACGAACTGGGAGTCACCTCGACGACGGACCCGAGCTCCTCCGAGCGGGACATCCAGCGGATGCAGGGGCGGCTCCGGGAACTGATGGACAACGATCAGTCGGAGGGATACACCGGGATGAGCCTGCTGGCCGAAGTCCGCAAGCTCCGGACCGCCGTCACCTACGTCGAGACACAGAGCGTGGCGGTGCTCGAGCGCTATTTCGAGCGGCTCCGGCAGGCCGCCCGCTCCTCCGGCGCCTCGAAGGCGGACCAGCGCCTCGTCTCGGACCCGACGGTCAAGGAGGCGATGCGCCGCGCCGAGGAGTACGACGACCTGCACCCGAAGTTCCGCCGGACCCGGATGTTGCTGGCCGAGACGCTCGGCATCGAGGGCGGCGACCGGGTCATCGTGTTCACCGAGTCCCGCGACACCGCCGAGACGCTCACCGACTTCCTCGACGACCACTTCGACGCCGAGCGGTTCGTCGGCCAGTCCGACACCGACGGCAGCGACGGCATGACCCAGCGCGAGCAACGGGAGACCTTAGAGCGGTTCCGCGCCGGCGAGTTCGAGGTGCTGGTCTCGACCTCCGTCGCCGAGGAGGGCCTGGACGTGCCGGAGGTCGACCTCGTGCTGTTCTACGAACCCGTGCCGACGGCCATCCGCTCGATCCAGCGCAAGGGCCGGACCGGCCGCCAGACGGAGGGGCGGGTCGTCGTCCTGCTGGCCGAGGGCACCCGCGACGAGGCCTACTTCTGGAAGTCCCGGCAGGACGAGAAGCGCATGGAGGAGGAGCTACGGAACCTCAAGGACGCCGTCGCCGACATCGAGGCCCGCCTCGGGGGCCAGCAGGCCAGCGTCGACGGGTTCGCGGACGACGCGGCGGACGCCGGCGACGACGTGGCGGACGACGGCCACGGTCCCGGCGACGCGGCGGGCCCCGACGACGCGGCGGAGGCCGGTGACAGTCCCGACGACGCCGCGGGCGCGGGCGAGTCGGGGGCGGCCCCCGGCGACGCTGCCGACGCTCGGGCGGCCGCGGCGGCCGGCGCGCCGGGAGACGAGACGGACGGCGACGGCGGCGGAGAAACGGGGGGCGGCGGGGAAACGGGAGGCGACGGGCAGGCCGACCTCGGGGCGTTCGCGCCCGACCCGGCCGAGGGGGGCGACGCGGGCAGAGACGACGACGCGAGCGAGGACGGCGTGGTCGCCCAGCCGGATCCCGAGGGAGGGATCGAGATCGTGGCCGACCAGCGCGAACTCGACGCCTCCATCGCGCGGGACCTCTCGACGCGGGAGGGCGTCGAGACGCGTCTGGAGACCCTCGCCGTGGGCGACTACGTCCTCTCGGATCGGGTGGTCGTCGAGCGCAAGACCGTCACTGACTTTCTCGACACGCTGACCGGCGGCGACCGCTCGCTGTTCGAGCAGGTCGGCGACGCCGCCCGCCACTACGCCCGGCCGGTGGTCCTCATCGAGGGCGAGAACCTCTACGGCGAGCGCAACGTCCACCACCGCGCCATCCAGGGGGCGCTGGCGTCGCTGGCGGTCGACTTCGGCGCCAGCGTCCTCCGGACGGGCGGCGAGGACGAGACGGCGGACCTGCTGGAGACCGTCGCCCGCCGCGAGCAGGAGACCCGCGACCGCGAGGTCGACGTCCACGGCGAGAAGCAGTCCCGGACGCTCGCCGAGCAACAGGAGTACGTCGTCTCGGCGGTCGCGGAGGTCGGCCCCGTCACCGCGCGGGCGCTGCTGGCGTCTCTGGGCAGCGTCGAGGCCGTGATGAGCGCCGACGAACAGCGCCTGCAGGAGGTCGACGGGGTCGGCGAGGTCACCGCCGGGCGCATCCGCGAGGTGACCGGCAGCGAGTACGACCCCGACTGATCCGGAGCACTGCGATCCCGTCCGGTTCGACCGCACGACGGCGCGGACTTCTCCCGGGGGAGCGCCCGCCGATCCCGTGACAGTATTTATTTGACCGGGGGGTGGGTAAGGGCTGTCATGGATGGGCCGGGCGAGGACGCCACACCCGACGACGTCGGCGCACCACGGCACCCGCTCGCGGTGACAGCGGCGATCATCGGCAAGAAGTGGCACCCGCTGATCGTCGCCAGGCTGATCGAGGAGGGGCCGCTGGGGTTCAACGACCTGAAGACGGAGGTCGACGGCATCTCCGACAAGGTGCTCTCCGAGAGCCTCGACGACCTGGAGGAACGCGGCCTCGTCGACCGGACGGTGATCGACGAGAAACCCGTTCGCGTCGAGTACTCGCTGACCGACCTCGGCGCACAGCTCGAACTCGTGGTCACGGCGATGCACGACTGGGGCGAGAAGTACCTCGCCACGGCGGAAGCCGACGCCGGATAGACGGTACGGGCGGTCGGAGAGGGTCCCCTGGTCGTCGCTCGCTCGGAGCCGTCCCTTCGTTCCTGTCTCGTCTCGGACCCACAGGCCGTCGCCGGCTCTCGGACCGGCACAGGGCGGCTAGTCGTCCCCGTCGACGACTTCGAGGCCGCGATTGTTGACGGCCGCGGGGTCGAGGCCCACCTCCTCGAGGAACTGCTTGTACTCGCGCTCGCAGGCCTCGGCGTCCTGTTGCTTGTCGCTGGCGCGGTCACACAGCGCCACCAGGTCCTCGGGAACGTCGTTGGTGTAGACGATCCAGTGGTTGATGAGGTCAGAGAGCCGGCGGATGGGCGAGGTGAAGTGGCCGTAGATCTCGAAGTTCAGCGCGTGGTGGCCGCCGAAGGGGTCGTTCATGTACT
>JBDGUH010000065.1:0-5634 GCA_042216055.1 Haloarculaceae archaeon
GGCAGCGAGACGGCGCCGTCAGACCGCCATCGACCGGTAGAAGGCGACGGTGGCCAGCGCGGTCAGGGCGACCAGGGCGACCAGCGCGCCGGGGAGGGAACCGAAGTCGACGCTGGCAGCGAAGCCGGCCTGGGTCGCCAGCTGGAGCGGGAAGTGGCCGGGCAGGTACGTCGCCAGCGCCGGCGGGTCGGTCGCCAGGGGGTTCTGGAACAGGAACAGGTCGACGAGCGCCCCGAACAGGATGAGATACACTCCGGGGAGCCGATCGAGGGCCACGCCGGCGAGGACGCCGACCATCCCGTAGATCAGCGCGGTCAGGGCGGTCGCGCCCGCGAACCACGCGAGGTGTTTCGGGTCGAACGCGGTGAGCATGACGCCGACGGAGACGGCGGTCGCGAGGGCGCTCACGCCGAGCAACAGCCCCAGGCGCGCCAGGACGAGTTCGACCGGGCGGTAGCCGGCGACGACCAGGCGGGCGTCGGTCTCGGCGGCCGTCTGCATGACGAAGAGGCCGGCGATGCCGGTCACGAGCGCGGCGACCATCGGCGTCATGAACGCCGGGAGCGCCTCGCCGAGCGCGACCCGGACGGTCCCGCCGTCGAGCGCGAGCGGCGCCGCCGTGTCCGGCGCGACGACGGCGAACACCCAGATGGCGTAGGCCGGCAGGGCGACGAGCAGGGCCAGGAGGACCGGCGTCCGGCGGTACTCGCGGACGCCCGCCCGGAGGGCCGCGCCGACGCGGGTCACGCCAGCCCACCCCCGTCGCCGACGGCGCGACCGTACGCAAGCACGGCCACGACCAGCAGGACGCCCGCGTAGGCGAGCGCCGGGAGGACGTGGTCGGTCGCGACGGTGCCGTCGAGCACCGCGCGCTCGAACAGGGCGTGGGGGTGATACAGCGGCGAGAACGCGGCCAGGTTGGTGCCCAGATCGAAGATGCCGCTGGCGAGCACGTTGTCCATGTCGGCCATGAACACCAGGACGAGCGAGCCCTCGAGGCCCCGCGGCAGGACCGTCCCGACGATGACGCCCAGCAGGCCGTAGATCAGGCCCGCCAGCGCGAGCGCGCCGACGGCGGAAAGCGGCGCGGCCACGTCGACCTCGAGGGCGAACATCGCAAAGGAGACGGCGGTGCCGACGACGACGACGGCGAGCATCGTCGCCAGGCGCGTCGCCAGCAGGGTCGTCCGCGGGTAGCCACACAGCGCCAGGCGCTCGTCGCCGCTGCGGGCGCTGATGACCTGGAACAGGCCCACCAGGCCCGCGAGGAAGGCGACGGCAAACAGCGTCCCCGTCAGGCGGCCGGCGGTCCCCGGGTCCATCCCCAGGGACGGCAGCGACGGGAACGACGCCAGGCCCGCGCCGTACACCTCGATGACGACCGGCGGGAGCACCACGAGCATGGCGAGCGTCGTCGGCTGGCGGGCCAGTTCGGTCAGGCGGAGCCGCGTCCCCCGGGCGAGCGTGCTCATCTGGCGACCCCCTCGGCACCGTCGGGCGCCTCGATGGCCTGCTCGTGGAGGCGCCCCTCGCGCAACTCGAAGATCCGGTCGAACCGCTCGCGCTCGTTGATGAGATGCGAGATGATGGCGATGGCGGTGCCGCGCTCGCGCAACTCCTCGGAGAGGTCCCAGAACGCGAGGTAGGTCTCCCAGTCGAAGCCGGTGTAGGGCTCGTCGAGCAGGAGGACGTCGGGGTCGTGCATCAGCGCGACGCCGAGGTTCACCTTCTGGCGGTTGCCGCCGCTGAGATGGCGCACCTGGTAGTCCAGAAAGCGCTCGAAGTCAAGCCGGTCGGCCAGGCGGTCCCGCGCGTCGGCGATCGCCTCGCCGGCCATCCCGTAGGCCTCGCCGAACAGCGCGAACGTCTCCCGGACGGTCAGCCGCTCGTACAGCAGCGTCTCCTGAGGGCACCAGCCGACGGCCCCCGAGCGCTCGATCTCGCCGCCGTCCGGCTCCAGGGCCCCGACGAGCGCCTTCATCAGCGTCGACTTGCCACTCCCGTTCTCGCCGACGATGCCGACGATCTCCCCCGCGCGGATCTCGACGTCGGCCCCCTCGAGCACCTCGACCGAGCGGGTGAACGGCAGGTGCGAGTCGTAGGTCTTCTCGATCCCGCTCGCCCGCAGGACCACCCGGCCGCCGGTCGTCTCATCGGTGCTGCCGGTCGTCTCGTCCGGGTTCTCGACTGCCTCGCCCGTGTTAGGGTCGTCCGTATTGCTGGTCGTCTCGTCCGTCCCGCCGTCGTTCCGTGCCGCTCCCGTCGCGGTGCCGTTCTCTTTATTCGGCATTTACCGAACGTTCTGAACAGAACGATTTATAGCTTTCCATCACCAACCGGGGACCATGGAGCGCGACGACGCCGAGCGGGCACGGGAGGGGCGCGAGACGGTGATCGAGGCGCTGGCCCGGAGCGCGGAGGTGTACGGGGCAAAGCGGAGCTACGGCCGGCTGTACGGGATCCTCTTTTTCGCCGACGAGCCGCTGTCGCTGGACACGCTGGTCGCGAAGAGCGACTACGCGAAATCGACCGTGAGCACCGCCATGAGCACGCTCGAACGGCTCCACCTGGTCCATCGGCGCTCGATGCCGGGGGAGGGGAAGAAGGCCTTCTTCGAGGCCGAGCGTGACATCTGGCACGTCTTCCAGGAGTTCCTGCGCCACGAGGTGACCCGCGAGATAGACATTATGACGCGCGCGCTCGCGGACGCGGCCGAGGACCTCGAGGCCGCGGGCGCCGAGGACGACCTCGAGAAGGTGCAGTCGCTGAAACGCGAGTACGAGCGCAGCGAGCGGTTCGTGAACCTCCTGACGAGCCGCCGGTTCGAACAGCTCTCGGGCATCCTCGATCGCCTGCGCCGGGAGTAGTCGGGCGGCCGTCCGGCGCGGCGACCGAGAGGGCAACTGTTAGGAGCGCCCACCCCGACCCTCCGGGCATGACCGACGCCGAGGACACCGACGGAGGGGAGACCGACCCAGCGGCCCTGGCCGAGCGCGTCCGCGCGGGCGACCTGCGGCTCTACGAACTCGAGGAGCACGCCGACGCCGACACCGCCGCGGCGGCTCGCCGGCGGTTCGTCGAGGACGAGACGGGGGCCGACCTCTCGACGGTCGGGGAGTACGCCTTCCCCGCCGCGGCCGCGGCGGCCAACATCGAGAACATGACCGGCGCCGTCCAGGTGCCGCTGGGGATCGCCGGGCCGCTGTCGGTCGACGGCGGGGCCGCCGACGGGGCGTTCTACCTGCCGCTGGCGACCACCGAGGGGGCCTTCGTCGCCTCGGTCAACCGCGGCTGTTCGGCCATCGCGTCGGCCGGCGGGGCGACGGCGCGGGTCACCCAGCGCGAGATGACGCGCGCGCCGGCGTTCAGGGTCCCCGACGTGGGGGCGGCCGCCGAGGTGGTCGAGTGGGTCCGGGCCAACGAGGACGCGCTCCGGGAGGCCGCCGAGTCGACGACCAGCCACGGCGAACTGACCAGCGTCGAACCGTACGTCGTCGGGGACAACGTCTACCTGCGGTTCGCCATGGACGCGAAGGACGCGATGGGGATGAACATGGTCACCATCGCGGCCCGGGCGGCCTCGGAGGTCCTCGAGGAGGAGACCCCCGCCACGCTGGTCGCCGAGTCGGGCAACCTCTGTTCGGACAAGAAGCCCGCGGCGATCAACGCTGTCGAGGGCCGGGGCCACTCCGTCAGTGCCGACGTGACCCTCCCGCGGGCGGTCGTCGAGGACGTGTTCGGCACGACGCCGGAGCTGGTCGCGGAGGTCAACACCCGCAAGAACCTCGTGGGCAGCGCCAAGGCCGGCAGTCTGGGGTTCAACGCTCACGCCGCCAACGTCGCCGCCGCGGCGTTCCTGGCGACCGGCCAGGACGAGGCCCACGCCGTCGAGAGCGCCAACGCCATCACGACCGCCGAGGTGCGGGACGGCGACCTCTACGCCTCGCTGAGTTTCGCCAGCCTCCCGGTCGGCACCGTCGGCGGCGGCACGCGCCTGCCCACCCAGTCGGAGGCGCTCGACGTCCTCGGGTTCCGGGGCGGCGGCGACCCGCCCGGGCGCAACGCCGACGCGCTCGCCGAGGTGATCGCCGCCGGCGGCCTGGCGGGCGAACTCTCACTGTTGGCGGCGCTTGCCTCTCGCCACCTCTCGAGCGCCCACGAGGACCTCGGGCGCTGAGACGGGACGTCGCCCGTCGGGATCGGCCGTGACCGACGCCGCTGTCGCCCGTCGGGGTTACCTGTAACCTACCCCGGTCGGCGACCCGTCGCGTGCCACACGTTTATCCCCTGGGACGGGGCCAGAACGGTTCGTGCACTCGTTTCGGGACATCGAGACGGCGGCGTACTGCCCGCGGAAGCTCTACTACCGACGGCGGGACGGCCCCCCGGACGTGCCCGACGAGGTGGGCGACGTGCGGGCGCTGGCCTTCGAGTACGAGCGCCTGCTGACCGACGACGCCGCGCTGCTGGCGGCGCCGGTAGCGGTGTCCCCGGGCGCGTACCGCGACCGCCTGCGGGCGACCCGCGAGCGCCTGGACGCGTGGCCCGCCCTCGTGGACCCGCCGGCGCGGTCGGTCCGTCTCGAAGGGCGGGAGTGCCGGGGCGTCGCCCACAAGGTGCTCGAGGACCCCGCGCCGGCACCGTCGCTGGTCTTTGCCGGACGGCCCCCCGAGCAAGGCGTCTGGGAGCCACAGTCGGTCCGCCTGGTCGCCGCGGCGAAGGCGCTGTCCTGGGAGCGCGAGCGGCCGGTCGAGACGGCCTACGCCGAGTACCCCGCCCACGGGCGCGTTCGCCGGGTCGAACTGACGACCCGCCGACGGGGCGCCTATCGCGAGGCGGTCCGGACGGCCGACAGCGTCGACGGCCCGCCGGCGCGGCTGACCGACGACGCGAAGTGTGCCCCCTGTGAGTACCGGGACGCCTGTGGCGTGCGGACGCGGTCGCTGCGGAGCCTACTGTAGCCAGTCGCGGATCTCGCCGGCGCGGGCCCCCTCGCGGACGATCTCGCCGGTCTCGGGGTCGACGACGGTGCTCTCGGTGCCCGGCGTCTCGCCGCCGTCAAGCACCACCGCCGCGGCGTCCCCGACGGCCTGATCGAGGCCCTCGATGGATCGGACGCTGCCGGTTCCGCTGACGTTCGCGCTCGTGGCCGTGAGCGGGCCCGCTGCCCGCAGGAGATCCAGCGCGAGGACGTGATCGGGAATCCGGACGCCCACGCGGTCGCGGCCGGCCGTGAGCGCGTCGGGAACCGTCTCGCGCCGCTCGACGAGCACCGTCACGGGACCGGGGAGGAACTCGCGCATGAACGCCTCCGCGCGCTCGGTCGGCCGGGTGTGGGACAGCGCCGCGTCCACGTCGGGGACCCCCAGCGAGACCGGGTTCGAGCGGTCCCGCCCCTTCGCCGCGAACACCCGGCGGACGGCGTCCGGATCGAGCGCGTCCGCGCCCAGCCCGTACACCGTCTCGGTCGGGTACACCACCAGTTCGCCCGCCGCGATCGCCCGGGCGGCCCGTTCGACGCCTGTCATGCCCGACCGGAGGGCGCGCGGGCGAAAAAGCGTGTCCCTCTCGCCACGCCGTCGTTCGACATGGGAGGGTCGTCGTGACGTGGCGGTCGCGCCACGCTGCTCGCGG
>JBDGUH010000065.1:5734-10782 GCA_042216055.1 Haloarculaceae archaeon
CCGCTCGCTCTGACGTGGCGCTCGCTACGCTCGCGCCACGCTACTAGTGCCCGATGACCGGCTGTGGTTCGTAGGGCTCCCCGAGCCACTCCACGTCGCTCGCCGAGAGGTCGATCTCCAGGGCCTCGACGGCCTCCTCCAAGTGCTCGACGCTCGTCGTCCCGACGATGGGCGCGTCGACGCACTCGTTCTGGTACTGCCAGGCCAGGGCGATCTGGGCCATCGTCGCGCCGTACTCCTCCCCGAGTTCCTGGACCCGCTCGTTGATCTCGCGCCCGCCGCCGCGCTCGTACTCGGGCGTGGGGTTGTGGAAGTTCTCGGGGTCGCCCCGCTCGGTGCGCTCCAGGTCCTCGTAGGGGCGGGCGAGAAAGCCCTGCCCGAGCGGTCCCCACGGGATGACGCCGATCTCTTCCCTCTCACAGAGGGGCAGCATCTCCCGCTCCTCCTCGCGGTAGGCCAGGTGGTAGTGGTTCTGCATCGTCTCGTAGGCGACGAGGTCCTCGCGCTCGCTGACCCGCAGGCGCTCGGCGAGTTCGTGGGCCCACATCGACGAGGTGCCGACGTGGCGCACGTCGCCGCGACGGACCAGGTCCGACAGCGCCCGCAGCGTCGTCTCCGGCGGCGTGTCTGGGTCGACCCGATGGGTCTGGTAGAGGTCGATCGTGTCGACGCCCAGGCGCTCCTTGCTCGCGGCCGCCTCCTGCTCGATGGTCTTGCGCGAGAGCCCCGCGGCGTTGGGGGTGTCCTCGCCGACGGGGAACCGGACCTTCGTGGCGATCACCTGCTCGTCGCGGTCGTACTCCGCGAGGACGTCGCCCAGAATCGCCTCGCTCTCGCCGTCGGAGTAGGCGTTGGCGGTGTCGAAGAAGTTCACGCCCAGATCGATGGCGCGCTCGATGATCTCGCGGCCCTCCTCGGCGTCGAGCATCCAGGGCTCCTCGCTGCCGAAGCTCATACAGCCCAGACAGACCTGCGATACCTCCATGCCCGTCGAGCCGAGCGTCGTGTACTCCATGCGGGTCGTGGGTGGACCGCGCCGGCAAAAAAGCTGGCTCGGCGTGTCAGCCAGCCGTTCCGAGCGGCCGACAGATCCGTCCGTTCCGGTCGTCTCTCTGCCCGGCCACCGTCCTCCGGGACCGCTGTCCGATCACCGTCCTCCGGGACCGCTGTCCGGTCACCGTCCTCCGGGCCCGCTGTCCGGCCAGTCTCCAGCGGCACGGGCCGCGGCGATTCACAGACGATCGAGGCGAATGCCTTGGGGACTTGACCTCGGGGCGATTCACCAGTCGGCGACGCTGCCGTCCGCGTGGCGGCGGGTCGGCAGGTGGGAGCGCTCGTACTCGTAGGACAGCGCGGCCTCGCGATCCACCTCGATGCCCAGTCCCGGGTCGTCGGGCACGTCGAGGCCGCCGACCCCCTCCTGCAGGTGTGCGCCGCCCGAGAACACCTCGCCGATGGCGTCGCCGTACAGCGGCTCGTACTCGGTCAGTTCCTGAATGCCGAAGTTCGGCACCGCCAGGTCGACGTGGACGCTGGCGGCCTGGCCGACGGGCGCGAGGTCCGGCGGGCCGTGGAACGCCGTCTCGACGTAGTGGTGCTCGGCGACGGCGGCCAGTTTCCGCGCGGCGGTGATGCCGCCGACGTGGGCCAGGTCCACCCGCAGGAAGTCCACCAGTTCGCGCTCGATCAGCGGGCGCATCTCCCAGGGGTTCGTGAACAGCTCGCCCATCGCCAGCGGCGCCGTCGTCGCCGAGCGCAGGCGCTCGAAGCTCTCCGTGTTCTCGGGTCGCAGGGGGTCCTCGAGGAAGAACAGGTCGACCGGTTTCAGCCCCGTGGCGATGCGGCGGGCCTCCCGGGGACTGGCCCGCCCGTGGATGTCGACGATCAGCGCCGCGTCGGGCAGGCGCTCGCGCACCTCGCGGACGCCCTCGACCACGCGATCCAGGTCGAGGTAGTCGCCCGCCGGGTCGCCGACGTTCACCCGGAGGTGGTCGATCCCCCGGTCCAGCGACGCCCGCGCGTTCGCGACGATGGCCTCCACGTCGTCGTCGCCGCAGTGGTCGTAGACGGTGGCGTACTCGCGGGCCCGCCCGCCCAGCAGTTCGTAGACGGGTTCGCCAGCGCGCTTTCCCTTCAGGTCCCACAGCGCCATGTCGACGCCCGACAGCGCGCTGTTCAGCACGGGGCCGCCCCGCCAGTAGGTCCCCCGGAAGAGATGTTGCCAGACGTCCTCGACGCGGGCGGCGTCGCGGCCCTCGAGTTCGTGGAAGACGTGCTCCTCGAGCGCGGCCTCGACGGCCTTCTCCCGGCCGTTCAGGGTGGCGTCGCCCCACCCCACGAGGCCGTCGGCGGTCTCCAGTCGGACCAGCACGTAGTTGCGACCCGGGCGCGTCAGCACGACTTCGGCGTCCCTGATCTCCATGGCGGCCGTTCGCGGCCCCCCGGGAAAAGGTCACCTCTCGACGGGGCGCACACGGAGGTCGAACCGGACGACGCCGTCGTCGTCCTCGGCGATCCACAGGTCGCCCCCGCCGCTCAGGAGTTCCTGAGCGAGGTGGAGTCGCAGGCCGACGCCGGACCCCCCGGGACCGAACGGCGACCGCGCGACGCTCTCGGGGAGGTCGGCGTCCTCGGTCCGGATGCTCACTACCACGCTCTCCTCGTCGCGCTGGCAGTCGACCGTGAGCGTGCCCGCCTCGTCGGCCGCGATGCCGATGCCTTCGAAGGCGAGATGCAGTGCGGCCTCGCTTCCCTCACTCAGCGGGGCGGGAGGTACGTCCGACGGCGGCGCCACGTCCGTCTCCGATTGCGCCGCCAGGCCGTCGATAGCCTCCGTCAGCGCCGACTCGAGGTCGGTGGCCGCCGACGGCTCCGCGCGCTCGACCGCCGCGAGCGTGCTGACGTTGTCGACGAGCGTGGCGATGGTCAGTGCCCGCTCCTCGATCGTCTCGAGTTTGGCCCGCTCCGCCGGCGGCACCTCCCCCTCGAGGTGATCCGTGTATCCCGTGATCGCCGTCACCGCGTTGCGGACGTAGTGGCGCAACAGGGCGGTGACGTGTTCGGTGCGGTCGCGCTCGGCGGCCAGCGCCGCGGCCCGCGCTTCGGCCGTGGCGGCCGCCTCGGCGTGCCCGATCGCGCGGGCCTCGATGGTCCCGACCAGCACGCCCGCGAACGCGCCGACGATCCCTGCCAGTTCGAGGACTTCCCACAGTTCACCGGGTAGCACCTGTTCGGACCCGGCGTAGAGCCCGCTGACCGTGACGACTCCGAACAGGAGCACCGCCGCGATCACCCACGCGACGATCCGGGGGTATCGCTCGTCGGCGACGCCCTCGGTGGCGTGCCAGCGGGCGATGAAGAGAATGCTCACCGCCGCACCGCCCTGGACGACCACGTCGATGACGCGGTGGAGCAGCGAGTGCGAGGGCGGGAGCGTCAGGACGTGCCAGGCGGTCGCGGCCGCCCCGAGCAGGCCCACCAGCCCGAACAGCAGGTTCCAGCCCCTGGTCGCCATGTCGCTCCCTTTATCGACCGCATACAAAACCCTGCGGTCGGCGTCGATGGTTACAAGCCCGTTCCCGCCGACCGCCCGGACATGGACGCCGATACGTTCCTCGAGGACGTGCGCGAGGAGAACCGGACGCCGCTGTCGCGGCTCGGCTCGTCGAAGTCGCTGTACGCCGACACGCGCGGCGAGATGGACGAGGGGCCGATGCGGGCGGCGGCCGTCGCCCGCGAGCGCGGTGTCGCCGCCGTGTTCGACGACTGGCGCGACGATCCCGTGGCCGGCGACCTGTTCGGCGACGCCGCCGACGCCGCCGGTGACCGCGCCGACGCGCTCGACGCCGCGGCGGCCGACTGGTCGCCCGCCGTCCACGACGCCCTCGCCGACCTCGAGGGCTCCGTCGAGCGACTCGGCGGGTTCGTCGGGTGGGCGCTGGCCGACGGCCGGAACAAGGGGCAACTGACCGGCTTCTTCACGGGACAGGCCGACCCCGGGACCGCGAGCACGTTCCGCGAGGCCCGCGACGCCGTCGAGGACCAGCGCGACCGCGCGCTCGCCCTGCTGACCGAGGCCTGCGGGGACGAGGCCGACTGGGAGCGCGCCCGCGAGGCCGCGGCGGCCGTCGTCGAGGCCGACTACGACGAGTACTTCGAGACGCTCGAGGACCTGGGCGTCAGCCCCAAGCCGGTCTGCTAGTCGGGGGTTACCCCGGTAGGGGCCGACTGTTTTCGCGTCCCCCGTGCCTCCGTGGATCCATGCCGAAACACCACTACCGCTGTCAGATCTGCGGCCGGGACTTCGAGGACCACGCCGGCCTGCACACCCACGTCCAGCGCCGCCACGCCGACGGGAACCCCAAGTGGTGGCTCGTCGTCGAGGACCCCGACGACCTCCCGTTCGACAGGCAGGAGCCGTGACCGCGGGACGCCCCTGCCGACGGTCTACGTCACCGTGAACCCCGCGCGCATGCCGAGTTCGTAGTGCCCGGGGAGGTTGCAGACGGCGACGTAGCTCCCCGGGTCGAAATCGGCGGTGAGCGTCGCACTCGCCCCGCCCTCGATGTCCTCGGCCTCGTCGACGAGCGTGATACTGTCGGCGTCCTCCTCCACCTCGTTCTCGCCCTCGGCCATCGGGAGGTCGTCCGCGTCGCGGTCCGTCGCGAACACGACGAACTCGTGGACCTGCTCGGCCTCGTTCGTGATATCGAACGTGACCGACCCCGCGGACAGGGCCGTCCGTGACAGCGCGATGTCGTAGTCGGAGAGCGTCGCCGTGACTCCCGCCGCTCCGGTCGGCGTCCCCCCGCCGTCAGTCGGGGTGGCTCCACCGTCAGTCGACGTCCCGGTACAGCCGGCGACGCCCGCCACGACCACGGCGACGCCGCCCAGCAGGGCTCTGCGCGTGGGCCGGTCACTGTCGGCAGGGCTCGGCGAGGGATCGGCGGGTTTCATCGCTACATGATAGCCGACCAGCGGCCAAATGACTGCTTTCGTGGCGACCTCCCGGTGCTCGCCGATTGCGCGTCGGTTCCGTCCCGTCTATC
>JBDGUH010000038.1:0-10778 GCA_042216055.1 Haloarculaceae archaeon
AGCGTCCCGGTGGTCGAATCCGGCAACAAGCGTCCCGGTGGTCGAATCCGGCAACAAGCGTCCCGGTGGTCGAATCCGGCAACAAGCGTCCCGGTGGTCGAATCCGGCAACGAACAGACGGCGCACGCAAAGCGGGTGCAGTGTCCCCGTCAAGCGTTCACTGCAGGCGAACGCGAGACGGAGGCCAAAACCGTCGTTAGAAGTAGTCGATGGCCTCGGGCAGTTCCGTCTTCATGCCCTTGCGCTCGCGGATCTCGGTGATCTTCTCGGGCTGGAGGTTGTCGGCAAGCACCTGGAAGCCGGCGTTCTCGGTGTTCCAGGAGGCCCGGCCCTCGGTGGCCGAGCGGATGTCACTGGAGAAGCCGATCATCTCCTCGACGGGCGCGACGCCCTCGACGACCATCAGGTCGCCCTCCTGGTACATGTCGTCGACGCGGCCGCGGCGGCCCTGAATCTCGCCGGAGGCGGGGCCCATGTGCTCGTTCGGCACGTCGATCCGGACGTTCTGGATCGGTTCGAGCAGGCGGATCTCGGCGTCGATCAGGGCGTTGTGGACGGCCTGCCGGACCGCCGGGATGACCTGGGCCGGCCCGCGGTGGATGGCGTCCTCGTGGAGGCGGGCGTCGTGCAGGCGGATGAGCGACCCCTGCACGGGTTCGGCGGCCAGCGGGCCGTCGTCCAGCGCCTCCTCCAGCCCCTCGATGACGAGTTCCATCGTCTCGTTGAGGTGCTGGATCCCCTTCGTGTCGTCGATGAGGATGTTGGTCCCGTGGATGTGCTCGACGTTCTGGGAGGTGTCCTTGTCGAGCCCGGCCTCCTGGAGGGCCTCCCGACGTTCGAGTTCGGGCATGTCCATCGAGGCTTCGCCGCGTTTGATCGTCTCGACGACCGCCTCGCTCAGCGGTTCGATGCTGATGTAAAAGCGGTTGTGCCGGTTCGGGGAGATGCCCTCGACCTCGCGGGAGGGCTGCTGGGGGGCTTCCCGGTAGACGACGATGGGTTCGCCCGTCCGGATCGGGATGCCCTGGTTGCGCTCGATGCGCTGGCCGATGACCTCGAGGTGGAGTTCGCCCTGGCCGGAGATGAGGTGCTCGCCGGTGTCCTCGTTGATCTCGACCTGGATCGTCGGGTCCTCCTTGGCGACCTGCTGGAGCGTCTCGATGAGCTTCGGCAGGTCGTCCATGTTCTGGGCCTCGACGCTCTTCGTGATCACGGGCTCGGAGATGTGTTCGATGGACTCGAACGGCGTCATTTCGATCGAGGAGACCGTCGAGCCCGCAATGGCGTCCTTGAGGCCGGTGACGGCGGCGATGTTGCCGGCGGGAACGCGGTCGACCTCCTCGCGCTCGCCGCCCATGTAGATGCCGACGCTCTGGATGCGGTTCTTGCCCGCGGTGCCCGAGACGTACAGCTCCTGTCCCTTCTCGAGGGTGCCCGAGAAGACGCGGCCGGCGGCGATCTCGCCGGCGTGGGGGTCGATGCCGATGTCGGTGACCATCAGGACGACCTCGCCGTCCTCGTCGACCAGGCGCATCGACTCGGCCACCTCGGACTCGTCGTCGCCACGCCAGATGCGCGGGATACGGCGGGGCTGGGCGTCGATGGGGTTGGGGAAGTGCTCGCACACCATGTCCAGCACCACGTCCGAGAGAGGCGTGCGCTCGTGGAGTTCCTGGCGCTTGTCGGCCCGCTCGAGTTCCATGATGTCGCCGAAGTCCATGCCGGTGCGCTGCATCGAGGGCATCGAGACGCCCCACTTGTACAGCGCGGAGCCGAAGCCGACGGTCCCCTCCTCGACGGAGACGGTCCAGTCCTCGACGTCGTCCATCTCCTCGGTCATCCCGCGGATGAGCTCGTTGACGTCGTCGATGACGTTCAAGAGGCGGCGCTGCATCTCCTCGGGGCCCTCCTGCAGTTCGGAGATGAGGCGGTCGACCTTGTTGATAAAGAGGGTCGGCTTGACGCCCTCGCGCAGCGCCTGGCGCAGCACCGTCTCGGTCTGGGGCATCGCGCCCTCGACAGCGTCGACGACGACCAGCGCGCCGTCGACGGCCCGCATCGCGCGGGTCACGTCGCCGCCGAAGTCGACGTGGCCCGGCGTGTCGATGAGGTTGATGAGGTGGTTGGTGCCCTCGTACTCGTGGGTCATCGAGACGTTGGCGGCGTCGATGGTGATGCCGCGTTCCTGTTCGTCCTCCTCGGTGTCCATCGCGAGCTGCTCGCCGGCCGTCTCGTCGGAGATCATGCCGGCGCCGGCCAGCAGATTGTCCGTCAGCGTCGTCTTCCCGTGGTCGACGTGAGCGGCGATGGCGATGTTCCGGATGTTCTCCGGTTCGTCCATCAGTGTCTCGCACTCCTGTACGATCTTCTTGCGTCGGCCCATTATACGGCAGAGTATCGGAGGGGGCGTCAAAAGGGTAGTGTTTTGCACTGGCCCGGAACCGCCCGCAAACGAGCCAGGCGCGTGCGAATCACCCGCAAGAGACATACGGCTCGCGCCCCTGATCGTGTGTGCATGGACGTTCACGTGCGGGGCAGTCCGGCCGAGCCGTTTCTCGGTGCCGGCGACCTCTTTGCCACGGAGTTTGCCCTGGAGCGACCGGTGACCGTCCGGGTGACCGACGACCCCGGCGAGCGGACCCGTGTCAGCCACGACGACGAGAGCCACCTCCTGACCATCTCCCGCCAGACCGCCACCAGCGCGATGGCCCGCGAACTCGCCCTCCACGAGTTCGCTCACATGCACCGCTACGAGCGCGATCACCCCTCTCACACCCAGTCCACCGAGGAGGCCATCTTCCTCGCGCTGGCCGGTCACAGCGTCGAGCGCCGGACGCTGACCCACTGCTATCAGATCGCCAACCATATGAAGGACATCTACGCCGACGACGTCTGGATCGAGGTGGCGCCGGCGGACAAACTGGTCGCCTTCCTCGAGTCCCAGCTGGCCGCGGCCGTCGCCGACTCGCCGCGCGAGGCGGACACCGACGGGCGCTCGACCTGGCGGCGGCTCACCCCCGCGGCCGATCCGGACATCACGGCGGTCAACGCCGCCTTCGCACTCGCGCTGGTCGAGCGCCACGGCCTCGTCGGCGACGGCCACCGCATCTACGACCTCGCCCACGCCGCCGCCGACGACGCCCCCCACGTCGGCCTAGAGACGTTCAAGCGTCGCTTCCGGACGCTGGCGCTCGACCCCGACGCGAGCGAGTACCGGAAGGCGCTAGTCGACGCGACGCGGGCCTACGCGACCGCGACGTCCGGCGATCGGGCGGCGGACTGATACGGATTCTTGCGACTGTGTACCGGTCCGACCGCACGACGTCGTGCGGTCGAGACGGGAATGACTCGCAAGAATCCGTATGACGACAACTGGCGACCGAGCGGCGGACCGAGACGGACGTGTGACACACCACCGGCCCAAGGCATATCCGTCCGACGCGACAAGGGCCGGCCCCATGCCGTTCGATCCCTCCGAGACCCGCGACCTGTTCGAGCGGGAGTGTCAGTTCCCGGCCGAGCACGCGGACGTCGTCGCGTCTGTCGGCGACGCCGACATCGGAGTGCCGGCCGGCGAGGCGGTGGCCGTCCAGACAGTGCTGGAGCGCAGCGATCAGGAACGCTACGAGTCGCTGTCGGCGCTTCACAACACGATCATGGCGAACCTGGGCGAGGCCCACATCGGGCGCAAGGCCTACGACGACCGGTCGCCGAATCCCCGACGAGAGGACGAAGTCTCGTTCTGATCGGGTCGACGCGCTAGAGCAGCGGCGACAGCGCCAGCGCGAGTGCGGCCGCCAGCACCGGGTAGTCCCGCCGGGCGAACGCCAGCGCCGGCAGCGTCGGGTTCCAGGCGAAACACCGCGCCCGCAGCGCCAGCGCCAGGCGGTCCGACCGGTCCAGTGCCCGGGCCACCGACAGCGCAACCAGCCGACCCGCGCGGTCCCGGAGCGACCGCCGCTGTCCGCCCCGGGCTGAGATGGCCTCGCGGGCCCGCGCCACGTCGGCCCGCACGACGGGGAGCAGGCGGACCGTCAGCCCCACGCCGACGCCGAGCAACTGGCCCGCCCGCCCCGGGACGTGGCGCTGGACCGCCGCCCGCGTCTCCCGGGCGGGCGTCGTGTGGACGAACGCCGCGCTCACCAGCAGGACGGGCACGACGCGGGCCGCCGACCGGGCGGCCTCGACGGCCCGGGCCGGGCGCACCCACGGCGACCCCGGGACCACCGCCGCGAGCGCCGGGCCGAACGCCAGCAACAGCAGGAGGAACCGATAGTCCCACAGCACCCGCCGGATGGAGAGTCGCGCCACCGCCAGCGCGGCCAGGCCGAGCAGGGTCAGCGCCGCCAACCGCGGCGGGGTCGGGCGGGCGACGGCGGCCACGGCCACCCCGATCTGGAACGCGATCTTCGAGCGCGGGTCGAGGCGGTGGGCGAACGTCGCGCCCGGGGCGTAGGTCACCATGCGCGCACGTCGAGGGCCGCCAGGCGCTCGCGGGCCCCGTCCGGCGGGGCGTCGAGCGCCACCCGGCCGTCGCGCAGTCCGATCACGCGGTCGGCCCGGTCGAGCACGTCACGCGCGTCGTGGGTCACCAACACGATGCCCGTCCCGGCGTCGTGCAGGTCCTCGAGGTGGGACAGCACGGACCGCCGGGCCGGCCAATCCAGCCCGGTCAGGGGCTCGTCGAGCACGAGATGGGCCGGTTCCATCGCCAGCGCGCCGGCGACGGCGACCCGGGCCTGCTCGCCCCCCGAGAGTTCGTCGAGGCGCTCGTCGGCGCGGCCGTCCATGTCCACGGCCGCGAGCGCGTCGTCGACCCGGCGGTCGATCGCCGCCCGATCGAGGCCGAGGTTCTCGGGGCCGAAGGCCACGTCCGCACCGACGGTGGCGGCGACGAACCCGTCCCGGGGCGTCTGGAACACCATCCCCACGCGGGTCCGGGCCGCGACCGGATCGGCGGTCACGTCCACGCCGTCGACCCGAACCGTCCCCGCATCCGGTTCCAGCAGGGCGTTGCAGTGACGCACCAGCGTCGTCTTGCCGCTGCCGTTCGGGCCGGCCAGGAGCGCCCACTCGCCGTCACCGATGGTCAGGGTCACGTCGTCGACGGCCCGCTCGTCGCCGTAGCGGTGGGTCAGCCCCTCGATCTCGATCATTCCACGAGCGCCAGCAGGCGGTCGCCGCGCGCGAGTCCGACGGTGATGGCGGCCTTCACCAGATCGACCGCCGCGAGCGGGGCCATCGCCGCGGCCGTGGCCCCCAGCGGCGCACCGTTCACCCGGGCGAGCCACGGGACGCCGACGGCGTAGACGGGCACCAGCGCCAGGAACACCGCGGCGGCGATCCACGTCGGCCGGACCTCGCGGAGCGGGCGCGGTTCCAGAGAACGGTGGGCCACCGCGCCGGTCACGACCGCCGCGAGGAAGAAGCCGACCAGAAATCCGCCGGTCGGACCCGCGAAGTACGCCAGCCCCGCCCCGAAGTTCGAGAACACGGGGAGGCCCGCGAGCCCCACGAGGACGTACAGCGCGAGCGCGAACCCGCCCCACAGCGGGCCGCAGACGAGGCCGGCGAAAAAGACCCCGAAGTGCTGGACCGAGAACGGCACCCCGCCCGGCAGCGGGATCGACACCTGGGCGAGCACGCCGATCAGAGCGGCAAACAGCACGGCGGTGGCGAACCGCCGGACGGTGTCGTCCGCCACGAGGTCGACGGTCGCGGTTCGTTGGGACATGTCCCGGACTGCGACGTCAACGTGGAAATAGATGGGGGTTGACGCGTCGCCGGCCGTCGGCGAACCGTGACGGCCGTGACGGAGGCCGCCGGGCCGCGTTGCCGAACCGTAACGAATTACACCGGCCCGACGCATTGGATAGCCGAGAATGGAGCCGGAGAGGTGCCATCGCACATGACAGACACCTACGACGTCGTGATCGCCGGCGCGGGGCCTGCCGGGGGACAGTGCGCCCGCGACCTCGCGGCGCGGGACTACTCGGTGCTGGTCCTCGAGACAGAACCCGAGGAGCAGTTCCCGCGGACGAGCAACAAGTCCACTGCCGGGACCTTCCCGTCGACGATGGCGTCGTTCAACGTCCCCGACGCCGTCGTCCAGCACCGGACCGACAGCGTCGTCCTGGAGTCCCCGAACGACCACTTCGAGCGCGAGCAGGCCGGGTTCGTCCTCGACTTCGGCGCGTTCAAGCAGTGGCTCGTCGACGACGGCCGCGAGAAGGGCGCCGAGTACCGTTTCGGCGCCCGCGTCACCGAACCCATCGTGGAGGACGGGGACCCGATCGGCGTCCGCTACAACGGCGACGAGGAAGTGTACGGCGAGGTGATCGTCGACGCGACGGGACCCAGCGCCCCGCTGGCGACGGAACTCGGCGTCACGGACCTCAAGCGGGATCGCCAGGCCATCGGCATCGAGTACGAGATGGCGGGCGTCGAGCCCGATCACCCCGACTACGGCGACCTCCGGGACGCGATGATGCTCCGCCTCGATCACTCGACGGCGCCCGGGGGGTACGCCTGGATCTTCCACACCGGCGGCGACACCGCGAAGGTGGGACTCTGCTACATCCAGAACGAGCGCCACCGGGAGCGCGCCCGCGAGGACACGACCATCGACGGCTACCTCACCGAGTGGATCGACTCGGACCCGCGGCTCAGCGACGCCACCCGGATCGAGGAGAAACAGCAACACCGCGGGTCGGCCCACATCCAGCCGCCCTCCAGCATGAGCACGGACAACTTCATGGCGATCGGCGACACCGTCCCGACCGTCGATCCCCTGTGGGGCGAGGGGATCGCCAAGTGCATGCGCTCGGGCCGGGCCGCCGCGGTCACCGTCGACAACTGCCCGTCGCTCGCGGACACCGGGGCCGAACAGCTCTCGCTGTACGACGACCTCTGGGAGCGGGACGTGGCCCCGAACGTGAAAAAGCGGCTCCTGATGACGGAACTGCTGTACTTCGCAGGGGACGAGCGCTACGACCGCCTCATGCGGGACCTGCGGCGCAACGACGACGACACGCTCGCGCGGGCCAACCAGGGCAACCCCCTCGCCATCTCGCGGCTCCTCCACCTCGGGGACGTGCCGCTGCTGGTCGATTTCGCCCGCGACCGCATCGAGGCCCGCGGCGGTCTCACGGGCGCGATTCCCGCCCTGTTCCGCTAGGGAATCGTCGCCCGGAACCGCTCGGGGTCGTCGTGGAAACAGTCGCCCACGACGACGGCGTCGGCGCCCGCGTCGAGCATCTCCCGCGCCCGCTGGCCGCTGTCGATGCCGCCGCCGTACAGCAGGATCGTCTCCTCGAGGTACCGCGCCGCCGCCGCGACCTCCGCGGGGTCGCCGTAGGTCCCCGAGTACTCGAGATAGAAGATCGGGAAGCCGTAGAACGACTCGGTCGCCAGGGCGGCGCCGGCCACCTCCTCGGCCGAGTAGGTCGCCTCGACGCCCGAGACGGCGGCCGCCCGCGAGTCGAGGTTCTGGATCACGTACCCCTCGCCGACGATCTGCTCGGCGATCTCGGAGACGGCCTCGACGCCGCGCGCGGCGATGAGTTCGCCGAACACCGGCAGGCCGGCGCCGGTGACCGCGTCGGGTTTCGCGCCGATCTCGGTGAAGAGGTCGACGTGCTTGCCGACGAAGTGGTCCCAGTCGCCGTTGTACACAGCGGGCACCGCGATGTAGTCGGCCGCGTCGGCCGTCTCCGTCGAGACGTGGTCGCCGCTGTAGGGCTCCTGCAGGACGGGCAGGTCGGGGTACGAGTCCTTGATCGCCCGGATCGTCGCGAGCGTGTTCGCCGCGGTCACCCCGTCGGACCCGCCCACCAGCACCGCGTCCGTCCCCGCGAGGACGCCCAGATCCGCCGGCAGTTCCTCCGCCGGGTCGGCCTTCGTGACGTGCGTGATCGCCGCCCAGTCCAGCGCCATACCCTCATCAGTGGCGAGCGGCAGTTAACAGTTGCCGATCCGCGTCGCTCGTCGGCGAACGAAGTCGCTGAACGGGAACGAGGTCGCTGAACGGGAACGAAGTCGCTGGGCGGGAACGAGGTCGCTGAACGGGAACGAGAGCGAAAAACCGTCGCCGGAGTCGATTACCGCGCGGCGGCCGCGACGCGCTCTTTCTCCTCTTTCTGGTTGACGGAGTAGGTGGAGACGTCGGCGTCGGCCGCGCCGATGAGCTGGGAGGCCAGCGCCTCGCTCGCGGAGGCGTCGGCCTTGAACGAGCCGCTGTAGACGCCCTCGGCGAGGAACTTCAGCGCCTGGTCGACGCGGCGCTGGGGGCTCACGTCGACGGCCTTCGGGACGGAGATGCCGCCGTACTTCAGGCGGACGGTCTCCTCGCGGGGCGCGCTGTTCTCGACGGCGTAGACGAGTACCTGCACCGGGTTCTCGTCGGTGCGCTCGTGGACCGACTCGAAGGCGTCCCGGACGATGCGGGTGACGAGTTGCTTCTTGCCGGTGTTCTCGCCGGTCTGCATCAGGCGGTTGATCAGCCGTTCGACGATGCTGATCTCGCTTTTCTTGAACTGCTTGTCGGCGTGGCGACCCATCGTGTGCGCGATGGGCGTGACCGTGATGTAGCGCTCGGTCGAGGGGTCGCTGTACTCGATGTCGGTGACCGACCAGCGACCGAACAGCTGAGCGCGGGCGCCCTCCTCGTCGGTGCCCGCGGGCGCGTCTGGGTCGGGAGTGTCTTCGGCGCTCATGTTATCGCACCGGTTTCTCCGCGTTGCCCCGCACCAGTTCGATCAGCGACACGCCGTTGACCTTCTCGACCTTGTAGTTGACGCCCGCGATGTCGCCCATCGCGCGGCCCTTCGCCCCGCCGATGCCGGCGATGGTGACCTCGTCGTGCTCGTCGATGAACGAGATGGCGCCGTCGCCCGGGCAGAACGCCGAGACCTGCTTGCCGTTCTTGATCAGCTGGACCTTCACGCACTTCCGGATCGCGGAGTTGGGCTGTTTCGCTTCGATGCCGACCTTCTCGAGGACGATGCCCCGCGCCTGGGGCGCGCCCTCAAGGGGGTCAGACTTCTTGCCGAGCCCCCGCTCGCGGCGCGCGTAGTCAGATTCGGACCACCGTCGCTTCTGGCGGTCCTTCTTGAGTTTGCGCGCGGCGTACTTGCCGTTCGCCATAGTACGCCGGGATACCCGGTCGAGACACTTAAGGCTCCTCTTTTCGCCCGCCCCGTGTCCAGGACTCGCACCCCCCAACTGTTTTGCCGGTCCGCGCGAGTCTCCCCGCATGGCCGGACAGCAGCCAGCCAGCGACCCCTTCGAGGCCTACGTCGGCTCCGTCGGCCAGCGCCTCGGCCAGCGGGGGTACAGCCGCCGGCAGGACGGGCCACAGGGGTACCGGACGACCGTCTTCCACCGCCGCACGTTCTCGATAACGAAGTTCGGCTACGTCGACTACTTCGTCGTCGTCGCGCGCTTCGACTCGCTCTCGCCCGCGGAGGCCGAGGCGTTCAGCGAGGCCGCCTTCCGCTACGGCCTCTCGAACAAGTCCGCGCTCCCGCGGGGGCTGGGCGGCACCGTCGTCGTCTACCCCGTCATCCTCGGGCAGAACCTCCCCAACACGGTCCACCAGTGGGCCAGCCACTACCGGAACAACCACTTCGCGGCCTTCGAGTTCCCAGTCGTCGCCGACCTGGGACCGAACCACCTCGTGTACAACGCCGACAAGCCGCTCTGGGGGCGGGCCTACTACAGCGGCTTCCAGACGATCGCCGACACCTGCCTGACGCCACAGGCAGGGGGTGGCGCCGGCCGGCGTCGGCCGGCGGCCGGCGGCCCGCCACGGTAACTCACTCGGCGGGCACCCAGTCGGGCCGCCGCGGTTCGGTGTCGTTCACGGCCGTCGTGCGGTAGACCCGCTCGATGACCCCCCGGACCGGGCCGGCGTCGGGCCCGTAGGTCACCCGGTACTCGGCGATGCGCCCGCCGGGCGTCACCAGCAGCGTCGCCGATCGGAGCGTGGCGTTCTCGCCCAGTTCGCGGGCGGCCCCCTCGGGCACGTCCGCCCGGAGTTCGTCGGCCGTGTACCGGTAGAACTGGGACCCGTTCTGCCGGACGGTGCCGGCGGGCTCGAAGGCCGGCCCCCCAATCGTCTCCAGGGAGGTCGCCTCCACGGACAGCCCGATCGCCCGCTGGCGGCTCGCTTGCCCCTCGGAACACCGGACCTCGCCGTCGAAGCGCGAACAGGCGCTGCTCCCGTTCACGAACCGCTCGGACCCGCCCGTGACCGTCCCGTCGGGACTCACCGCGTGCTGGGAGACGTACCACCGCCCGTCGGCCAGGTCGAACTCGCGGACGCTTTCCAGCCGGCGGGCGACCGAGCCGTTGCCGGCGTACCGGTTGGTCCCGTTGTTCGTCACGGTGAACGAGTCCGCGTCCCGAAGCACCCGACGGTGGCCCTCCAGGAGAGCTGCCGCGCTCACCGACCCGTTCTCGGTCGCCGGGTGGCCGTCTGGGTCGATCGGCGTGGCCGTCGCCGTTCCCGTCGATGCCGCGGATGCCGTCGCAGTCGATACCGGCGTCGCCGTCGATCCATCCCGTCGGTGCCCCTCGATGCCGCCCCGTCGCTGCCGCCGCCGTCGCCGCCACGGCCCGCGAGAGCCACGAGCGCGACGAATACTAGCAAAGCCATCGCTCGACGCATGGGCCGGCCTCGAACACCGACGTGAGATAGCTACCGGGCCGGTCAACGTGCTCTACCGGGTTAGGTCAACTCGACGCCGTCGATGTCGAAGTGTCGCGCCGCCAGCCGG
>JBDGUH010000049.1:0-5625 GCA_042216055.1 Haloarculaceae archaeon
GCTGTCTCGAACAGGTGTACGACGGCGACTTCCACCACGCCAACAAGGGCGAGCGGAAGTTCGCCTGCATCTCGGGGACCCAGAGCCTCAACGACGCGTACAACTGGATCCGCGCGGGGCGCAACCGCGGGCGGGCGGCGCTGGTCATCGCCACCGACACGGCCCTGTACGCCCGCGACGACCCCGGGGAAGCCACCCAGGGCGCGGGCGCCGTGGCGATGCTCGTCGCCGAGGACCCCGACATCGTCGAACTCTCGGACGAACAGGGCTTCGGTAGTGCCGACGAGACGGACTTTCTCAAGCCCAACCAGCAGTTCCCGAGCGTCGACGGGAAGCGCTCGATGCAGGTGTACCTGGCGCGGATGCGCGAGGCGCTCGACGATCTCGAGCGCTGCGGCGTCGACCTCCACCCGGACAACTTCAGGCTAATCCCGTTTCACACCCCGTTCCCCGGGATGGTCCGGAAGGCGGCCGCGCTGGGCTACCGGCACGTCATCAGGGACACGGACGTGGAACTGGCCGTCGCCGAGGAGATCGGCCGCCAGCCCCGCCCCGAGGAGTTCAAGACCCGCGAGCAGTTCTTCGACGCCATCCAGGAGTACACCGACGCCCTCACCGAGACCGAGCGCTACGGAGCCTGGTACGCCGACACCATCGAGCCGACCCTTGAGATCGCCCGCGAGGTCGGCAACTGGTACACGGGATCGGTCCACGTCGCGCGCGCGGCCGGACTCGAACACGCCCGCGAACACGGCCGCGACCTGGACGGCGAGAAACTGCTGGTGGCCTCCTACGGGTCGGGCGCGCAGGCCGAGGTCCACGTCGAGACGGTCGTCCCCGGGTGGGAGGAGCACGTCGCGGCGCTGGACGTCGACGACCAGTTGCGCCGGCGCCACGAGATCACCTTCGAGGAGTACGAGCAGATCCACGACGTGCACAATCACGAAGCCGAGGCCGACGTCGAGGAGTTCACGACCCCCAGCGAGGAGTTCGTCTTCGACGGCTGGGGTCGGATGGGCGAGCGCAAGTACCGCTACGTGTGCTGACCGGCGGCGCGCCAGCCATATCCCGCCCGAGCCCGTACCCCGGTACATGACCGAGACGCCAGTCACGGCCGAGTTGCCCGACAGCCCGATGCACACGACCGGCCTGGACCACGTCACCATCTGGGGCAGCAACGAGGACGCGACCGTCGAGTTCTACCGCGACCTGCTCGGCATGCCGCTCGTCCTCCGGCAGCCGAACCTCGACGACCCCTCCCAGACGCACCTGTTTTTCGACGCCGGCGACGGCCGCATTTTGACTTTCTTCGTCAGCGACGACCGGGCGGCCGACTCGCAGCCCCAGCGCACCCAGACCGGCGGGGTCCACCACCTCGCCTTCCGGGTCGATCCCGAGCGCTTCGAGTCGGTGATGGACGCGCTGACCGACGCCGGCAAGCGCTTCAACGTGTTCGACCGGGGCATCTTTCACTCGCTGTACACCCGCGACCACGACGGCCTGGTGATCGAACTCTCGACGGACAAGTACGACATTCCGGACGACCGCCGCGGAGAGGTGCTCGCGACGGCACAGCGCATCCGCGAGGCGGACGACGCCGAGTACGCCGAGGAGCGCCACCTGGAGGCGGCCCTCGAGGAACTGGGCATCGACGCCGAGGCCCACGACCTGCCCGACGCCGAAAGCGGCGTCGGCGGCGTGGAGTGATCGGCGCAGTATCGGCGGCGTGGAGTGATCGGCGCAGTATCGGCGGCGAGGAGTGATAGCTACCGCCCGCCTGCTGGCCGGGACTGCCGGTCGTCGCCCGGCGATCAGGGCAGGTCCCGCAGCCCCGCGAGCACGTCCTCGAGGGGGGCGTCGGTCACGGCCAGCGAGAAACCGTCGATGCGGGCCAGGTCGGCCGCGTGGTCCCACACCGCTTCTTCGTCGAGTCCGTGGAGGACGACCGCGTGTGGGGTGGGCGTGACGACCCGCAGGGCGACCAGCGGCGACTCCCCCCGGGTGACGTTGGTGAACACCAGCGCCCGGTTGGTCGACTGGCCGTAGAGGCGGTAGAACTCGTCCGAGGAGAGTCGCGTGATGGCCTCGATGCTGTCGATGACGGTGTGGCCGGCGACGGTGTCCCACTCGCCGCCGTGCAGTTCCGTCGCGCCGACGGCCTCGTACAGGCGGTCGACGCCGACGTTGGCGGCGTACTCGCGGAGGTCGTAGATCACGTCGGTGTCCAGGCCCGCCGAGAGCACGCGGGCGTGCTGGCGGACGTGCTCGCCGCCGCCGCGCTCGTCGATCGCGAGCAGCGCCTCGACGACCCGCCGGACGACGCCGATGCCGGGGTTGTCCCGGCGGCCGCTCTCGTAGTCCGAGACCACCGACGGCGATACGTCCAGTTCCGCCGCGAGTTCCGTCTGGGCGACCTCGAAGTCCGTGCGCCACTTCCGCAGCGTCGCCCCGGGGTCGTCGCTCAGCGTCACCTCGCCGGCCATCTTCTCCGCGAGGTCCGCTCGGGTCCCCCCGTTCATCGGGTCACAGAGACACGAGACACCGCCAAAAGGGTGTCGGAAGGTGGCCCGAATCGGCCCCCAGCGACGACGCCGACGAGGGGGTCCCCGACCGACTCGGCCGCCGGCCAGCAGCGTCACAGTCCCGGGCGGCGTCGCTCGCCGGCGCCCACGGGAGAGCGCTCCGGAACCACTAAACGCGAGTGTCGCCTACCCCGGAGCGATGGCCGACTGGACGGAGACACACCGGCCCGAGACGCTCACGGAGGTCCGGGGCAACGACTCGGCCCGCGACGACTTCCGCGAGTGGGCCGAGACGTGGGAGGATCACCGCGAGGCGGTCATCCTCCACGGATCCCCCGGCGTCGGCAAGACCTCTGCGGCCCACGCCCTCGCGAACGACATGGGGTGGCCGACGATCGAACTGAACGCCTCGGACTCCCGGACGAAGGACGTGATCGAGCGCGTGGCCGGCGAGGCCGCGAAGAGCGGCACGCTCACCGCCGGCGGGAGCGGGCGTCGTCTGGTCATCCTCGACGAGGCGGACAACGTCCACGGCAACGCCGACCGCGGCGGGACCCGCGCGATCACGAGCCTCGTGAAGGAGGCCGGCCAGCCGATGGTCCTGATCGCCAACGAGTACTACGAGATGTCCCGCGGGCTGCGCAACGCCTGCCGGGACATCGAGTTCCGGGACGTGGCCGCACGCTCTATCGTGCCGGTCCTGCGGGACATCTGCCGCCAGGAGGGCGTCGAGTTCGAGGCCGACGCGCTGGAGGCGATCGCCGAGCAGAACGCCGGCGACCTCCGGGGCGCGGTCAAGGACCTCCAGGCGATGGCCGAGGGCCGCGAGCGGATCACCGCCGAGGACGTGGTCAGCGGCGAGCGCGACCGCACGGAGGGCGTCTTCGACTTTCTCGACGTGGTGCTCAAGGAGGGCACCGCGCGGGAGGCCTTAGAGACCAGTTACGACGTGGACGAGACGCCCGACGACCTCATCAACTGGATCGAGGACAACGTGCCCAAGGACTACGGGGGCGCGGAGCTGGCCCGCGCCTACGACGCGCTGGCCGACGCCGACCGCTGGCTCGGGCGGGTGCGCGCGACCCAGAACTACTCGTTCTGGCGGTACGCGGCCGACGACATGACCGCCGGCGTCGCCGCCGCCCGCGGGGGCCCGAAGGGCGGATGGACCCGCTACAGCCCCCCGAGCTACTGGTCGAAACTCGGCCGCACGAAGGGGACCCGCAAGACCCGCGATCACGTCGCCCAGCAGATCGCGGTCGCCGAGGGCGTGAGCATGCGCACCGCCCGCCGGGAGATCATGCCGTTCCTCGCGGCGATGACCCACCACTGCAAGCCCCGCGAACTGACGGTCGCGATGGCCGCCCGCTACGAGATGGACCCGGAGCACGTCGCCTTCGTCACCGGCAGCGGCGAGGACACCAACAAGGTCCAGTCGATCGTCGCGGACGCCGAGGAACGCCGCGAGCGGGAGGCCGTCGCGGCCTCGCAAGGAGCCTTCGAGGGGGGCAGCGCCGGCGGGTTGGATACCGGGGACGCCGGTGACGGGAGCGACGAAGACGGTGGCGACGCCGACGACGGTGGCGACGGCGATGACGGCGGCGACGGCCAGGCGACGCTCGGGGCGACTGGCGGTGACGAGGCGGACGTGGACGACGAGGACGAGACGCCGGACGCCGACGCCGCGGAGGACGACGACCAGCAGACCGGATTGGGCGACTTCGTGTAGCGACTCGCGGTATCAATCCGCGTGGGACGAGCCGCCCGTCCGCGCTTCGGGTGCGGTCCGGACGAGAGTGACCGCCACGCCGGCGACGAGCAGCGCCGCGCCCGCGGAAGCCACGTCGCCGACGATCGGCGCGAGCGCGAACAGCCGACGGCTCAACAGCATGTCGGCGTAGAGCACGAGCGTCGCGGCGGCGGCGAGCGCGCGGAACGCGAGCAGCGACGCCCGGGGGACCGCGGTCTCGCTCCAGACCAGCAGCCCGACGAGCAGCGCCAGCAGCGCGTACGTCGCGGCGTAGTAGCCGGCGTCGTTGGTCGGCGGGGAGGCGAACGGCCCGACGAAGGCGAAGACGAGCGCGGCGAGGACGAACACGACACCGAGCGCGCCGAGACGCTGGAGCCGACCCGCCCGCGGCGCGCCGAACGTCCGGGCGGTGGCGTACGCGATCAGCGCGAAGATGAGCGTCGCGGTGGTGAAGTGCGTCGCGATCACGACGGGGTTGAAGCCGCCGGCGAAGAAGCCGCCGGCGGTCGTCGTCATTGCGCCGAGCGTGACCTGCGCGGGCAGGAGCACGATGGCGGCGGTGACGGCGTAGGCGACGCGGCGGTCGTCCTGCCAGCGCCAGGCGCCGTACAGCGACCCCAGCAGGAGGAAGCCGTCGATCATCGCGACGAGACGGTGGAACCACTCGAAGAAACTCGCCCAGTTGGCCGGGAACAGGCCGAGCCAGCCGTTACAGAACGGCCAGTGGGTGCCACAGCTGAGCCCGCCCGACGTGTCACCGGTGTGCAGCCCCAGCAGGATGAGGACGAACGTCGTCGCCAGGGTGACCCCCAGCAGTCTCCGGAACCGGCGGTCCATGATCGACACTCCGAACCGCGGGCACTTAGGCGTCTCCGTTTGGTTCCGACGGGGGGCTCCCCTCGCGGGGGACGCCGACCCACCCGTGTCGGCTGCTGAGCCGGCCGAACCGTGGGTGAATTATTACGCCGTCCCCGATCCGGTCATAACAACCCTCATACGCTCGAACTCCTCTTACGTTCCAGTAATGGCGACGCAACTCGGGGTTCTGTTCGCGGTCGCGGGCCTCGCCGTGTTCCACAGTCTCGAACCGGGGCACGCCTGGCCGGTCGCCGGGGTCTGGGCGCTGAACCAGGACCGTCCCTGGTGGAGCAGCGTGAAGAGCGGGCTGATGCTCTCGATCGGACATATCCTCGCTGCGAGCCTCTTCCTCGGCGCGTTCACGCTCCTGGCGGCCGTCTTCCCGCTCCGGCAGTACACCTCGTTCTTCCGGATCCTCGCCGGGCTCGCGCTGTTCTACATCGCCTATCGACTCTACACTCACTCGCACGACCACACCCACGATCACGACCACGA
>JBDGUH010000049.1:5725-10260 GCA_042216055.1 Haloarculaceae archaeon
CCACGATCACGACCACGACCACGACCACGAGGACGGGCACGACCACGATCACGACCACGATCACGACCACGAGGACGATCACGACCACGACCACGAAGACGGAGCCTTCAGCGGTGCCCTCTCGGAGTTCCAGATCGGAGAGGGGACGGGACTTCTCGGCGTCGCCGCCTTCGCGTTCTTCCTGGGGCTGGCCCACGAGGAGGGGTATGCGCTCGTCGGGTTCTGTGCGGGGACGTTCCAGTGTCTCCCGGTCGCGCTCACCTACAGCGTGTTCATCGTCCTCACCATCACCTCGCTGGTCGTCCTCACCACGATCACGGCCGCGCGCTTCGCCGAGCGCCTCGAGGGCGGCGTCGCGGACTACCTCCCCGCGCTCAGCGCGTTCGTCCTCGGCGTGACGGGGACCGTCTTCATCCTCGAAGGGCTCGGTCTCCTCGATGTCCTCCCCTGATCGAGGGCGGCGCTTCGGGGTCGAACTCCCCGCACACGTCACGCTCTGGCCCCACTCCTAAGCCGACGGGCCACGTAGTTCGGGCCCGATGACCGCTCCCGAGGACCTCGCGCGGTATCGGCGCAACCGGCAGGACGAGACCGACAGCGCGACCGTCTACGAGGCGATGGCCGACGCCGAATCACACTCCCAGCTCGCCGAGGTGTACCGTCGGCTGGCGGCGACGGAGCGCGAGCACGCGGCGACCTGGGCCGAACGGCTCCGGGACGCCGGTCAGGAGCCGACGGATGTCACTCCGACGACTCGGGCGCGGGCGCTCGCGTGGCTGACTCGGCGGTTCGGTCCGGGGCTGGCGCTCCCGGCGATGCGCTCGGGGGAACTCGCAGGCGCCAGCGGCTACCCGAGTCAGCCCGAGGCCCGGGAGGCCGGGATGGCCGCCGCCGAACGGTCCCACGACCGGTTGCTGTCGCTCATCGCCGACACCCCCGGCCCGGGCGCGACGGGCGGCGTTCTCGCGCGACTGGAGGGGCGCCACCGCGCGACCAGCGGGAACGCGCTCCGGGCCGCCGTCCTCGGGGCCAACGACGGGCTGGTCTCGAACCTCAGTCTCGTGATGGGCGTCGCCGGCGCGGCGCTGGCCCCGACGGCCATCCTGATCACGGGCGTCGCCGGCCTCCTGGCCGGCGCCGGGTCGATGGCGATGGGGGAGTGGCTCTCCGTCCAGAGCTCGCGCGAACTCTACCGGCGCCAGATCGGCGTCGAGGCGGAGGAACTGGCGGCGACGCCCGAGGAGGAGGCCACGGAACTGGCGCTCATCTACGAGGCCAAAGGACTGTCCGGCGAGCGGGCACGCGAGGTCGCCGACCGGTTGCTCGCGGACGAGGCGATGGCCCTGGACACGCTCGCCCGGGAGGAACTGGGGATCGACCCGGACGAACTCGGCGGGTCGGCGTGGGAGGCCGCGGGCGCGTCGTTCGTCCTGTTCGCGCTCGGCGCGCTCGTCCCCGTCGCGCCCTACTTCGTCGCGGCGGGGCTGCCGGCCGTCGGGGCGAGCCTCGCGCTCAGCGCCGCGGCGCTGTTCGCCATCGGCGCGGGGATCACGCTGTTCACCGGCCGGTCGGTGCTGTACTCCGGGCTCCGACAGGTCGGGATCGGCCTCGGCGCGGCCGTCCTGACCTACGGGGCGGGCACGCTCATCGGCGGGACCCTCGTCGGGTAGGGACGGGCTCGCGGTTCACAGGTCGTGGCGACCGAACCACACCAGGCTGATCGCCACGAGAGCGACGGCGGCGACCAGGAGCACTCCGGCCCCGACCAGATCGTACTCGCCGTGGTTCAAGATTGCGGGCGGGTCGAAGTACCGCATCGGCGAGACGGCCCCGGTCCAGGCGTAGTCGGTGACCCCGACGACCGACTCGAAGAGCCACCCGAAAAAGACCAGCCCGAGGGCGACTCGGCCGGCCGTGCGCCCCCTGCGGACGACCGCACCCAGGAGCAGGCCGGCCCCGCTCCACACCAGGAGGTACGGAATCGAGAGGGCGTGCAAGACCAGCAGGTCGGCGAGCGAGAGGGGAGTCCCGACCGCGACCGCCGCGACGTACAGACCGACCGGGACGACGACCGACAGCAGGGCGATCGGGACCAGCAGAGCGAGGAACTTCCCCAGCAGGACGCCCGACCGGGCAGCGGGCGCGGCCAGCAGCGTGTCCATCCGGCCGTCCCGCAGATCCCCCGAGACGGTCGTGGCCGCGCTGTAGGCCAGGTACCCGCCGAGCCCGACCATCCAGCCGAAGGTGTAGAACTCGCTGGCGAGCAGGCCCTCGACCGAGGCGAAACTCTCGAACCCGAGGAGCTGTCTGAGCACCGGCGGCAGCGCCTCGACGAGGTCCGTGATCGCGCTCCCGACGACTAGTTCCGGGCCCAGCCAGACGTAGATCAGGCCGTACAGCACGAACACTGCGGCGATCACGCCCGTGATCCGGAGGCGATTGCGCCCCTCGAACCGGGCGACGGCCAGGAGCGGGCGCTCGGCCCGGTCGTCGGTCGCCGACGTGCCGGCGTCGGACCCGCCGGCGCCCGACTCACTCCCGCCCGTCTCGTGGACGTCGGCGCTCATCGCACGTCCACCCGCCCGAACAGCCAGGCGCTCGCGAGCAGCAGCACGGCCGCGGCGGCCAGCAGGACGGCCGCGCCCCCGATGTCGTACTGCCCGGCGGTGAGGATCGTCAGCGGGTCGTAGTAGCGCATCGGCGCGACCGCGCCGAGCCAGTCGACGCCCGTCCCCCGGACGACCTGCTGGATGGGGAAGGCCCCGACGACGGCGCCCGCGGCGACGCCCTCCGCGAACAGCCGTCGGGGGGCGGCGACCGAGGCCAGCATCCCGAACGCGGCAAGCGCCAGGAAGTACGGGACTGACAGCAGGTGGACCGCGGCGAGGTCGGCAAGCGGAAGCGGCTCGTCGACGAAGGCGGCGGCCGCGTACACGGCCACGAAGACGACGAGATTCACGACGATCACGGGCGTCAGCAGCGCGAGGTACTTCTCGACGAGGAGCCGCGAGCGCGAGATCGGCGCCGCGAGCAGGGTGTCCATCCGCCCGTCCTCCACGTCGCCGGCGACGGTGCCGGCGGCGCTGTAGGCCAGGTACGCCCCGAGCCCGAGTACCCAGACGAACTGGTACAGTTCGAGCGCGACGAACCCCTCGATGGTGCCCATCTTCCCGAGGTCGAACCCCTCGACCAGCACCGGTGGCAACTGCTCGAGCAACGCCCCGAGGTCGATGTCGCCCAGGATCCCCGGCGCCAGGAGCGTCATCATCCCGCCGAACGCGGCGAGGCCGATCGCGATGACGGCCGAGGAGAGCAGCAGGCGCTCTGCCTCGAAGCGGGTGGTCTCAAGCATCGGCCCGCTCCGGTGGCTCGTCGGACTCGACGGCGTCGACGCGCTCCGCCGGATCCTCGCCGTAGAAGCGCATGAACACGTCCTCGAGGGGCGCCTCCTCGATTGTCAGGTCGAGCAGGTCGTACTCGAGGAGCCTCCGGAGCAGCGGTTCGTAGGCCCCCGTGTAGGTGAACGCGAGAGTCGTCGCTTCCTCGTCGGCTCCTCCGCCCCGCTCACCGCGAGTATCACGTTCGCCGTCGTCGCTGGCGTCTCCGTTGCTACCGTCACCGCTGGCGTCACGGTCGCCACCGTCACCGCTACCGTCACGGTCGTCGCTGGCATCGCTGTCGCCACCGTCGCCGCTGACCTGAATGTCGTGGGCGCCCTCGAGCGAGACGTCGGCGGCGGTCACGTGGCCCCCGACCCGCGCCCGGACAGTCTTCCCGCTTCGGTCGATCAGCGACTCGATGGCCTCCAGTTCCACGAGGTGGCCCTGGCGGATGATCGCCGCGCGGTCACACACCTTCCGCACCTCGCTGAGGACGTGCGAGGAGAAGAAGAACGTCTTCCCGCGGCGCTGTTCCCGGCGGACGAACTCGAGGAGCTGTTCCTGTTTCAGCGGGTCGAGCCCGGAGGTGGGCTCGTCCATGATCAGCAGGTCGGGGTCGTGCATGAACGCCAGGACGATGGCGAGCATCTGCTTGTTCCCGCGGGAGTACTCGCGGACCTTGCGGTCGAGCGGCGGGTCAAACAGTTCGAGCATCTCGTCGCTGCGGACGTCCCCGCGCAGCGCGCCGTGGTACTCGAGGAGGCGCCGGCCGGTGACGTTCTCGTCGAAGCTCGGTTCGGCCGGGAGATACCCGACGTTCGAGCGAGCGGCACGGAGCGCCGCCGCGTCCCTGATGTCCGCGCCGAGGACCGTCGCGGTCCCCCCGGTGGGCGACAGGAATCCCATCAGCGTCCGGATGGTCGTCGTCTTCCCGGCGCCGTTGGGTCCGAGGAAGCCGAACACCTCGCCCTCCTCGACGGAAAACGAGAGGTCCTCGACGCCACGCACGTCGCCGTAGTACTTCGTCAGTCCCTCCGTCCGGATGGCTGCCATGCCACGGGAATCTCGCGGCAGACGGATGAACGTATCCCCGATGACGGGCGTCTGGCCGGCGAGCGAGCCGTTTCGATCCGGCCTCGTGAGCTGATAGAGCAC
>JBDGUH010000055.1:0-8750 GCA_042216055.1 Haloarculaceae archaeon
CGGCGACGACGTGGACATCGAGGAGGGCTTCGAGGCCAACGGCTGGATCGTCATCCGGAACCCGATGCCGACCATCGTGTTCCTGTTCGTGTACCTCTCGCACCTGCTGCGGATGGGCGAGGAGGACGCCGCCGAGGACGTGCTCTCGGAGTTCGTCGACGGCGAGCGCGACCGCGAACCGCTCGTGATCCCGGGCAGTGCACGGGTGAGCGACGACGTGTGGCGCGTCTCGACGCCTGCGACAGTCGGCGACGACTGCCGGGTCCACGGCAACCTCCGGGCCCGCACGCTCGAGGTCGGCCGCGACAACATCGTCTTCGGGAGCCTGCGGGCCCGCAGCGACGTGACCGTCGGACGGGGCACCGAGATCAAAGGCGACGTCTCGACCCGCGACGGCGACGTCCGGATCGGACCGGGCGCGACCGTCTGGGGGGACGTCGCCGCCGCCGACGTCGAACTCCACGAGAACGCCACCGTCGAGGGGACGATCCGCGCCCGGGGCGAGATGCGCCTCCACACCGACGCCGTGATCCAGCGCCCCGACGAGACGGCGGCCGCGATGGCAGAGATGGCCCGCGAACTCGGCGACGGACCGGACGGCGAGGGGAACGAACCCGGAGCGTGTGACACTGCGGACTCCTTGCGCGACGACGATGGAGCGGCCGACGGAGAGGGCGATGCAGAGGCCGACCGCGACACCGCGGACGCCGCCGAACGCGATACTGCGGACGCGAGCGACGCCGACGAGCCCGCTTCGCCCGAAGCGAGCGACTGACACGGATTCGTGCGAGTCTCACCCGTCTCGACCGCCGGACGTCGTGTGGTCGGACCGGGACAGAGCCCCAGTACGCCGTCCCCGTCGCGACGATCCGTCGGCGGCCGAACGGGTGGTTCTCGAAGGCAACGGGGAGCACCGAGGCAGCGCGACCCGACACTCATTATCCTGGCAGCCCTATCCTCGGGTATGGCCTTCTCGGACTACTGGAACGAGCTCGAACCGACCGCCCTCATCGTCGTGGGGTTCCTCCTGTTCGTGTTCCCCGAACCCGCCACCTCGGTCCTGGGGGCCGGCCTCATGCTGCTCGGATCGGCCTGGTGGGTCTACGAGTGGCAGCGCTAGCCTGTCCCTCGGACTGAAAAACCGTTAAGCGCCTCGCGGCCACACCGGCGAGTATGGAGTACAGACGACTCGGGTCGACGGGACTGGAGGTCTCGTCGCTCTGTTTCGGCACGTGGCGTTTCGGCAAGGAACACGAGGACAGCGGCGTCCTCGAGACCGGTCGCGAGGAGGCCCACGAACTGCTCGACGCCTTCGAGGAGCACGGCGGGAACTTCATCGACACCGCCAACGGCTACGGCGGCGGCGACTCCGAGCGCTGGATCGGCGAGTGGCTCGAGGACCGCGACCGCGAGGACTTCGTGATCGCCTCGAAGTGTTACTGGTCGTCGGTGTCGCGCTTCCAGGAGAACCTCTCGCGGAAGAACGTCCGCGCGGAGGTCGAGGGCTCCCTGGAGCGGCTCGACACGGACTACCTGGACATCCTCTATCTCCACCGCTTCGACGACGATACGCCCATCGAGCACACCCTGCGGACCGTCGACGACCTGGTGAGCGAGGGGAAGGTCCACTACGTCGGCATCTCGACGTGTGACGCCTGGAAGCTCACCAAGGGCCTCTGGCAGGCCGACGTCAACAACTACGAGGCCTTCACCGTCACCCAGCCCCAGTTCTCCGCGACCTACCGCGAACCCGTGGCGGAGTACCTGGACGTGTGTGCCGACCAGGACATCGCCGTCTGCCCGTACTCGCCGCTGGCGGGGGGCTTTCTCACCGGCAAGTACGAGCGCGTCGGCGACGGCACCTACGAACTGGACGCCCCGGAGGACACCCGCGCCCAGTTCGACGACCGCTTCCTCGATTTCTACGTCTCCGAGCGGGGCTGGCACGTGCTCGACGCCGTCCGCGAGGTGGCCGAGGAGGTCGACGCCACGCCCGCACAGGTCGCCCTGCGCTGGCTGATGGACCAGCCCGACTTCACCTGCGTCCCCATCGTCGGCGCCCGCACCACCGACCAGCTCGAGGAGAACGTCGGCGCGATCGACGTCGAACTCTCCGACGAGCAGTTCGAGCGCATCATGGACGCCCGCTACGACGAGAGCGGGAAGCTGTACAAGACCAACGCGTAATCGCGCCCGTCCCGGCGGGACAGCCCCGCCGGCCTCCTCCCCGCCGGCCTCCTCGCCATCGTCCTACTCGCCGACAGCGTCGAGGAACCCGCCCGTCGCGTCCCGCCAGGCGGCGATGAGTTCGTCGTCGTCCTCGCTGTCCCAGTCGTCGATCTCGTCGTGTTCGACCAGCCAGTCGATGGTGCGCTCGACCCCCTCGCGGAAGGAGACGGTGTACTCGAAGTCCAGATCCCGCTTTGCCTTGCTGTTGTCGAACACCGTGGAGAACTGGAAGTGATCGAGCAGCATCTGCGTGCGGTCGGGGGCCGCCTCGGCGAGCACCGGCGTCGGGACGTACACCATCTCGGGGTCGGGGGCGTCGAGCACGTCCGCGACCGTCTCGTGGTACTGGCGCCAGGTGATGACCTCCTCGGTGGTGACGTGGTAGGCCTCGCCGTAGGCCGCCTCGTTGCCGACGGCGTTGACGAACGCGCCCGCCACGTCGTCGCGGTGACAGGGGCCCCACAGCCCCTGGCCGTCGCCGTGGACCACGATGGGTTTGCCCTCCCGCAGGCGATCGAGGTAGTAGGTGCCGGTGCCCAGCGTGTGCAGGACCGGCCCGCCCTCGCCGTAGGTGGACCACGGGCGGATGACCGTCGCGGCGAAGTCGCCCCGCTCGTGGGCGTCGAGGAACAGGTCCTCGCAGATGGCCTTGTTCTCGCCGTACTCGCTGACGGCCGGTTCGCGGGGAGCGTCCTCCTGGACGGGGTTGGTCGGGAGCGGGCGGTGGTACACGTCGACCGTCGAGCAGAAGACGTACTGCTCGATGGCGTCGGCGAACACGTCGATCGCGGCCTCGGCCTGCTCGGGCGCGAAACACACCATGTCGATCACGCAGTCCGGATCCACCGCGTCCCGGGCGTCGGCCAGCGCGTCGGCGTCGTTGCGGTCGCCGTGGACGAACTCGACGGCGTCGGGCACGTCGGCGTCGGATTCGCCGCGGTTGAAGCAGGTCACCTCGTGGCCTTCGGCGACGAGTTGGCGCGTGATGCCCGTGCTGATCAGTCCGGTCCCGCCGATGACGAGAACGTGCATACCTGCCGGCAGTCCCCCAGCCACTAAACAGTGACCCGTCGTGGCGCTGGACTGACGCGTTTCCCGGCCAGCCTTGCCGTCGTCTGTCGGCCATTCCCGACTGACTCCGTTGGTCATCGGCCAGCCTCGCTCTCGTCTGTCGGCCAGTCCCGACTGACTCCGTTGGTCATCGGCCAGCCTCGCTCTCGTCTGTCGGCCAGTCCCGGGCCAGCGTCGTCGTCTCCCGGCCGGCACCTTGTAGTCCCCGGCGTCCGTCGCCGGGGGCATGGAGTTCGGCTACCACCACGCGAGTTTCCGGACGAACGGCGCCGTCGACACCGACCCACTGCCGGGAGCCATCGAGCGGGCCCGCTGGCTCGAGGACGAGGGCTTTGGCTTCCTCTCGCTGATGGACCACATGTGGCAGTTGCCCGGCGTCGGACAGCGCGACGAGCCCTTCGTCGAGTGTTACACGGGCCTGTCGGCCATCGCCGCCGCGACCGACGCCATCGAGCTGAGCGCGCTGGTCACCTGCCCGCACTACCGCCATCCCGCGTATCTCGGGCGGGCGATCGCCACCCTCGAGGACGTCTCGCAGGGGCGGGCCGTGCTCGCCATCGGCGCCGGTTGGTACGAGGACGAGTACGACGCGATGGACGTCGCGTTCCCGGACGTGTCGACGCGCAACCGCCAGATGCGCGAGACGATCGAACTGTGCGAGGCGATGTGGGACGACGAGTCGCCCGCCAGTTACGAGGGCGAGCACTACCAGCTCGAGGACTTTTACTGCGAGCCCTCGCCCGACCGGGAGATCCCCGTCATGATCGGCGGCGCGGGCGAACAACTCACCCTGCGTGCGACCGCCGAGTACGCCGACCGGTGGAACGTCCCCTCGGGCGACCCCGAGACCTACGCGGGGAAACTCGACGTGCTCCGCGAGCACTGCGCGGACCTCGGCCGGGACTACGACGCCGTCGAGAAGACGCTGGCGTTGACGACGGTCCTCCGGGAGTCGAGCGAGGCGGCCCACGACGCCTACGAGGACCTGGCGGGCGAGACCGAGCGGGGCGCCGTCCCCCGCGAGGAGTTCCGGGGCGCCGTCGGCACGCCCGCGGAGGCCCGGGACCTGCTGGCCGAGTACGAGGACGTCGGCGTGGAGACGTACATGGTGATGGCCCCGTGCAACGATCGGCGCACCCGGGAACTGTTCGTCGACGAAGTGATGCCCGCGTTCGCGTGAGCGCCCGCGGTCGGACGGCGTGACAGACGCGTCCGCTCGAGGGCGGCGGTCACAGGACCCGCTCGAAGTTCTCGGCGGCCTCCGCCCCGGTCTCCTCGATCCCTTCGGCGACGGTGTCGCGCTCGAAGTACAGCAGTTCGACCCCGAGGACGGCGACGGCCACGAGGACGACGGTGTAGAACGTGCCCCGCTGGGTCGCCCAGAGGTGCCACAGGAGGAGCACGAAAAACAGCCCACAGCCGAGCAGGCCCGCCGCCGGCCAGACCGGCGTGACGCTGTCGTGCCCGCGCTGGGCGAGCGCGAGATAGCACATCGCCCCGAACACGACCATGAACGCGAGGGATCCGAACGACGTGATCGCGTCGAGGCTCCCGTAGGCGGTGAACGCCGCGGTGAGGACGCCGAGGACGACGACGGTCCGCGGAGGCGCGCCGTCGGCCGAGGTGCGGCCCGTCCGATCCGGGAGGAGCCCGTCGCCGATCATCCCCTTCGCGAAGTGGGCCGACGAGAACAGCGTCCCGTTGATCGCGCTCCCGGTCGAGAAGATGGCGGCGATCGAGACCACGACGAATCCGACGTGACCGACGACGGGCGCGACCGCGTTCGCGAGCGCCCGCTCGGGGTGGGCCTGGATGACCGCGGGCGAGGCGAGGCTCGTCACGATGATCGCGATGAGCCCGTCGATCAGGATCGTGATGACGATCGAGTAGTAGATCGCCTTCGGGACGTTCTCGGTGGGGTTCTCGATGCTGTCCTGGTCGTAGATCAGGAGCTGCCAGCCCTGGAACGAGACGAAGGAGACCGCCGTCGCCATGACGATCGGCGAGACCTGCGTGACGACCCCCGCGCCGAACTCGAGCGAGTGGTGAACGACGCCGTACCACACGCCGATCGCGCCAAACAGCAGGAGCACGGCCACCTTCGCGGCGACGAGGAGTTCCTCGGAGGCCCCTGTCGCGCGCGCGCCGACCACGTTGAGCGCCACGAAGAGGCCGACGGCACCCACCGAGTACACCGCGCGCAACAGCGCCTCGCCGGCGGGGGCGGCGGCGACGAGGCTCCCCGGCGTCAGCGCGACGGCGAAGCTCCCGAACGCGTAGGCGTACATCGCCATCGCGCCGACGTACCCGAAAAGGAGCGTCCAGCCGACGATCCCCGCGATCTCTTTGGTCGCCAGGTACTCCTCGAGCTGCGAGACCGAACCGCCCTGCTGCTCGCCGAGCTGGTTCAGGCGGACGTAGGAGTAGGCCGCACAGAGCGACACCAGACAGGCCAGCGTGAACGCCAGCCACGCGGCGGCGCCCGCTATCGTCGCGACGACGCCCAGCACCGCGAAGACGCCGCCGCCGATCATCCCGCCGACCGAGATCGAGATCGCACCCCAGAAGCCGAGTTTCTCCTCGCTGTCCTCGCTCATGGGGCGGCCTGGGGCCTCCGGGACACCAAAGCTTGTGCCGGTTCCCCCTTCGAAAGGCTCATCAACCCGAGAGAGGCCCACCCGGGTGCTGTCGAACACTCGTACGGAGTATTCCGGACGAGGCTAATTTTGTGGGCGCCCCGACAGGTGGGGATCCATCAGTCACGATTGAGCCGCAGGCTCTCCTGACAGTTATTACCGGGAGATGTTCTCAAAAAAGACCCATCGTGAAGAATTCTGTGACAGTCTCTCGAGAGTCCTCATACGGATTATGCGAGTCATTCCCGTCTCGACCGCACGACGTTGTGCGGTCGGACCGGTACACAGTTACAATAATCCGTATCAGTATCGCCAGCGGTGGCTCGTTTGACAGCCGAATGCTGGTTTGATACCCGAGTATCCGGGCCTGCTCAGCAGAGCCACTGTTATATGTTATCGTGTCGATGGAAACGAGTGATGAAACGCGATGGCAGTGCATATGAGTACGTCATCGTTGGCGCGGGGTCTGCGGGGTGCGTACTGGCGAACCGGCTCAGCGAAACCCACGACGTGTTGCTGCTGGAGGCCGGTGGGCCGGACGACGAACGGAAAATTTCGGTCCCGATCGCTCACCCGGACCTGTTGGAAACCGACGTCGACTGGGGATTCGAGACGGTCCCCCAGGAAGGGCTCGACGGCCGGGCGGTCCACGTCGCACAGGGCCGGACCCTCGGCGGGTCCAGTTCCATCAACGCGCAGATGTACTTCCGTGGTCACCCCGCGGACTACGACGGGTGGGCGGCGGCCGGCAACGACGGCTGGGATCACGAATCGGTCCTGTCGCACTTCGACCGCATCGAGGACGGCCCGTCCCCGCCGTTCGGGAGCGGGGGCCCCCAACACGTCGCCCCTCAAAGCGACCCCAGCCCGGTCACCGAGGCCTTCATTGAGGCGGCCGTCGAGGAGGGGTTCGCGCGGCGCTCACCGGTCGACGGGCCGGATCTCCACGGCGTCGGGTTCACACACGTCGTCCAGAAAGACGGCGAGCGCCATAGTGCCGCCGACGCGTTCTTGAAGCCGGTCCTCGATCGATCGCGGCTGACCGCCGTGACGGGGGCGACGGTACGACGCGTCTTGTTCGACGGTGACCGCGCGAGCGGTGTCGCTTACGACCAGAATGGTGAACGCAAGCGGGCAACCGCTACCGAGGAGGTGGTCCTCTCGGCGGGGGCTATCAACTCGCCGCACCTGCTGTTGCTGTCCGGGATCGGTCCTGCGGAACACCTCTCGGCCCATGACATCGACGTGGTAGCCGACAGTCCGGGCGTGGGTCGGAACCTCCACGACCACCCTCTCGTGTGGTTGACTTCCTCCCCGCGCTGAAGCGCGAGGATTCCTCCACGGATGATTCAGTCTATGCTGAAGCTTCGGAGGCAAGTTTCCCCACGTCGCCGTGGGTACTCCGGTTCGCGGAATCCTCTTTGGTCGAGCGATCCCGCCGTCGCCAGCGGTGATCGTCCCACTCGAGGCGCGGCACCTCGCGGTGTCCGCTCTCCGTCCTGTTCTCTCGGGAGACCGCGGGCCGAGCCATCGACCCGTCGTTGTCGCACAGCAGGTTCTCAGACGCCGCCACATCGCTGTGCCCCTCGAACCCACATCCGCGGCACGTGAGCAAGTCGCCGTGCCTGTCCACGCGCTCCCCGCCACACCTCGGGCACGTCGACGAGGAACCCGCCTCGCTCACCTCCACCACTTCGATACCGTACTCGCCCTCCAGCACCTCGCGCAACCGCCGGCGGAAGCGGCCGTGTGCCCAGAACAGGTGGTTCTTCTCGTTCACCCGCGTGCTCCAGTGCGCTTTGAGGACGTCGGAGAGGTCGCCCGCGATCACCGAGGTGACGCCAACGTCGACCAACCACTCCGCGAGGTCGCGGACGAGGGCGTCTTGCAGGTGATCGCGGCGATCCGTCCTTCCTTGGTAGAGCGAGCGGATACGCCGACTCGAGTACTCGAAGCGGGCAAGGTCTTCTTGCCGGCTAGCAATCTGCTGGGTGGTCTGGTGGAAGTCGTGGAACTGCGGGCGGCCGTGGTAGAGCCGCTGGTGGCCGGATGAGGTGGTGACGGCGACGAGGTTGTTCGCGCCGATGTCGAGGGCTGCCGTCGCACCGTCGTCGCGCGGCGTGGCGGCCAGTGAGTCGTCTCGTCGAAGAACAGCGTCCGTGACGGGTTGTCGTGCCCTGAACGATTCGGCGTCTCTGTCGTACACCAGTTCGCCCTGCTTGCCCTCCCACCGTGGATTGCCGCTGGCTTCGAGTCGGAGGCGCTCGTGGTAGCCGAGGCCGTACTTCTCCTTCAGATCAAAGCCCACAGGAATTTCGAGGCGGCTGCGTCCACTCCACTCGAGTGTGTACTGGTCGTTGCGGATGAGCGTCTGCAGCTCGCGTTGGCCGTCGTCCTTCCAGTAGCCGGGCGGCGAGGGGTGTTCGCCCTTCTCGAGGAGCTTGAAGAACGACCGCCACGCTTCGTCGCTGCGGCGGATGAGCTGTTGGGCGGTGGCGCTGCCGAGCGTGCCCTTGTACTTCACCCGAAAGGCGTCAGCGTCCACGTCCCAGACGCTCTCGTCGTCGAAGAAGGATTGGCGGCGGTGGTAGGTGAGTTCGTTCCACAGTGCGGCGGACGCGTCCAGCACTTCGAGAAACACCAGTCGGTCGCGGTGTGACCGGGGGCGAACATCGAAGGTGTTGACGCGTCGCATCCACGAGAATCAACGGACTATGGGATGTTAAAGGCTGCACTCCCGGTTGGAATCACGGGCCGGCACTAGAGCGTGGACTGTGTGGGTGTGCCTATCGCTCAGACCCCGCCCTGAAGGGC
>JBDGUH010000023.1:0-5993 GCA_042216055.1 Haloarculaceae archaeon
CGGATGATGGTCTACGACCGCGACGGCGAGATGATCGTCGACGAGGACGTCGAGGCGTTCCACGACGCCGCGCTCAAGGGCTGTGACGAGTGTGCCGACTTCACGGGCTACTGCGCGGACCTCACCGTCGGGTCGGTGGGATCGAGCGACGAGCTCTCCTCGGTCATCGTCCGCACCGAGACGGGGCTGGACGCCTGGAATCTCACCAAGGACGACCTGGACTACCACGACCTGGAGGACCGCTCGGCGATCGGCGGCCTGCAGTCCTGGGACAAGAAGAAGGCCTTCGACTCGCTGAAACGGCCCTTCGACCCCGACGCCCCGCGGTTCATCGACTACACCGATCACGCCGAGCAGTACGGTACTGAGCTGAACCCCCACGAGGCGGAGCACTGACCGCGGACCCGGGGCCCGTTCCCGGGTCCGCCGGGTCGGGGCCAGCGACTGTCAGCTATCGAAACTGTTTTGCCCGCCGCTCGTCTCGCGTCGGACCCATGGCCGAGGACCCCTTCGCCGGGACGGCGGCCCACTACGCCCGCGCTCGCCCGGGATACGGCGAGGCGGCGCTCGACCATCTCGACGAGCGGTTCGGCCTCGACGGCGCCCGGGTGCTCGACCTGGGCTGTGGCGCCGGCCAGGTCGCGGTGCCGCTGGCCGCTCGCGCCGGGCAGGTCGTCGCGATGGACCCCAACGAGGCGATGCTGGCCGCGACACGGGAGCGCACCGCCGACGCCGGGCGCGAGAACGTCGAGACGCACCGGGGCTCGGACGCCGACCTGCGGGACGGGCTGATCGAGGACGTCGCCCCGCTCGACCTGACGACGGTCGGGCGGGCGTTTCACTGGATGGACGGCCGCGCGACGGTCGCGTGCCTGCGCGCGGCGACCCGTCCCGGCGGCGGAATCGCACTCCTCGACGACGTGGAGTGGCTCACCGGCGGCACCGAACCGTGGACGGCGGCCGTCTACGAGGTGGTCGCCGGGCACCTGGCGGACCCGCCCGCGCGGTACGAGCCCGCGGAGGTCGAGTACGACGACCCGTGGGACGAACTGCTGGCCGACTGCGGCCTCGCGGCCGTCCGCGAGGAGACGTTCGCGGTCGAGCGCACGTGGTCGGTCGACCGGATCGTCGACTACGTGTTCTCGCTGTCCTTCGCCGCGCCCGGCGAGTTCGACGACGCCGGCGCCGTCGAGCGGGCCCTGCGCGAGCGATTGGCCGCCCTGGGGGGCGGGCCCTTCGAGCAGACGGCCGCGGTGTCGGTCGTCGCCGGGCGCGTCTGAACGGCCGGTTGGCCCGTGTCCGCCGCCGGCGCCTACACCGACACGCCGAGTTCGTCGGCCACCTCGCGGACGTACTCGCGCGCTCGCTCGTAGGCGGCCTCGCTGTCGAGGTGTTCGAGCAGGAGGGGCAGGTCGTCGCCGAGGTCCGACAGCACCGACAGGAGGACGTGATAGTCCAGTTCGCCGGCGCCGGGGCGGCGCTCGTCGACGTGGACCGTGAGTTCGTGGGCCAGCGTCACGTCCTTGAGGTGGACCACCTCGATCCGATCGCCGAGTTCTGCGACGAACTCGCGGACGAACGCGGCGTCGTCGTAATATCGCTCGGGACTGGTGATCATGTTCACGGGGTCGAAGTGGACGCCGAACGCCTCGCGGTCGACGGCGCCGAGGAGGCGGCGGTGGCTCTCGACGTCGTGGGGGAACACCCACGGCATCGGTTCGAGCGTGTAGACGGCGTCGTCGGGATCCGCGCGGTCGATTATCTTCTGGACCGACCCGACCACCCGGTAGAACGTCTCGTCCGAGAGATTCTCCGGATGGGGGCCGTCCCAGGCGTCGCCGCGCGACCCCGCGACGTTGACGGCGCAGCGCGCGCCGACCGCGTCGGCGAGTTCGAGCGCGCGAGCGCACTGTTCGATTCCCGCCTCGCGCTCGTCGGGGTCGTCGCTGATCGGGTTCGCCCCCCAGGCGCCGACCTCCGCTATCTCGACGCCGGCCGCGGCCGCCGCCTCGCGAAACGCCGCGGCCGTCTCCTCGTCGGTGTCGGGGCCGAAGGGCGCCGCCGTTGCGGCGTACCCGCGTTCGTCGAGCGCAGCTGTCCACTCGTCCGGGTCCGGGTCCTCAATCGGAACGGGGCCGCCTAGTCGCATACCCGTGCCATTCGCCCGGCGGGGAAAAAGTGTGGGTCGTGGGCGAGTCGAACACGTCGGGCGTGAGGCCACGAGCTGCGGCCGACGGACCGGACCCAGCACGGCTTGCCCCCGGGACAACCTTGAACCGGCGCCCGAACGACCCGGTGGTATGGCAGACGACTCACCCGAGGAGACGCCCGAGTACGTCGTCCCGCCGGGCGGCGGGGTCCCGTGGATGGACCACACCGACGAGGAGACCCACCGCCCGCCCGAGCGCGACATCGCCATCACCGACGTGTCGACGATGGTCCTGCAGGGGAACTTCCGGTGGGGCATCGTGCGCGTCGAGACCGACGCCGGCGTCACCGGCTACGGCGAGGTCCACGGAGAGGGTCCACGGGACCCCGGCCGCCTCGAGGGGCAGAACCCGCTGGACGTCCACCGTCTCCGGGACGTGATGTGGGAGCCCGGCCCCGGCGTCGAGATGGCGCTGTGGGACATCAAGGGGAAACTGCTGGACGTGCCCGTCTACGAACTGCTCGGCGGCAAGTACCGCGACAGGGTGCGCGTGTACTGTGACGCCCACGCCGGCGAGTCGCTGGGGGGCGCCCAGTCCGACGACGTCGACCCCCGCGAGGTGTACACCCCCGAGTCCTACGCCGCGGCGGCCCGCGAGGTGGTCGACGCCGGGTTCGACGCGCTGAAGTTCGACCTCGACGTGCGAACCCACGCCGACGTCGACACGGCGGCCCGGCGGCTGGACAACGCCGCCATCGAGCACAAGGTCGCGCTGGTCGAGGCCGTTCGCGAGGAGATCGGCGACGAGGCGGACCTGGGATTCGACCTCCACTGGAACTTCACCGTCGAGACGGCCACCCGCCTCGCGGAGAAGCTCGAGCCCTACGACCTGGCGTGGCTGGAAGACCCCGTACCGCCCCGGAAGTACGACGCCCACCGGCGGGTGCGCGAGGCGACGAGCGTCCCGATCATGACCGGCGAGAACCTCCGGGACCCCGGCGAGTTCAAGCAGATCCTCGCCGCCGAGGGGCTGGACGTCGGCGCGCCCGACCCCCACAACTGCGGCGGCCTGCGGGACTTCCGGCGCATCGCCCACCACTGTGACCTGGAGGGGGTGCCCGTGACCGCACACAACATCGCCGGGCCCGTCGGCACCGTCGCCGCGGCCCACGCCGCCGCGAGCGTCCCGAACTTCCTCGCCCTGGAGTACCACGCTTTCGACGTGCCGTGGTTCGAGGCCCTCGTCGACCGGACCGCCGGCACCGGTCCCGTCATCGCCGACGGCGCTGTCGACCTCCCCGAGGGACCGGGACTCGGTATCGAGATCGACTTCGATCTGGCCGCCGAGCACCACGTCGGAGGGCCGTCGTTCGCCTAGGCGGTCTCGTCCGGGGCAGCGGGAGTCTCCCCCGACGATTCCCTGCGCGGCGCGCTCACGTGACTGTCCGAGCGCCGACGGTGACGGTAAGCCCGGCGTACCGCTCGCAGTCTCCCAGTTTTCGCGTCACGTCCCGGCTCCGAATCAGCGACGGCCTATCCGTCGCCCCCCGTGCAGAAAGGTTCATATACCCGAATGTCCTCCCACCAACGAGGATGGTCTACTGTTCACACCCGGGTTGCGGGTGGCAATCGATCGCACCGTCGGAGGCGGCCGCGTGGGACCAGTACGCGGAACACCTGGTCGCGGAACACGCGGACGAAGTCGAGGCCGACATCCCCGAGGGGATGGTCCAGATCAAACTCGGCCCCGACGAGGAGTGGGTCACCGCGACCGTCGAGGAGGCCCACCAGCTCCACGACGAGGTCCACGGGGAGTAACCCCGGCGGGTCGCGTCGTTGGCCGCCGTTACCGACGGCGTGACGGTCAGGAACGCCCGCCAGCGGTCGGTCCCCGACAGAACGCGGGACGGCAACGCGACGGTCGGATACGACGGGCTTTCTCCAGGCGGCACACGTCGGACTCTCGCTACGGTCCACATTACAAGGTACCCCGACGCCGTCGGGCCATCCGGAGGTCATCGACATGGCGAAAGAACTCTCCTGCCGCGACGCAGGGTACGACTGTGACTTCATGATCCGATCCGAAGACGAGTCCGAACTCATCGAGTTCGTACAGCAGCACGCCCGCGACGTCCACGACACCGAGATGTCCCGCTCGGACGTGCGAGGCGCCTGGAAGACGGTGTAAACTACCCACCCTACTCGCTCACGGCTTCGCCGCAACCCGCATTCGGCTCTCCACGTCGGACGGCTCGCAAGCCGGCCGCCCGGAACGATCGGTTCGTTTTTAGCGGGAATCGGGGCCGGTCCCCACAGCGTTATGTGCCCGTACCGGCGAGTCGGAGGCATGCGAGCACTCGCCAAGACCGAGCGCCGCGAGGGCGCGATGGCACTGATCGAGCGCGAGCGCCCCGAACCGGCCCCGGACGAGGCGCTCGTCGCGGTAGAGTACGCGGGCCTCTGTGGCAGCGACGCCGGCATCTACGAGTTCGAGGCGGCCTTCGAGCGGATGTCGCTCCCGACGGTCGTCGGCCACGAGTACACCGGCCGGGTGGTCGAGGTCGGCGCGGACGTGACCCGCGTTGCCCCGGGCGACCGCGTCGTCGAGCGCCCGATCCGGGGCTGTGGAGACTGTCACCAGTGCCTGATCGGCGAGGAGAACGTCTGCCGGGACGCGACCATCACGGGCGTCGATCACGACGGCGCCTACGCGGCGTACATCGCCGTCCCGGAGCGCGCCCTCCAGGCCGTCCGGGAGGGTATCGAGCCCCGCCACGCCGCGCTCGTCGAACCGACGAGCATCGCCGCGCGCGCGGTCATCGAGCACTCCCGCGTCCGGGCCGGGTCCCGCGTCCTCGTGGCCGGTCCCGGCCCGATCGGCCTGTTCACCGCCCAGATCGCCGCCGCGCAGGGCGGCGAGGTGGTCGTCGCCGGCGTCGAACGCGACGCCGATCACCGCCTCCCCGTCGCGGCGGACCTGGGCTTCGAGACGGTGGTCGTCGGCGAGGACGCCCTCGATGCGCGCCGCGCGGCGGCCACCGACGGCGTGGGCTACGACGTGGTGTTCGACACGACCGGGCACCCCTCGGGCCTGCCGATGGCCGTCGACGAGGTGCGCAAGGGCGGCCAGATCGTCCTGATCGGCCAGACCGGACGGACGGAGATGGCCTACTCGCCGCTGGTCCGGGCGGAACTCGACCTCCAGTGTTCGTATGCTTCCACCTACGCCGACTTCGACGCCGCGATGCGGCTGCTCGCCGGGGACGAGGTCGACCCCGAGCCGCTGATCGACGAGCGCTTCTCGCTCGAGGACCCCGATCCCGCCTACGAGGCGTTCCTCGCCGGCGAGACGTGCAAGCCGCTGTTCGACGTGAGCGTCCTGCGGGAGTGATCAATCCGTTCTGCGCGCCGCTCGCAGCGTCGCCGCGCGGGCGCGTCGATCACGCCGCCCGGTAGCAGTACGCGGCCGTCGCGACGATCAGCAGGCCGGCCGCGGCGGGGACGAGGACGGGGAGCGACCCGGTCGCGGCTCCGCCCTGGGGATGCCCGCTCGCACCCGACCGGCGGACGATGCCAAACAGGGCGCCGCCGAGGAACACGGCAAACAGCAGGAGGGACCCGACCGTGCGGCGACAGCCCCGACTGGATGGGTTCATGGCGAGCGTATCGCTCGGAAATTGAGCGCGAGCGCTCTTAGGGCCGTCGGTCGTCGCGGCGCCGTCCTCGATGCGGTGCCGTCGGTCGTCGCGGTGCTGTCCTCGATGCGGTGCCGTCGGTCGTCGCGGTGCTGTCCTCGATGCGGTGCCGTCGGTCGTCGCGGTGCTGTCCTCGATGCGGTGCCGTC